>CAVFIO010000013.1:0-33212 GCA_963622535.1 Akkermansia muciniphila
AGAGAAAATACACAGACGCACTGGTGAAGCTTAAGGTTAAGAAGATATATTGCTACGGCCTATCTTTCTATAACAAGCAATGCTTTGTGCAGTGTGAGCTTAAAGAGCTGTAGCCTTAAAAAGCGGTCTTTCCACAAGCTTTTAGTGTATAGCCTCAAAAAAAATGACTATACACTGAGCTCCTACAGCTTTTGAGCTTACTTTTTCCCGCTATGCTTACTCATAGCGCTTGTGGAACTTTTTTACAGGATCATCAAAGCTCTTTTTAAAAAGATGCGGATATGCAGGTGATGCCGGGGCCATGGAGCCCTCATGATCAAAGCCTATCTTATTTCCGGTAAAGCCGTAATGCTCACCTAAGACATAGTCAGGAAGCAGGGGATACAGTCTTTGCGCATCCTCAAAGAAGTGATCGAGGCTCTGTAATACTTTTTGAGTGGCAATAAGTGCTTTGCTTTCATCGGCGCACTGATAAAGAGTGCAGAAGGCCTGTAGCAGAATTGACTGAATGGTGCCGTCAAGAAAGTATCCAAGACTTGCTAAGAAGGGATGATTCTGCAAAGACAGTATGTACTCTGACATGGTCATCATGCGCTTTACTGCGGTGGTGCGGGTTGCGGGAAAATCCTGCAGCATCTTTTTAAGATTGGCAATGATTTCCCCGAATTTATCCATCATGCAGTATTCCTTTATCTGCGCGCGGGTAATTTCTGCCTTGAAGGTGAAGGTGCTTTGAACGTAGTCTGAAAGCTCCTGCTTGTTGATGACCGGACGATGGGTAAAATCGATTTTATCTGAATGCAGAGGAACTGTTCCCTTGATAAGCGCGCCGTCTGAGCAGTTGTAGATCTTAAAGATCTCATCCTGATAATACATGTGATCGGCAATGGCAATTTCCATGTTGCGGGCGCACATTTCCATAAGGTAGGTAGACTGTATGGTGCCGCCGAAATTGCCTTTTAAAAGGTATTTATCATCTACCTTGTACACCCCGCCCTTATCACCAACTCCTGCTTCATTGTAGATGGTGGAATATTTAGAGTGCATGGCGGTATCAAGCTTTTTCCCGCAGTCAAGACCGAAGAGATAAGCCTCGTTAAAGCCAAAACCGAATATTGAGGCTACCCCGAGATTTCCCACCAGGGGATTCATGATATCTGTTTCCCTGATGCGTTTATCCTTGTCTGCATGAGTCTGCCATATCCAGTAAAAGGGCTCGTTAGGCCTTCCGAAAATTGCGGTTTTCCTAAAGCATGCGGCAGTCTTTGGATGAATTACATCACCTGCAATTAAGGTGAGTGAGTCAATAAACTCTTTATCAGGAATAGCATGGATGGTTTCTGCTATCTCAGGAGTTCTCTCGGTTGCGGCATAAAAGTCAGGATGAATTCCTGCATGATAGAGGGTATCTAAGGCCGTACCGCAGGCGATGATGACAGCCTTGTCCTGATTGCGTCTTAGAAAATCTATATCCTTATCAAGAGATGGTCCGTTGCCTATCACAAACAAGGGATAGCGTCGCATCTTAGGGGGAAGTGTGGCACTGCGTTTTACAAAATGCTTGCCGGCAAGTACTGACTGCAGGGCGTGGGAGGTTCCGAACATGCTGTCATCAAAAAAGCCCATGCTCGCGTGTATTCTCTTAAAATCAAGCTTGAGGATTTCTGCACATTTTTTGATGTCATCCCCGTCGCGTCCTATATAAGGCCACAGCTGTCCTGATAAAAAGAGTCCGTGACGGTCAAAGAATCCCCCGAGAATCTTTAAAAAGTTATCTGGATCCTGCCCGACAATGAGCTTAAAGCCCAGATCCTCCTGTTTTACATACTGAAGCAGCGGCGCCCAGTCAAAGGTATGCAGTGATGCATAGAAAAGATCAGGATCAGGCTCAACTATGAGTAAATTTGCAACCTCAACCTTGCTGTATAGAAGTCCCACGGCATAGCCAAGGCCTGATCCTAAAATTATGGCATTACCTATGGCTTTGGTTTTAAAAGGGGTAGTGCTGTGCGTAAAATCAGCATGGTTATCGGTAAGCTCAATAGTGGTTTCACGCGATTCCTTGAGATAACGAAAATGGATCTGCCCGTATGGATCACGCTGCTCGCCCAGGATCACATTGTGCAGAGGAATGGTTGCAAGTTGCTCATCAAGTTCCTTGTCAATGCTCTCCCAGGGATTTTCAAAGTGATAGAGTATACGGTGATTTTCCTCAGGAAACTCAAGATTGGGGATCCCGTTATCGCTGCAGAAAAAATGCAGAGTTTTTTTCGGACGGTAGTTTTCAAAGGCAGTGGCAACCTCAGGCATGAATTCACTAAAGGCTGAAATTGACTTTTTAAAGCGCTCCTTTAAGTCCTCTGCAAGCTGCTTTTGCAAAAGACACAGGTTCTCAAGTCTCTGCTGCTCTTCATCACTGATGATTTCTGTATTGTCCTGATCCTGAGATTTCATGTCAGATCCTTATCTTTGATGTCCTGCACAGATTGTAGCAGTAGTGGATACAGCTTTTATAGAAAAGAGAGAGGTCTTTGTAAAAGATGTGATTTTGAGGAGGAACAAGCCTGGGGAGATCCCCAGGCGTTGTCAGTTAATACGGATTTCTCTTCGTATTATTTCAAGGTGTCAGTGATGTCGTAGCCAAACCACTGTCTGGAGATTTCAGCAAAGTGCCCGTTATCCTGCACCAGCTTCAGACCGCGGTTGATTTCCTTCAACATCTCCGGATGTTCTTTATTGACGGCAATACCGTAGTACTCTTTGTCTACGTCCTTATCGATATGCAGCGATGCTAGCTCCATACCCTTGTGGCGTGAGAGATAAAAGTCATTTACCGGCATGTCATTGATAACAGCCGCACATCCGCCCTTGTTGAGCTCTAAATAGGTCTCAGCGGGGGAGTTGAATGTGCGAAGCTTTGACTGAGGGAAATGCTTTTCTGCAAACATGGCACCGGTGGTACCGATCTGCACGCACAGTGTCTCACCGTTCAGTTTGCTGAAATCACTAAGCTTCTGCTTATTTTTAGCATCAGTAAGATAGGTCAGGCCGCACAGATAATAAGGATCAGAGAAGTCTACCTTTTTGGCACGCTCCTCAGAGATGGTAAAGCCTGAGATGATGACGTCGATGCTGTTAGTCAGAATAGCGGGGATGAGACCGTCAAAGGGATAGACCACAACCTTGACCTCATAGCCCATATCCTTACCCATGGCACGGATGAGGTCGATGTCAAAGCCGGTGATTTCACCCTGCTCGTCGATGTAGGTAAAGGGGGCAAAACCGCCCTCACAGCCTACGGTTAATACTTTATCTGAGACTGAAGCCTCAGACTCCATTGCGGTGCCGAGCATTGCCAAGGCCACCGCGCCTCCCAGGAGGGAACGCTTCAAATTTTTCATAATGGCAGCTCCGTTTAACTGCCCATTATTCTAGTCTTTTGTATTGAGTAAGACATAGAGCCTTTAAAAAAAATCTGCGCTTTGGTGCTTATATGCTCCTTTAAAAGGCAATTTTTAAAGCTAATGCCTTGATTAAAAATAAAAATACAAAAAAGGTAAAAATAATTGTGAAGATTTTTGACCTGCTGACGTTATTTAAAGCAACTGAGGAACAAATCCTCAAAAGAATTACAGTCAGCAGGAGAAAATATTATGGCTCTGTATGTAAATACCAACGTCACCTCCTTAAGAGGTCAGTCATCCCTGAACAAGGCTACCAATTCCTTGTCCACCACCTATAACCGTCTGTCAACCGGTCTTCGTATCAACAGCGCCAAGGACGATGCTGCCGGCCTGCAGATTTCCGACCGCCTGACCTCCCAGATTAACGGCCTGAACCAGGGCAACCGCAATGCCAACGACGGTATCGCCTTGACCCAGACCGTTGAAGGTGCCATGGATGAGATGACCACCATGTTGCAGCGTATACGTACCCTATCTGTTCAGGCAGCTAACGGTACCAATACCACATCTGATCGTCGTTCCATTCAGGAAGAGGTTTCCTCTCTGTGAAAGGAAATCACCCGTATCGCCTCCAAGACTACCTATGGCGGAAAGAAGATTCTTTCTGCTTATGATAGTGGTACTGATTCTATTGTGCAGGATAAAAAAGGTATTGTTACCTTCCAGGTCGGTGCCAACGCAAAAGATGTATTGTGCCTTGATTTAAGACTTAAAGATAAAACAGGTACTACTGTGGCGACCAAAGATTATTCTTTAGCGAGCTTGGCCGCTGCAGTAGGTGCGGATGATGCCCTTGCGACTGATGTTGCTGGAGCTGGTAAAAATGCAGATATTAATGGTACCGATACCACATATTCTGTGTTTAATGTCAGCACTTCAGCTGCTGCTCAGAAAACCCTTGCCCATATTGATGATGTTATTAATCTGATCGATTCTAAGCGCGGTGACTTCGGTGCACTTGAAAACCGTATGGAATCAACCATCAGCAACCAGACCAATGTTGCCAACAATGAGTCTGATGCACGTTCACGCATCCGTGATGCTGACTATGCTGAGGAAGCTTCAAACCTCTCAGCTCAGTCCATCGTACAGCAGGCAGCAAGCTCTATGCTCACTCAGGCAAACTCCATCCCTCAGTTGGCACTGTCACTGCTTGGCTAACAGCTGAAATTCTGATCCGATCTCCGACTCTCCTGCATTGGAGATCGGATCGGTATCCAAAGGCTCCCGTACGGGGGCTTTTTTTATGGAAATTTTCTTTAAATTGCGCACAGGAATGCCACTTTCTTATTGCCCGCAGAGTTTATAAGATCTATAATTTTGCACTCAGAATTTTAACGCGTTGCCACAACGGGGATATTTTGTGCCTGAAATAAGGCTGTCTCCTTAAGAATTGCAGGCATCGCACTATCGGCAAAAGAGGCTTTTTTATGTCAATGCGTTCTGTTTATTGCGGCGACGTGCGTTTAAGCAATAAAGACGAAAATGTCACTCTTTGCGGTTGGGTTAACCGCAGACGTGATTTGGGCGGTCTCATCTTTGTGGATCTGCGTGACAGATCCGGCATCGTACAGGTGGTATTCGATCCTGACGAGAAGGCTGTGCATGAGGCAGCATCAGCACTGCGTAATGAGTATTGCGTACAGGTGGAAGGCAAGGTGCGTGCCCGTCCTCAATCTCAGGCCAATGCCGATATGGCCACAGGCGAAATTGAGATTTATGCAACAGCCCTGAAGATTTTCAACAAGTCTGCAGCTTTACCAATTGACTTTAATCAGGACAACACTGAAGAGCAGCGTCTGCGTTACCGCTATCTGGATCTGCGCCGTCCCTACATGGTAAATCAGCTTCTGACCCGCTCAAAGATCACCCACTTTGTCCGCCGTTTCTTTGATGAGCATGGCTTTATCGATATTGAAACCCCTATGCTTACCAAGGCAACTCCTGAGGGTGCCCGCGATTATCTGGTACCATCCCGTATTCACCACGGCAAGTTCTATGCACTGCCGCAGTCTCCGCAGTTATTCAAGCAGCTTCTGATGATTTCAGGCTATGACCGCTACTATCAGATCACCAAGTGCTTCCGCGATGAGGATCTGCGTGCTGACCGTCAGCCTGAATTTACCCAGATCGACGTTGAAACCTCCTTCATGTCATCAGATGATGTCCGTGCCTTAACTGAGGAGATGATGGTTTCCCTGTTTAAGGAAATCAAGGGCGTTGATTTAGGCAAGCTTCCTGTAATGACCTGGGAGGAGGCTATGGACAGATTCGGATCTGACAAGCCTGATCTGCGTATTGATTATGAGCTCCATCTCTTAGACGATGCCGTTAAGGGATCAGAGTTCTCTGTGCTCTCAAATCCTGCAAATGATGAAAAGTCCCGCGTGATCGGCTTTGCACTCCCAGGCGGTGCCAAGCTTACCCGCCGTGAGCTTGATGGCTACACTGATTATGTGAAGAAGCTTGGTGCCTCAGGTCTTATCTATATCAAGGTAAATGAGCTTGCAAAGGGTGCCGAGGGCCTGAAGTCCTCTGCTGGCAAGCACTTAACCGAGGCTGAGCTCTTGGCATTGTGTGAAGCAACCGGTGCCAAAGACGGTGATATCGTCTTCATCGGTGCAGGTCCGAGAGTTAAGACTGCAACCTTCATGGGTGCTCTGCGTATTCAGACTGCCCGTGATCATAATTTAGTACACGATGGCTACAAGGCCCTGTGGATTGTTGACTTCCCGATGTTTGAGATCACCGAGGAAGCAGGTCTTACCGCCATGCACCATCCGTTTACCGCGCCTAAGAATGTCACTCCGCAGGAGCTTATTGACAATCCTATGAGCGTCTATGCCGATGCCTATGATCTGGTTATCAACGGCTATGAGTCAGGCGGCGGCTCTGCCCGTATCTATGACGGTGAAATGCAGCAGGCAGTATTCAATGTTCTGGGTATCTCCAAGGAAGAGGCTCAGGAGAAGTTCGGCTTCCTGCTTGATGCCCTGTCCTTTGGTGCACCTCCGCATGCAGGTCTGGCCTTCGGTCTTGACAGAGTCACCATGCTCCTGACCGGCACTGACAACATCCGTGATGTTATTGCCTTCCCTAAGACCACCGCTGCTGCCGATTTGATGTCAGGTGCTCCGAACTTCGCATCTGAAGAGGCTCTAAAAGAGCTTGCAGTAAACGTTACTGAAAAAGAAGATTAATAAATATTGCCCCCTTTATAGGGGGTAATTAAAAGTTTAAACGCTTTGGCGTTTTATATAGGAGATAGAAAATGTCAGGTCATTCCAAGTGGGCCAATATCCGCTTCCGTAAGGCAGCACAGGATGCTAAGCGCGGTAAGGTATTTACCAAGCTGATCCGTGAAATTACTACCGCAGCTAAGATGGGTGGCGGTGATGAGTCTGCAAACCCCCGTTTGCGTTCTGCTGTAGTAGCCGCTCTGGCTCAGAACATGACCCGTGACACCATCAAGCGTGCAATCGAGCGCGGTGTCGGCGGCGGCGAGGGATCTGATCTTGATACCATCGTCTATGAGGGCTACGGTGTCGGCGGTATCGCTGTGATGTGCGAGTGCATGACCGATAACCACAACCGTACCGCAGCTGAGGTACGTCACGCCTTCACCAAGTTCGGCGGTAATTTAGGTACCTCCGGCTCCGTTTCCTACATGTTCACCAAAAAGGGTGTGATCACCTTTGCCCCTGATGAAGACGGCAACATGAATGTTGATGAAGAGAAGGCAATGGAGATAGGTCTTGAGGCCGGTGCTGACGATGTAGTGCCTAATGATGACGGCTCCATCGATGTCTTTACCGCACCTGAGGCCTTTGCCGACGTGGTTGAGGCTTTTGACAAGGCAGGTATCAAGCCCGTTTCTGCCGAAGTATCACAGGTTCCTTCAAACGAGGTTGCCCTGGATGCCGAGTCTGCAGCCAAATTTATGAAGATGATCGATGCGCTTGAGGATCTGGATGATACCCAGGAGGTATACCACAATGCCTCACTGCCTGATGACTTCGATCCTGAGGCCTAATCAGACTTTATCTTTTTTTCTTCTCCTGTTCAAAGACGGCTTGGCCGTCTTTGGCAGGATTAAGAGCTTTGAGAAAATTTGAGATTGCGCACAGGAAAAAGGCACAGACTTGAATTTTCTGAAAGTCATAACTATATATGGCTTTGTAGGCCGCATTAATTGCGGATGTACCGGTATTGTGCTGCTGATTTGCAGGGCTTAATGTTAAGGGATCGCAATTTCCGCTCAGATCCCAAAGTAGGACTTTTCCAGTAAAAGCTAAGGCCAAATCACAGCTTGCCGATAATAAGGATATGAGGTCATATCAGTAAGGCGTCTGTTTTATACAGATTTAATACCGGCCACAATAACGATCCGGAAGGGCAAATGGACAATAATTCAGCAAGTACCGAATTTAAGCAGCTTATCGCCAGAGGTAAGGAACAGGGTTATCTCACCATCGATGAGATCAATGATCTTATTCCACCTGACATCATTTCAGGTGATCAGCTATCGGTCTTCATTCAGACCTTCATCGACATGGGTATCAATGTCTGTGATACTCCTCCTGAGGCCGATGATCTGCTGTTGAGCGGAAATGGACAGACAACCGATGCAGAAGACGTCGAGGTGGTGGCAAATCAGCTTGAGGCCTCTGTTGATATCGGTCGTACCACCGATCCTGTACGCATGTACATGCGTGAGATGGGTAATGTATCACTGCTTACCCGCAAGGATGAGATTGAGATCTCCAAGCGTATCGAGCGCGGCACCAATGATACCCAGATGTGTCTGGTGGAATACCCTCCTGCAATGGAGGAGCTCTTTGAGCGCTATGAGCTCACTAACGATCCTGACTCTCAGGTCAAGGTCGGCGACATCATTTCAGGTTTTATGGAAATAGGTCCTGATCTTGATGAAAAGGAGTTATCCAAGATAGCTGCCGGTGTTGCAGACGATGAGGTCGACGATCCTGAGGCCGAGCTTGCAAAGCTTGATGAAGAGGAAGAGCTAGCAGATACCAAGGCAGAAAAGGGTAAGAAGGCCAAAAAGAGTGCCAAGAAGGGCAAGGCCAAGGCTGATGCCGAGGAAATTGAGGAAGAGGACGACGAGGAAGCACCTGCCGATGAGGGGGTGGAGAGCGCAGGTCCCGATCCTGAGCTTGCCCGCAAGAACTTTGCCGAGCTGCGTGTACGCTATGACCGCGTCTGTGCCTGCCGCGGCAAGAAGGGCGCTGCTGCTGAAAAGAAGTATCAGGCCGAGCTTAAATCCTTAGGCGATCTCTTCGTAACCTTCAAGCTTGTGCCGCTGCAGCTTGAGAGCCTTTTGCGCAAGATGCACGACAATATGGATCGTGTAAAGAGCCAGGACCGAACCATCCGCAGAATTTGCGTCAATCACTGCGGCATGAAGATCGACGAGCTCAAGGCTGTATATACCGATTCAGGCTGTGAGGCGGATATTGCCTGGTTTGACAAGGCCTGCCGCTCCCGCAAGGCCTATGCTGCCAAGCTAAAAAACTACCGTCCTGAGATTGAAAAGGCAATTGAGGCCTTAAAAGAGGTTGAGATTGAAACCGGTATTCAGATCGGACGTCTGAGAGTACTGGCTCACCGCGTGATGATGGGCGATGCTGTTGCCAAGAAGGCCAAGAAGGAAATGGTTGAGGCCAATCTGCGTCTCGTGATCTCCATTGCCAAGAAATACACCAACCGCGGGTTGCAGTTCCTTGATCTCATTCAGGAAGGCAACATCGGTCTTATGAAGGCTGTGGATAAGTTCGAGTACCGCCGCGGCTACAAGTTCTCAACCTATGCCACCTGGTGGATCCGTCAGGCTATCACCCGTTCAATTGCAGATCAGGCCCGTACCATCCGTATTCCGGTGCACATGATTGAGACCATCAACAAGTTAAACCGTATCTCCCGTCAGATGCTGCAGGAGAAGGGCCGCGAGCCTACTCCTGAGGAGCTTGCCGCCAAGATGGGGTTGCCTGAGGATAAGATCCGCAAGGTCATGAAGATCGCCAAGGAGCCTATCTCTCTTGAGACTCCGGTAGGTGATGATGACGATTCGCATCTTGGAGATTTTATTGAGGACTCCTCAATAATTGTTCCTGCCGAGGCTGCCACCTCTGAGTCTTTAAAGACTGCCATCAATGCGGTTTTAGATGAGATGCCGCCACGTGAGGCACAGGTGCTCAGAATGCGCTTTGGTATCGGTATGCCCTCTGATCATACTCTTGAGGAGGTCGGCCGTCAGTTCGGTGTGACCCGTGAGCGTATCCGTCAGATAGAGGCCAAGGCCTTGCGCAAGCTGCGTCATCCCTGCAGATCACAGGGCTTAAGAGGCTTCTTGGATTAACTAAAAACCCCGGCAGATGACCGGGGTTTTTAACAGATTCATTGCTATGGCAGGATTTTTTCCTGCCGTTTTCGTCTTTAGAGTACGGCGCCCAGCTCCTGACGGATCACAGCACCAGCTCCCTTCAAACCTGCAAGCTTATCGGTAATAACATATACCGGGATCTGCTCAAGCATTCTCTCAAAGCGTCCCTTGGAGATGAAGCTCTCATAGAAATCAGAGGCTTTTAAGAAGTCGATAAAGTGGGTAACCACACCGCCTGCGATATAGACACCGCCGAAGGTTCCCATATTAAGAGCAAGATTGCCGCCAAAGGATCCGAGCATACGGCAGAAGATATTCAAAGCCTCAAGACAGTCCTGATCGGCAGGATCGGAGAGTGCGCCCTTGGTTACATCTGCAGGAGTCATACCGGCTTTTGCATGCTTGTGCTTGGCTGCAAGCACGTTGTAGATATTCAGAAGTCCCTGACCTGAGAGTACACGCTCATAGGATACGTGCCCGAGGCGCTTGCGCAGTGCGATCAGGATCTTGTCCTCATCAGTTGAAGCCGGAGCCATATCCATGTGTCCGCCCTCCCCCGGCAGTGTGATCCATTTATTACCATAGTGCAGCAGGTGTCCCACACCTAAGCCGGTACCGGCACCGTAGACGGCGATGGGCCTGGTGAGATCGGCTGAGCGTCCGCCTATTTTGATGATGCTTTCTTCATCAAGCACCGGCACGCACATGGACATGGCGGTGAAGTCATTGATCATCATGAGCTTTTCAAGCCCCAGGTTTGATTGCATTTCCTTTATGGAAAATTCCCAGGGATTGTTGGTCATTTTGACGTGATCGCCGGTGATGGGGCAGGCGATGGCAATGCAGGCCACAGTAAAGCTGTGCTCGCACCGGGATTTGAACTGTTTGATGCAATCCTCAAGGGATGGATTGTCAACTGCAGAGTAGATGATAGGTGAGGTCATCTCACCGCTTGCCAAATCAACCAGTGCCAAACGGGCATTGGTACCACCGATATCGCCGATTAATGCGTAGCCTGAGAGCTCAGTCATGATGTAACAGTCCTTGCAAAAGTTTATGCGTGTGCTGTCAAAGCAGATCTGTTGTTATTCTTATTATCTCTATTAGTGAGATTTATTGCGTGCATATTGTCGCACAAACTAAATTAACTTAAAACGTAAGCGACCGTTTGAGTGTGGATGGTTGTATAAAATTTCCGGCAGTCTTAAGAAAACAGCTGCGCTTGTACCCAGGTTATCCCATGAGAACCGGGGCCGGGACCTGTGTTTTTATTCCTGAGCAGAAGCTTTATTTATTGGGAAAGATACAGAGCCTTAAGGGTGCAGTGCCGGCTTTTGTATTGCAGTTGTATCTTTAAAATGAATGATCTGTCACAAGTTTCATCATTGCAGGTTAAAAAACTTGACAGTTTTTTTCAGTAAGCTTTTAATGAGTCCGCTTATTTGTATATAAGTCGCATTTTCTGATTATTGCAATCAGCAGGTTTTTTTTAAACAGCACTGCAGATTAAACGTAAAACTCAGAAGATGAAGCTTTAAAAGAATAATTGAACCATACTTAATCAACACAACAAAAGGATGAGTCATGAAATTAAATAAGATTGCCACCGCTCTGGTGCTTGCCAATTTGTGTGCAGCCCCGCTTGCACTTGCCGATACCCTGTATCCTCAGGATTTCGGCGGTGCCCCTGATAACAAGACCTTGAACACCACCGCAATTCAGAGTGCCATTGATGAGTGTGCCAAGGCAGGCGGCGGTGAGGTGCGCCTTACTGAGGGCGTATGGCTTTCAGGTCCTCTGAGCTTAAAGTCCAATGTGACCTTGAATATCACCAAGGGGGCAACTCTGAAGGCTGACAACAGCAAAAATGATTTCGTGGCCGCCTATATCGGCAAGGAAACTGCTGCCAATGAGGCCTTCCTTTTAGGAAACAACGTTGAGAACGTGGTTATCACCGGTAGCGGCACCATCGACGGCAGTGGTGATAAATACTGGTGGGATGAGGCCCTAGAGGTACGCAAGGCTGTAAAATCCGGCAATACTGCCGAGTTTGAAAAGCGCTTCCCTAATGTAAAGCTTGCCAACGGTATGCCCCGTCCCTGGCTTATCGAGCTGAACAAGGTTGACGGTGCCATGATCTACGGCGTCAATATCCAGAATTCACCTATGTGGAACGTGGTACTGCGCAACAGCAACCGCGTAGGTGTTGACGGCGTGAAGATCACAGCTCCCGTAGAATCCCCCAATACCGACGGTATCGATATCGTCTCCTCACAGCAGGTATCCATTAGAAACGTCGATATCTTCACCGGCGATGACAATGTTGCCGTAAAGAGCGGCGTTGATCAGAACGGTGCCCAGGCATCAGCTGATATCGTCATTGAAAACAGTGTCATGCACGCAGGTCACGGCGTTTCCATCGGCTCTGAGACTGCCAACGGCATAGGTGAGGTTAATGTACGCAACCTTACCTTTGATGAAACCGAAAACGGCATCCGTATCAAGAGTGCCCGTGATCGCGGCAACAACATCGGACCTCTGGTGGTAAATGACATCAAGATGGAAAAGGTGCAGACTCCTATTCTTATCACCTGCTCCTATGCAGGTCAGTCAGGTGCCGGCGGTATGACTCTGGTTGAGCCGCTTGAGTCTGCCAAGGTTACCAAAACCACTCCTTATATCAAGGGCGCCTACATCAACAACCTGACCGCAACTGATGCCAATATCGCCGTGCTGCTCTCAGGACTTCCTGAAAGCCACGTCAAGGATGTTCATCTTGAGAATGTAAAGATTGACTCCAGGCTTGGTGTGCAGGCCCGTTATGTAGAGGGAAGCTTAAAGAACGTTGAGGTAAAGGTAAAAGAGGGTGAGAGCGTAGTAAAGGGACCTGAGGTCACTCTCACTCAGGAATAATACCTTTTTTCTTCATCATCAAAGTCAGGGCGTGCAGATGCTCTGACTTTTTTTCTTTTTAAAACGTGATCCTTAAAAGCTCACGCTGTTTTTTTGCCCCTTTTGCATTTTTTTACTGGTATGATTTTCCATGAAAAATTGAGTCAAGATTTTCAGTTTTGTTTACGTGTTCTGTCATTAAGGTAACAGTATGAGATTTCTCCATACCTCCGATCTGCATCTTGGGGCCTCGCTTTACGGCCATTCCCGCCTCGATGAGCAGCAAAAATTTCTAGACTGGCTTTTAGACAAGGTTGAGGAGCAGAGGATAGATACCATATTGGTAGCAGGTGATGTCTTTGATACCACCATGCCGTCAAATGCCGCCAGGACGCTGTATTACACCTTCCTCTCAAGGCTGGTACGGAAAACCGGCTGCAGCAATATCGTCATCACCGGCGGCAATCATGACTCGGCATCTCTTCTTGATGCACCATCAAGCCTTGCCGGAATTTTAGGCATTTATATCGTGGGAGGTGCCAGCGGAGATCTTGATGATGAGATCATAGTTCTTAAGAACAAGGATGACATCCCCGAGGCGGTGGTGTGCGCCATTCCCTTTTTAAGAGACAGAGATGTAAGATGCGGCGTCTTCGGCGAGGATTTTAAGGAGCGTGACCGGGCCGTACGCGAGGGTATCAGTGCCCATTATCAGAATGTGGCAAAGAGAGCCTTTTTAAAGAGTAAAGAGCTTGGAGATCTGCCGGTTATCTGCATGGGACACCTCTTTGTATCAGGCTCAAAGATGAGCGATGGTGAGGGATCTCTGGTTATAGGAAATTTAGGTGAGATAAACTCAGAGATCTTCTCAAAGGATTTTACCTACACCGCACTCGGGCATATCCACCGTCCCCAGCTTATAGACGGTAATGAATACATACGCTACAGCGGCTCACCTCTGCCTATGTCCTTTAGTGAAAAAGAGCAGGAAAAGCAGCTGGTTATACTTGATACCTCATCTGAAAATCAGATAACAACCGTAAAGGTGCCGGTTATAAGAAAGATCTGCGAGCTAAGCGGTGAGAGCCTTGATGAGATAAAGGCCAGATTGCTGTCATTAAAGGAGCAGTATCAGGATTCATGGTGTCTTGTCACATATAAGGGAAGTGAGCTCATATCTGATCTTGAGGAGAAGCTTCAGAGCTATATTGATGAAAAAAGCTGTGGTGATCACCGCCTTGAAATTCTGCATGTCAGGGATGAGGTACGCCGTGCCACTATGCTCAAAGAGTGCGGGATCAGTGAAAAGGCACCTGTCTTAAGTGAGCTTAAGGTGCAGGATGTTTTTAATCTGCGTATGGACAAGCAGGGCATTGAGGGGGAGCAGCGCCTTGAGTTTTCCTCCATGTTAAATGAAATCATGCAGGATCTGCAGACTGCTGATCAGGAGATGGCAGGTAATTAATCATGAGAATTGAGAAGCTGAGCTTTAAGAATATCAACAGTCTTGAGGGACACTGGACCATAGATTTTACCGATGACGGATTAAACGGCGACGGTCTGTTTCTTATCACCGGTGCCACCGGATCCGGCAAGACCACTATCTTAGACGCCATCTGCATTGCACTTTTTGGCCGTACGCCGCGCCTTAATGCGTTAACCGTAGGTGAAAACGGTGCCATTACCAAGGGACAGAAGGACTGCTTTGCCGAGGTCGTCTTCAGCGTAGACGGCAAATGCTACCGCAGCAAGTGGTCACAGCGCTATAAAAATCCAAGAAAGGGACACCCGGCAACCCTTGATAAGCCGGTACGTGAGCTCTCCTTATACCCATCAGAGGAGCTTTTTGCAGGAAATGCCAAAGAGCTTGCAGCAAAGGTAGTCGATATCATCGGCATGAGCTATGAGCAGTTTTCAAAATCCGTGATGCTGGCGCAGGGTGATTTCTCCCGTTTTCTCAAGGCTTCGGATAATGATCGCGCGGCTATTTTAGAGCAGATCACCGGCACTAACATCTACAGTGATATCTCAAAAAAGGTATATGAGCGCGCCAAGGCTGAAGGTGAAAAGCTTCAGATAATGGATGCCGAGCTAAGCTCCATGCAGATTCTAGGCAATGAAGAGCGTCTGCAGGCTCAGATGGAGTTAAAGGACGGTCTTGATAGAGAAAAGATCCTCGAGGAGGAGATCAGGCAGGAGCAGGATCTCATGCAGGATGCCACGGCACTTAAAAAGGCTCAGCTTGATGCGGCGGTATTAAAAAGCGATGACGAGGATTTGAAAAAAGCTGAGCTGGAGTTTGCGCCTAAGCGGCAGGAGCTGTTGCTGCAGCAAAAGCTAAGCCCGCTTTTTGCACAGTATAAGGTGCTCACTCACAGCAGAGAAAATTTATCTGAGGTAAAAAACAAGCTTGAAAGTCTAAAGACTTCACAGCTGCCTAAGGCGCAGGATGCGATAGCGCAGGATAAAGAGCAGGAGCAGCAAAAGGCCGGGGCACTTGAGGAGGCCATAGCTAAGGCACAAAGTGCAGCTCCGGTAATTGAAAAGGCCCGTGCTCATGAGAGCACGCTGTCAGGTCTTGAAGAGAGTCTGCAGCAGCAGCTTGCTCTTTTGAAAAAATCCAGGACGGTGCTCACCTCCTTAAAAAAGAAGGCTCAGAAAAGTGCTGATTTATTAAAAGAGAAGCAGGATCAGCAGGATAAAATCCAAAAGAGCATCGCAGCAATTCCGGATGCAGAAGGCTTAAACAGCCATCTTTCTGCCATAGAGCATATGTTTAATGAGCTTTCGCAGAAAAAACAGCAGTTATCTGAGCGTAAGGCTGCTTTTGATAAGGCTCAGAAGGCCTTAAAGAGTGCTCAATCTCAGGCAGGTAAAGCACAAAGACTTCATAAAAAGAGTGAGGATGCAAGGCAGGATCTTGAGAAGGATTTAGAAAACGCAAGGCTTAAGCTTGATAGTGTCAGGGGCAGCCTTTCAGAGGATACTCTTAACAGTATCATGAGTGCTGAAAATGACTTGATCTCTGAGTGCAGCCATTGTTTAAATGATGCAGCCGCTCTTGACAGCGCCTTTAGTGAATATGACACATCAGCTAAGGAGCTTGAAAAAAACACTAAAAAGCAGCAAAAGCTTGCGCAGGAGGTTTTAGCAGATGAGGAGCATTTAAGGGATCTTGAGGGTAGCGCTCAGAGTGCCAGGATCGCTTTAGAGAGCCTCTATGATCTGCAGAAGGCCTTTTATTTAAGCAGAAAATTAAAGCCTGATGAGCCCTGTCCCTGCTGCGGCTCGAAAGTTCATCCGCGTCTGCCATCAGATCCGGTGTTTGAGAAAACCGAGGCTGAGTATAAAGCTAAGGCTGAAGACACCGCGCAGGCCTTTGCAGATGCCCAGCGTCTGCTTAATAAAAAGAAGGAAAAGCTCTCCAAGGCTCAGGGCATACTTGATGGCACAGCTGCTAATGTAGCAGGGGCCGAGAGCAGACTGCAGGATGCTCTGTTGCGTCTTAAAAATGCCCTCTGTCAGGTGCAGGATAAGCTTTCACTTTTAGAAAATTCAGATAGCGGCTTCTCGTTTGATGCAAGTCTTTTGCAAGAAGATCTTGATGCCAGAAAGGCCTTGGCAGTATCAGAGCTTTTAAAGGAGCTTGTCTCTTATACCAGAGACCAAAATACCGCCCATCTTAAAGCACGCAGTGAGATTCAGGAGCATAAGGCCTTACTTGATGAGCTTACAGACAGAAAACAGCAGCTTGATGGCAAATTAGCAGATGAAAAGCTTGAGCTGTCAAAGCTGCAGCTTGAGGCAGAGAGTGCACAGGTGCAGGCAAAAGGCTGTGAGGATGAGCTTGAGCATGCCAAGCATGATTATCAGAGCTTAAAGGAGCAGTTATCCTCTGATCTTAAGTGCTATGACTTTGCAACAGCTGAGGCCTTAGAGGAAAGTCCTGATAAGGTATTGGCTAAGCTTGATGATCTCTGCAGGAGCTTTAAGGGTTTATCTCAGGATGAAATCTCAGTAAAAGATGAAATCTCCCGCCTTGATACGGAGGTTTCAAAGCTTGATGAGGATCTTAAGCAAAAGCAGGAGGAGCTGCAGGGCCTTGATGATGCTTATCAGGGAATAAAGCAAAAACAGCAAAGCGAGCAGGAGCAGCTTTATGCTCTCATTGGAGATATCAGTGCCGGTGATTTTGAAAAAGAATTAAAGGCTCTGGTGGATAACGCAAGATCTGATCATGAAAAGGCCTTGAAGGCGCTAAATCTCAGTCAGAATAAGCTTACAGCGATCAGCTCGGCAATTGAGGAGAATTCAGCATCTTTTAAAAAGCAGCAAAGCGAGCTTGAGAGCAGGGAGCTTTACTTTAAGCAGGAGCTTATCAGGCTTAATCTTAAAGATGAGGATGAGTTCAGACTTCATCTTATGGAGGAGAGTGAATACGCTCTCTTAAATGAAAAAGCCAGGCTGCTTGATGATAAGCGCAGCTCGCTTAATACCCTGCTTGCAGGGAATGTAAGACAGATCTTAGAGCTTGAGAAAAAGGTTCCCGCAGATCTTAACTACGATGAGCTGGCACTGTCCGTTTCCCACAAGAAAAAAGATCACAAGGAGCTTTTAAAGCATAACGGATCACTGTCACAGAGCTTAAGCGATGATGATAAGCGCCGTGAGCTGAAAAATGAAAAGCTTTTGCAAAGAGATCTGCAGGATAAATGCTGCAGCCGCTGGCGTGCCTTAAATGAGATGGTGGGATCGGCAAGCGGTGACAAGTTTAAGATGTTTGCCCAGGAGCTTACCTTAAAGGCTCTGATTGCCGAGGCCAATGTGGAGCTTAAGATCTTCAATGACCGCTATATCCTGACGCAAAGCTCTGATCCAAAGGAGCCCTTGCACTTTAATGTAATCGATACCTGGCATGACGGACACTCGCGCGGAGTTGAGAACCTGTCAGGCGGTGAGAGCTTTATCATAAGCCTTGCGCTGGCTCTTGCTATTTCGCATATGGCTCATGGCAGACACAGTATTGAAACGCTGTTCCTCGATGAGGGCTTTGGTACCTTAGATCCTAAATCCCTTGATACAGCGCTCAATGCCCTGGTGCAGCTAAACAGCAGACACAGCGGACTTATAGGCATCATCTCCCATATAGAGCAGCTAAGAGACAGCATCAGCAGCAAGATCGTGGTTGAACGCCGGCCTGATGGCTTTAGCAGGTTAAGCGGTCCCGGGTGTCATGGACAGAGCTCTTAAGGATTGAAAAGTGAAATTTTTAAATCTTAAAGCACTGCTGATACTGTCTCTGGCAGTGATAACTCTGCCTGCGATTGCTTCAGCTCAGTCACAGCGCTGCAGCGCTATCGATGATATTGCAAGGCTCCCTTTGCAGATTGAGCGTGGCAGATGCTATGAGCTGCAGCATGATTTTACTCTGCCTGCAAATCTTGCAATATCCGGAACTCTTTTTATAAAAAGCGGTACCCGTGCCATGATGGCACCTCACAGCATCTTGAATATAAAGCGTGGCGGAGTACTGACGGTACGCGGGATCTTAAGTCTTGAAAAGGGCAGCCGCCTGAATTTAGAGCTTATGAGTACCCTGATAAATCAGGGGCAGATGCATGTAAAAGAGGATGCCGGCATAGTCATGCAGAAGTCTGCAACCTTTAAATCCATAGCACCTCTGCAGCTTTATCCTCAGGCGGTGATCTCACTTGGTGACAACTCCAAGCTTGAGCTTTCAAGCAATACGGTGGTGGATAACGCTCTGATAGTGATGAAGGGCGGTACGCTTGAGAATAAGGGAACACTGGATTTAAGCAGCGGAACGAGGATCCTGAGCTCTAAAAACGCAGTTCTTGCCAATCTTGGACGCTTTAACCTTAAAAAGGGCGGCGCAATCGAGCTTGGCGGAAGCACTCAGCTTTCAAACAGGCGCAATATCAGTCTTGAAGGAGAGGTCAGCTTTCAGGATACGGCATCCTTTGTAAACTACGGCATAGTGGATATCATGCAGGGAGGAAGCCTCTCCATGCATGGCGGAGCCTCGCTTTCAAATCAGCATGTGGTAACCCTCAGGGGATTTTTCAGCATGCAGGAGCATGCCACCTTTGAAAACCGCAACGGCTTTAAGATCTTTGAAAGCGGTCTTTTTGAAATTGCCGGAGCTGCCCGCTGTGTAAACCGTGGTTCTGTCTATAACGAGGGAGGTCTATCAACCGCAGATGAGGGCGTGTTTGACAATAAGAAATACTATTTTGACAGGCACAGTGCCAACTCAGAAATGCCGCCTGCATCAGGAGGGTTACCTCAGGGCGGCATCTGATTTTATCTTCAGTAAGCTTTAGGACTTACGTTTGATATTGCACTTTGGATCCTGCGGATCGCAGTGATTATTGAAGGGAGTCATGAGGGCTGCGATGATCCTGCCTACCAGGGTGTCCGCTTCATTTTGTGTTTCCTGACTTAAATGCGGTGCCTTAAGCAGCAGCTCACTGGGCTCGACGCTGTCTTTTCTGGCAGCTGTATGCTTGGCATCTCCGGCATCTGTATGCTTGGCATCTCCGGCATCTGAGATAGCAGTTGTCTTTTCTGTCTCATCACCTTTGGGAGTGGGATCTGCAGAGCTCTCCTTATCAGGTGTTACCTCAGGATCAGGAGTCGGCTCCGGGGTGGGATCAGGATCTGGCGTGACCTCGGGATCGGGCGTAGGTTCCGGATCTGGTGTCACCTCAGGTTCAGGTGTGGGCTCCGGAGTAGGTTCCGGATCTGGAGTAACTTCAGGATCAGGAGAGGGCTCCGGTGTGGGCTCGGGATCAGGAGTTACTTCTGGTTCAGGTGTAGGCTCCGGGGTTGGTTCAGGATCTGGCGTAACCTCAGGCTCAGGTGTGGGCTCCGGCGTAGGTTCCGGATCTGGCGTAACCTCAGGATCGGGCGTAGGCTCCGGCGTAGGTTCTGGATCTGGCGTCACTTCAGGATCGGGCGTAGGCTCCGGTGTGGGATCGGGATCTGGTGTAACCTCAGGATCAGGAGTCGGTTCCGGAGTCGGCTCTGGTTCTGGCTCAGGCTCTCCCTGATAGGCTGTGGTAAATACAAGGCCGCGGCCCTTGTCTGCTTTTTTGGTAGTACCGTCCTCCATGGTATTAACAAAGTAGAAACCGCGGGAGTTGCCCTTATCTGAAAGGGTGTAGACAAATTTGCCGGTTATGCTCTCATCTGTATTAAGCTCGGTGTCAACAAAGTTTGTGAGCTTGAAGGCGGTGTTTGATGCAAGAGTCTTATAGTCTGGATCCTGCTCGTCAGTATCAAGAGTGAAGTTTTCAGTAAAGAAGGGATCATAAAAACGTCTGTCGCTCACGGCAGTGATTTCATCACTGTCATTTTTTGTCACAAGATAGTTATCTCTGTCACTGTCTGTAAGTCCTGCAAAGCTTTCTTTGAGATTCTGCGTAAGATCTGTGCCAAGACCGATTTGTTTTACCTCTGTTTCCTCTGTAAGCCCGATGCCGCTTAAAATTCCTCCCACCAGACCTGAGCTGTTGATAACTCCAAGGTTAAGTCCTGCAAGAGTGCCGAAGGTGATACCGCTTGCTCCAAAGAGCAGACTGCCGTCTTCAAGTGCAGCCTTATTGCTTACGATGACATTGCCAAGGCTGTTGCTGCCGCTCATCTCACCTGTAAGGCCACCTAAGGTGAAGGCATCTGAGCCGCTTAAACTGCCTGTTATGCTGGTCTCAAGCTGTATATTCTCTAAATTTGAGTTGGAGATACTTCCTGAGAGCGCACCTTTTTTTATTCCCAGTGTTTCAGGAATATTAAGAGTGGCCTTTAAAAATAGATTGTTCAAGGTGGCATCATCGACGGCACCGAATAATCCCTGAAAGGCCTGAGCGCCGCTTGCCTCAGTGAAGCTGATCCTTGACATGGCACCGTCAAGCTCACCGTTAAAGTCTGAGAGTACTGAGGATGAAAGCTCTCCTAAATCGATATCATTTGTCAGAAAATAGCGGCCGTTATTTTTTATTGCCAGAAATTCATCCCTGCTTGAGACTGGAGTCTGACCCTCGTGGGTATAGTATTGTGTGCCCTCAAAGCCGTAGCTACTCTTAAGATCCTGAGCGCTGATGCCGCCGATGTCGATACGCTGTACCGAGCTTTTCAGCCTTACGCGCTCTGACTGGCGGTTGTGGAGCTCATCTCCGGTTACCGTCTTAAGATTTGATGCCTGACGGATCACGATCTGTCCTGCGTCTATCTGCAGATTCTCGGTTTTTATTTCCCCCAGCAGATTTACACGCCCCATGCCGGGGATATTTTCAGCACAGATACTGCCGTTTTCCTCAAAGGAGGTGATCAGATCATCATCTATCTTTCCGGTGATGAGTCCCAGCTTTTTAGATTGAATTGCTGAATTTAAACCTGTTGTAATGCCTGCAGGATTAACTATGTATAGATTTCCAAAAGCCTGAACATGTCCCTCAATTAGTGATGGAGAGCCTCCCGTTACCAAATTTAGATAGTTCTTTTGGTCAAAAGAAACCATCGCATCCTCAGAGACATTGAAGCTTTTCCATTTGAGCACGTTGTTCTGCTTGGAGGACATGATCATCATGGCAACATCATCAGATGCCACATAAACCCCGGAAGGGGCTGCTCCCTGTAATACCGGCAGCTCAGAGCCGTGAGCCCTGGGAGTGAGCAGCAGTGCCAGGGCAAGGGTGCTCAGCTTGATATTCTTATGCATATATAACTCCAGATGTTTAAGATGACGGGAGGAGATGCTGAATGCTTTCCTCCCGGGAGTTATTGTTGCATGAGGGTAAAGATAATATCTGTTGGTTTTGTTTGATTCAAACAAAAGTCAGAATATCTTTAAATATCAAAGCACTATCACGCAACTTTTGCGTTATTCCTGCCGGATGGACTTAACCCAGTCAAAAACGAGGATAATAAAGTTGAGAAACATCAGGACGAAACGCAGAATATTAAAAATGACCACCGACGTGGACCAAAGCCTGGTGTCAGGCTCTAAAAGCCATAAAGCCTCTATATAAAAAAGATAACAGGCGTAGGCGTAGAAGAAGACCAGCATGGCTGACAGAGGATGTCCTGACTTGTGTAAGGTGTATCCTCTGAAGCTTAACGCAGCAGTTGCGATAATGAGCAGGATTATCCTTGATAGATCATGAGGAATTGCGGCATAGCCGTGCATGGCCATGAGCCACCAGGCGATCAGAAAAATGGATGACTGTACGATGCGATTGTAAAATGGCATGTTTTCCTCTTAAAGTTTTTGCTAAAATAGCGACATTGATTTCTCATGTGCTGGAATAGCTCAGTAGGTAGAGCACCTGATTCGTAACCAGGCGGTCGAAGGTTCGATCCCTTTTTCCAGCACCACCCGTGCTTGTTTTTAAGCGCTTTTCCACCCGTATCCTGCTCTTATCTACCCGTTGCCGGGTGTTGTCGGATTTTCTCTTTTCTTCCTCTGTGTGTGTAGGCTCCACGGACACAGAGTGCGCTCCAGAAGATAGATTGCGCTGTAAAACAGCGCTCCGATAAGACTGATTCCTAATATGGCGCAGAACATCTGCGCAGTATCACCTATGCCCCAGGCATCCATGATGAGAAAGCCAAGACCGCTGTCGGTTGCAAAGCTCTCTGCCAGAAAGAGCACGGCCACCATAGTGCCGGAGGCCACCTTGAGGGCTGTTAAAAAGCTCTGCAGCGTGCCTGCTATATATACATGGATGAGTTTTGTTAAAAAGGAAGCTCCCATAAAGCTCAGGTTTTCTGCATAAACAGGATTAAGCCCTCTGGCAGCTGCTCTTACTATCATCACTATCTGATAGCCGCCGGTGAGTGCAATAAGGCTGATGCGTGAGAGATCGCCTAAGCCTAATAACAGGAAGAACACAGGCAGCAGTACTATCTTAGGAAGCGGATAGGTAAGATATAAAAGCGGGGCTCCGATGGCATCAGCTCTTTTGCAAAGTCCAAGCAAAAGGCCCATGGGATAGGATATAAGTGATGCAAGAAGTGTTGCAAGAAGCAGTCTTTTAAGGCTTTCTTTTATATGATTTAAAAAGATTGGATCGTAAAGAGCGGATACAAAAAGCCTTAAGGTTGGGAGGGGGGATGGAATAATATCCCCGCCAAAGGATGATGACAGCAGCTGCCACATAAAAAAAAGCAGCAGGATAGCGAGGCTGAAGGCTTTAAAAGATGAGAGCATCCTGAAGCTTTTAATCATGATAGTCCTCTATCTGTCCGCAGCGCATCCTCTGATGAAGCTGTGCCACCTCTTTTGAAAATACCTCTCTTTCCCTGAGGCTGTCATCGGCAACGCTCTGATAGGCAGCATTTCTTATAAGAGTGTGTTTCTTTGAGCCGTTGGGGCCTAAGAGCAGAATATGCTTTCCAAGATAGACTGCCTCCTGCAGATCATGGGTGACCATCACCATGAGGCACTGTCTTTTCTGCAGCAGTTTTTTAAGGCTGTCCTGCAGCTTTTCCTTAAGCATGGCATCAAGGGCGGAGAAGGGCTCATCTAAAAACAGCACCTGCGGTCTTATAATAAGTGCCTGCCCCAGCGCAAGACGCTGCCGCTGTCCGCCTGAGAGCTCATGGGGAAAGCGTTTTTTAAGATCGGAAATCTCAAGCTCTGAGAGTATGGAGTCTATCCTCTCATCTCTAATCTTTGATGATATTTCAGGATCGGTGATTTTCAGGGCAAGCCTTAAGCTGTCATACACTCTTTTCCAGGGCATGAGCGCAAGCTCCTGCCACACATAGGCCTTTTTAAGATTATCGCTATGAATAAGGTGTGAGCCTTTTTCAGAAGCAACAAAGCCTGCAGTGCCGTTAAGCGCAGGCAGAAGACCTGCCAGGGTTTTTAAAAGCGTGCTTTTGCCGCAGCCTGAGGGACCGACTATTACAAGTGAGTCATCAATGCCGTCAAGGCTCAGATCATGGATCAGAGTCTGTACCTTTTTATCATCAGTGATCCCCGCATCAAGATTGCGGGTAAAAAGATGGAGCATTTTTTACTTCAGATCACGAAACACAATCTGCTTGAGATCAGGCATGGCCTTTAGCATCTTATGAGTCATCATCCAGCGGCCGACACGCTCAAGCTCCTCATCTGTGGGCATCGGCGGCAGACCGTCTGCTGTTTTAAAGATGGAAAAGCGCAGCATTTTATAGGAAGCGGCACCAGCCTTGGGAATAAGACGCTTTTTAACCATCAGCGCACGGTATTTTTCAGGATCCTTTTCAATAAGAGCTGCTGCCTCTGATACAGCTTTTCTGAAGGCTTTTATCTCATCAGAGCTTAGAATACCGTTTTTTATGGCAACAACTGCCAGGGTTTCATTAAGTCCGGTGTCATCCCAGAGCACCCGTCCGCCTTTGCCTTCAACTAAGGATACCAGGGGCTCAGGCAGCAGTGCTGTTTCAATCTGACCTGCAAGCAGCATCTGCAGACGGATAGGGATCTGCTTGACCTCGGTTTTAATGAGCGCATCATCAGAAAGTCCAAGAGAGCCTTGCATGTTATCTAAGAGATAATCGATGATGGTGCCGCCGCTCATGGCAGTGCGGGCACCTTTGAGATCCTGCACTGTGGTGTAGCGTCCTGCAAATTTGGGAGCAGTGACAAGTCCGAAGCAGCGTTGATCCTTTGAGGTGTGAGTTGTAGTGAGGATCACCATCTGCGGGGCACCGGACTCATTTTGCATGAAGACATTCATGAGATCACCAAAGTGACCGTCAATCTTGCCGGACCGCATGGCAGCCCCTGTTTCAAGTGCACTTTTAAAAGGAAGCGTGGTGACATCAAGCTGATGTGCCTTAAAAAGACCTTCTGCTATGGCGGTATCAAGTACTATGGAATCTGCTGCCGGCAAGACACCTATAGTCAGTTTCTTATCCTGAGCTAGGGCCGTATTTAACAGGCAGGGAAGCAGTGCCGCAAGGGCTATTTTTTTTAAACAGCTGAATTTTTTCATAATGGGCCTATGATAACGCATTGAGATCTTCATTTTTAAAAATTGCACATAATGGTAAGATAAGCGCACAATCATTAGACGTTTTCTGGGAATTTTGGTTTTATCTTGATAATCATCGGCATCGATCCCGGCTCACGCTTTACCGGCTACGGAGTGGTGGAGCGCAGACAGGGAGAGGTTTATTACAAAGGTTCTGGGTGTATCGCCACAGGAGGCGGTCCCATGGCTGAGAGGCTTCGCATCATCTATGCCGGGGTTACCCAGCTTATTGCCCAGTTCAAGCCTGCTGCCATGTCAATTGAGGAGACCTTTTTATCAAAGAACGTGCAGTCCACCGTAAAGCTCTCTGAGGCACGGGCTGCTGCCATGGTAGCAGGAGCCAATGCCTCGCTGGCAGTTTATGAATACACTCCGCAGCAGATCAAGCAGTCGGTAGTAGGCTATGGCTGGGCTGACAAGACTCAGGTGCAGTATATGGTAAAAAGTATATTGCATCTTGCAGGAAATCCTCAGGCAGATGCTGCCGATGCACTGGCCTGTGCCATCTGTCATGCCTATACCTCGGCGGTCACGGGTGCCATGGGACAGAGTGTGGCGGATAAGTATTCCGTCCATGGAAGATTACGCACAAGATAACTTATTCACAAGACAGTAAGGGATATACAGATGATAGGTAGTTTGCGTGGCAGACTGTTGCGTATTGATGAGGCAACAGCCCTGATTGAAGCAGGTGGTGTGGGCTATGAGGTAGAAATGCCCGGAAGCTCTATTAATGCACTGCCTAAGGATCCTGCCTCAGAGGTCTTTGTCTACATTCATCACAGTGTGCGCGAGGATGCGCAGATGCTCTACGGTTTTATTGATATAGCCTCAAGATCCCTGTTCCGCATTTTAATCAAGGTCAACGGCATAGGTCCTAAGAGTGCACTTGCTGCCTTATCAACCTTCAGTGTGGAATCATTTATCGGCGCTGTGCTTAACAACCGTACTGCAGAGCTTCAGCAGATCCCGGGAGTTGGAAAGAAGACTGCCGAGCGCATGATAGTCGAGCTTAAGGATCAGCTCTCAAAGTTTAAGGAAGTAAGTGCTATTCCGGCAGCTGTTTCAGAGAGCACCTTAAATCCTGACATCTTTGATGAGGCGGTGGTGGCACTGGTGGCCTTAGGCTATAAGCAGAATGAGGCCATAAGATACTGCAAGGCCGCACTGCCTGATGCAAAGAGCACCGAGGATCTTATCAAGGCGGTGTTAGCACTTATAAGCAAGAATAAAGGACATTGATCATGGCAGTGGATAATATAGGAATTGTCGCAGATGCCCTTGAGGTATCTGAGGATCTGCAGCCTGAAAAAAATGCCGAGGAGGCTTTGTCCGAGGCCCGTGGCAGCAGTGAGGACCGGGCACTGCGTCCGCAGCTTCTTAAGGATTATGTAGGGCAGGAGGATGTCAAGCGTCAGCTTGAGGTCTATATCAAGGCTGCCAAAAAGCGCGGTGAGGCTCTTGATCATGTTTTGATCTTCGGACCTCCGGGATTAGGCAAGACCACACTTTCAAATATCATTGCCAATGAGCTTGGTGTGAGTATCTCCCAGACCTCGGGTCCTGCACTTGAGAAAAAGGGTGATGCCGCGGCACTTCTGACCAATCTGCAGCCGCGCTCGGTGATTTTTATCGATGAGATCCACCGTCTCTCCCCGGTAATTGAGGAGTTCATGTATCCTGCGATGGAGGATTACCGCGTCGATATCATGACCGGTGAAGGTCCCTCTGCCCGATCCATAAAATTAAGCTTAAATGAATTTACCCTGATAGGTGCCACCACTCTTGCAGGAACTTTAACCTCACCTTTGAGAGCCCGCTTCGGGATTATTCTGCAGCTTAAGTATTACAGGCCTGAGGAGCTTGAGATCATCATCAATGCCAATGCAAAAAAGCTTAAGATAAAAATTTCAGCAGAGGGTGCGCATGAGATAGCCTCCCGTGCAAGAGGAACTCCCAGAATTGCCAACCGTCTTTTAAAGCGCGTGCGTGATGTGGCCGAGGTCAGCGGCAGCGGGGTTATTGACCGTGCTACAGCCTGTCAGGCCCTTGATATGCTGCGCATCGATGAGGACGGCTTTGATGAGTTTGACCGGGCCTACCTTAAGACTATAATCTGTGATTTCGGCGGAGGGCCTGTGGGAATTGAATCTCTGGCAGCCTCTTTGGGACATGACAGGGATACGCTTGAGAATGTGGTGGAGCCTTATATTATTCAGCAGGGCTTTGTGCAGCGTACCCGCACCGGACGTATGGCATCCAAAAAGGCCTACATGAAGTTTAATCTGCCGTATCCTGGGCAGAGCGATGAGGCGGATACTGTGAATGATGATGACAGTTGCCGGATTTGAACGCTATATTGGAGCTAAGTGAGGCAGTATAGAATGAGTTATGAGCCTTTTTCAAAAGATTTCAGGGTGTATTTTGAGGATACGGATGCAGGTGGAATTGTCTATTATGCCAACTACCTGAAATTCTGCGAGCGCGCGCGAACTGAATGGCTGCGTACCTCCGGAATAAGCCAGGACAAACTCCTAAAAGAGGATAAGAGCGGCTTTGTCGTATACGAAATCAGGGGGCGCTATCTGCGCTCTGCCCGTCTTGATGATGTCCTGTCGGTAAAAGTTATCCCGGTAAAACTTAGAAAATTAAGTCTTGGGATGTATCAGGAGGTCTATAATCAGCGCGGCGAAAAACTTTTTGTGTTTGAATGCACTTTAGCCTATACCGATCTTCAAAAAAACAGGCCTAAGGCTATTGATGCAGCAATAGCAGAGTTTATCAAACCTCAGATCCCTTTTGATGCTGATAATTTTAGAATAGAGTAAAAATGCAAAACGGCGAGCTTTCCTTTACCGAGCTTATTTTTAATGCCAGCCTGCTGGTGCAGGTGGTGATGTTGATCCTAGTGTCCATGAGTGTTATTTCCTGGACCATCATTATCCAGAAGACCTCAGTCTTCAAGCGCGGCCGTGCCAGGGCCGATGACTTTGAGGATCGCTTCTGGTCAGGAATCGATCTCAACAATCTCTATCAGGATTGTATGAAGCGTCAGGCAGAGCTGCAGGGCCTTGAGGTTATCTATGCCTCAGGCTTTAAGGAGTTTGTGCGCCTTGTGAATTCAGGACCTGCTGATCAGGATGTGGTGATGGACGGTACCTACCGTCAGATGAAGGTGGCACAGTCCCGTGAGGTTGAGGGACTGGAGTCACATCTGGCATCTCTTGCAACCATTGGCTCCATCTCCCCGTATATCGGTCTGTTCGGTACTGTGTGGGGCATTATGCATGCCTTCGTGGCCTTAGCTGCAGTTAAAAACGCCACCTTATCCATGGTGGCCCCTCCTATTGCCGAGGCACTGATTGCAACTGCCATGGGTCTGTTTGCGGCAATTCCTGCGGTTATGTTCTATAACCATTTTGCATCCAAGGTTGAGGCGCTTGAAAACCGCTATGACAATTTCATGGATGAGTTTGCCACCATACTCAACCGCCGTCTGGTGACAGTCAAGTCGCAGATGATGCGCAATGAGGAGAGGCAGGAGGAGAATGCCCAGCAGAGCGCTCCTGAGAGCCGTACGGTAAATCATCAGCAATCATTGCGTCAGTCCTACCGCAATGAGATGCAGTACCATCAGCAGATGCCTCCTATGCGTACGGTACCTCCAAGATATAACGAGAATAATCAGCAGGCTCCGCAATATCAGGGGCAGCCTCAGCCTCAGTATCAGCGCAATGCCGTACCTCACGGCTATGATCCGCGCACTGTAAGACGAGACGGTCCGCGTTATATCACTCCCGGGGTTGCAGGTGAGCAGGAGCGTATGAATGTGCAAAAGCAGATGAATGCCCAGAGTGCGCAGAGTGTAAATCAGCAGATGTCAGGTCAGACGGGACAGGCAGGCAGTTATGCCAATGCCCAGATGCAGGATCAGAGACGTAATGTCGAGCTCAATGTCTCCAATCATCCTTATAATGAGGGACAACACTGATGCGTGCAGCTTCAAGACGTCGCAGATCGCATCCTGTAGCACAGATCAACGTCGTGCCCTATATCGACGTGATGCTGGTGCTGCTGGTCATTTTCATTGCCACCGCACCGGTGGTTATGCAGGGGGTTACGGTTGATCTGCCTCAGGCTCAGTCTGAGACCATGAATGAAGATCAGCGCACACCTGTCATTGCAACCGTGGATTCTGCCGGACAGTATTTCGTATCCATGGATACCACTACTGAAAAAATGCAGGATCTAAAAGAGCTTACTGCCTATGTGGCAGCAGAGCTTGCCAAGGATGAAAAGCGTCCGGTGGTGGTGCAGGGGGATGCGCATGTTGATTACAACAGCGTGATCCAGCTTATGAATGCGCTCAAGGAAGGTGGAGTCAAGAGTGTAGGTCTTGTAACCGAGCCTATTTCCACAGGTGGTAGCAAATGAAGTTCGGTACTGCTGCCGCTATAGCCGTAGCCGTCCATGCCGCACTTCTGGCAGCACTTATCATCAATGTATCCTTAGATAAGCCCGAGCGTCCCCAGGATGCCCCGGGCAATCTCATGCATGCAACCTTTGTTCCTCCTGCCAGGGGCAACCCCAAGGGCGGGGCGGCAGTCAGGCCCAGTGCTCCTGCAGCTCCCCAGGAGAGTGCCAAATCTCCTGAGGTAAAGGAGGAAAAGGCCCCGGAGAGTGCAACAAAGGAGCTTGAATATCAGATCAAAAAACAGCAGCAGGCAGAGGCTGAGCGGCAGAAGATCCTTGAGCAGAAGAAGCTTGAGGAGCAGCAGAAGGCGCTGGCTCTGAAAAAGGCTGAGGCTGAAAAGAAGAAGCTTGAAGAGCAGAAAAAGAAGCTTGAGGAGCAGAAAAAGGCTCAGGAGCAGAAAAAATTAGAGGAAAAGAAGAAGGCGGAGGCTGAGGCTAAGAAGAAAGCAGAGGCCGAGGCTAAGAAGAAGGCTGAAGCTGAGGCCAAAAAGAAAGCTGAGGATGAGGCTAAGAAGAAGGCTGAAGCAGAGGCTAAGAAGAAAGCTGAGGCCGAGGCTAAAAAGAAGGCAGATGCGGATGCAAAAGCCAAAGCTGATGCCAAAGCCAAGGCTGATGCCAGAGCACGTGCCGACTCTCTTGAGGATGATATTCTAGGCACCGCTGACGGAGATCCGGTAAACGGCAAGGGCTTAGGTGAGGGCAGCGGAGAGGCTGACGGCTACGGCTCCAAGATCCGTACTCTTATTGAGCAGAACTGGCGTGTTGATCCGTCGATGAACGGCAAGAGTGTCAAGCTTACCTTAGAGCTTTCAGCTGACGGCACGGTTAAGAGTGCCAGCTGTCAGGGGGATGCCCATGTGTGCAAGAGTGCCAGGGATGCCGTTTCAAATATAGGTCTTTTCCCGATGCCGCCTAAGGGCTGCACTGAATGCTCGGTTATTCATGTAACCATGACACCTAAGATTTAAGACTTTTTATGTTTCAGGGAAAAACGGTGCTGCGGTGCCGTTTTTTCCTTTGAAATTGTGCATGTTTTTTAAAATACACTATAATTTCTAAAAATTCTGACAAGGAGACAGCATCAATCATGCTTAAGAAATTTTTAGCTGTGATAGCAGTTGCTTTGTGCGCAGGATCTGCTAATGCTGCGTTGCAAATCGAGATCACAGGCGGTATCAACGAAGGTCACCGTATTGCCGTGATCCCATTTACCCAGTCAGCCTCGTTAAAGACTGATATGGCATCGGTGGTGTCATCTGATCTCATGCGTTCTGGAAAGTTTTCCCCGATCGCCATGACCTCACTGCCTCAGGGATCGGTGGTAAACGGTGAGATCAATGCCGATGTGGCCGCATCCTCAGGAGCTGAGGTTGCAGTAACCGGCTCAGTGGTTCCTGCAGGTAACAGCTATAAGGTTGAATTCAAGGTAACAGGTCTTCAGGGAGCCAACAAAGGCAAGATCCTGGGACACTATCAGGGCAATGCCCCCTCATCGCTGATGCGTCAGGCTGCCCACCGTGTATCTGACAGAGTATATGAGCTCTTTACAGGTCAGAAGGGTGCCTTCCGTACCCGTATTGCCTATGTGGTAAGCCGTATAGGTCAGGGCGGTTATCCCTATACTCTCATGACTGCAGATTATGACGGCTACAATGAAAAGCCGGTGCTGAAGTCTACCCAGCCTATCATGACTCCCACCTGGTCTCCAGACGGTACCCGTCTTGCCTATGTAAGCTTTGAATCCCGTCAGCCTGCAATCTTTGTACAGGATATCAATTCCCACAAGCGTACCAAGCTTGCATCATTCCCGGGCCTCAATTCATCTCCTGCCTGGTCTCCGGACGGATCAAAGATTGCCATGACCTTATCTAAGGACGGACAGCCTGATATCTATTATTATGATCTCTCATCGGGCACATTAAACCGTGTCACTGACAACCGTGCCATCGATACCGAGCCTACATGGTCTGCTGATTCAAGATCTATCTTCTTTACCTCAGAGCGTGGCGGCAAGGCTCAGATCTATAAGTTTGATTTTGCAACCCGCAAGACCGAGCGTATCACCTATCAGGGTCAGGTCAATCTGTCAGCCCGTGCCATCCCGGGCTCCAACTCTTTGATCGTGGTAACCCGTCAGAACGGCTACCGTGTTGCAAGAGTTGATGCCGACGGCTCGCTGTATATGCTCACAACCTCATCCCTGGATGAGTCTCCGAGCGTAGCACCTAACGGATCTATGGTAATATATTCAACAGTGTATCAGGGCAGAAAAGGATTGGCTTTGGTCTCCGCAGATGGTCGCTTTAAGGCTAATTTGCCGACATCCCAAGGTGAGATCGGCTCTCCTGCCTGGGGTCCTTTGCTTGAGAAGTGAAAATTTTAGGAAGAAATCATGTCATATAAATTTTTAGCAGCTTTGCTTTGCGGCGCAGCTATGCTTTCACTCAATGCCTGCAGCACCGATAACAGCAGTTCTTCAGATCTTGTTAACGACGGCTCTGATATTCAGGAAGGTCTGGATTCTGACGGTGCAGTCACTGTCGGCAATCCTAACGGCAGCTATGCTGACGGCTGGAACGGTCCTGCTGAGCTTGCTGATAAGCACACCGTATATTTTAATTACGATTCAGATCAGATCCAGGACAAGTACATCTCTGTCATGCAGGCTAATGCCAAGTATCTGCGCAGCAATCCTGATGCCAGAGTTATTATTGAAGGTCACACCGATGAGCGCGGTACCCCTGAGTACAATATTGCTCTAGGTGAGCGCCGTGCCCGCAGTGTTGCCCGCTATATGCAGAATTTAGGTGTTGATATCAATCAGATGTCAGTGGTTTCATATGGTGAGGAAAAGCCTGTTGATCCCAGCCACAACGAGTCTGCCTGGTCTCAGAACCGCCGTGCAGTGTTAAATTACTGATTTTAATTCAGTAGCATAAAGACGCCGGTTTTGCCGGCGTTTTATTTATCCGAAGGTTTAAAAATGATGGCTAAAAGATTTAGCATACTTGCTTTAGCGCTTACGATGGCAGTTTCTGCTGATGCCCTGGCCTGGGGCACAGACGATCTTGAGGCTCAGCTTAAGGCACAGCAGTCAACCATGCTAAAAATGCAGAATGACTATGATCAGCTGCAGTCTCAGATCGATGCCCAGAACGGCCAGATTGAAGAGCTCAAGCATGAGATAGAGATGCTTCAGCAGGAGGTTAATGCCTTAAAGCAGAACGCGGCTGGAACAAATAGCTCTGAAAATTCTCAGGGCAGTACAGCCTCTGATAATGCTAAGAGCACCGGTGCTCTTGCAAATGCAACTGCCGGTACGGCAGCCTCAACGCAAAAGGTAAACGGTGCGGTCACTGATGCCAGGGGCAATGCCCTCAAGGTCTCTGATACCAGTGCCAAAAAGGCCTACAATGATGCCTATCAGATGGTTGTAAATAACAAGCTGTCACAGTCAGTTCCTGCTTTTAAGAGCTATCTTGAGAAATATCCTGACAACGATCTCACTCCTAATGCCTGGTACTGGCTAGGTCAGGTGCAGTTCAAGCAAAAGCAGTATGAGGATGCGCGTGTAAGCTTTTTAAATGCTGCAGGCTTTAAAAATTCTGCCAAGCGTCCCGATTCCTTATACAAGCTTGGACTTATCTATAAGCAAAACGGGGATAAGGACAAGGCAAGACGCTTTTTTGAGGTGGTAGTGAAATCCTATCCAAACGACACCTCGGCAGCCCTTGCACAAAAGCAGCTCTCCTCTTTATAACTCTCCTCTTAAAAAAAGCTCCGGTAAAATCCGGAGCATTTTTTAGGATTAATCCTGAGCAAGTGTTAAAAGCTCTAAGATTTCCTCACGACCTAAGCGTGCTGACATCTCTGTACCCTCAAGGAGGGCATCGGCAAGTGATTTCTTGGTTGAGTGCAGCTTGATTATCTTATCTTCGA
>CAVFIO010000014.1:0-31439 GCA_963622535.1 Akkermansia muciniphila
AGATAACAAATATTTGTTTGTTTTATAAGTATTTTAATAAAATCCAGTATACAAGACAAGGTATATAAAAGATCCTGAATTAAGAATACCTATGAACAGATAATAGGTTATGTGGAGGGGCTTTTCAAATATTTGCTCTGTAACGGTGAGCGATTTTGCAGAGTAGATCCCATTTTGAAATAATTTTGTGCAAAAAAAAGAAATGGCAGTTTAGCCAAATGCTGTTTGATAACAGTTAACCTGCGGTAATCGTTAGATATTTTGTTAGCCTGCGGTAACAGAAAAGATCCTTGCGGATCTTTTCAAATAAGTATTTTCGTATTTTTTGGCACTAAAATTCGCCTACACCCTGTTTATATTTATTGTATGTAGTCTGACATGCTGATGCACTCTGGGCGGTAGCTGTATGATATGCGCCGTTTGAGAGGAACTGTACCTGAGCTCCATTGGAGCCGCTGTTTATAATGCGTACCTTCTGTCCAAGCTTGTAGCCGCAGTTAAACGGTACATCGACAACAATATCACCATTCTCGGAATCAAGAGACAGTCTCAGGCCATCTGTACGGTTTGCAGCCTGGGAGCCAAGTCCTCCTGCAGCAGCTCCGACACCTGCCCCGATTAAAGCTCCGGTGGTTCTGTCGGCAACAAGTCCGCCGATTAGTGCGCCGGCTATACCTCCTACCAGAGTATTAGTACCAGAGTCGTAATTTTTACTGTCCAGGTAGATGACCTCAATGCCCTTAATCGTTCCTTTGTAGGTTGAACTCATGGTTCCTGCAGAGCTTGTAGGGTTGGTGCAGGCTGTTAAAGCGATGGAGGATGCAACTGCAGTTGCTAATACCAGTGCTGAATATCTCATTTTTATCTCCATTTGCAGACTTAAACGAATGCATAGTTGCACTACGGCGTATGCGATAATGTTATTACAAAATTGTTAGTTAAAATGTAGCAGATCTCACGTATGACCTCCAAAGAAAATTTAGCAGACTCAAGCTCATCTTCATCAGAATCCCAATACATTAGCGCAATTGTTGATGCGTTGTCGGATAAGGGAGAAGGTATTGTTTTTAAAGATGATCTTGAAATTTATATCAAGGGAGCAGTACCCGGGGATGAGGTTTTAATCCGCTGTGGAAAGCCCTTTGCTGAAGGCTCAAGACGCTGTCCCGGGGAGATTGTTGAGTTAATCAGGCCCTCTGCAGATCGCCAGAAAGAGGATCTGCTTTGCAAATATATTAGCTCATGCGGAGGATGTCCTCTTGGAGGTTTGAATACAGCAGCACAGCATCGCTTTAAAATGAAGCTTATCGGTGATGCTCTGATAAAGGCAGGGTTTACAGATGTAAAACAACAGCCTTTTGTGGGAACAGGATCTGAAATTTACCGTCATAAGAGCATAAGATTTTTTGCAAATGATAAGAGCGGTGTTATCCAGGGCTTTTACCAAAGCCGCAGTCATGAAATTTGTGAAATTGAATGCTGTACGGGTGAATGTGCATGGTTTACAGATCTTGCCTGTGAGATCTGCACACTTGCTGATAATCACAATGTAAAGGCTTATGATGAACTTAATGCTCAAGGACAGCTCAGAGCCTTGATGATGCGTGACTGTGGAGAGCATGAACGTCTTGCAGTTTTAACATCCGCCACATCTTTACCTGACAGTTTTCAGCAGGATTTAGCTCAGCTTTTTAAAAAGCATCACATCAAGGCCGGTTTTATTCAGTTAAATGAAAATGCCGGTAACAGGATCATATCAGGCAGACTGAAGGCACTGACAGCTGCACAAACCATTACAGCTGAGATTGGCGGTTATATCTTTGATGTAGGTCCGCAGACCTTTTTACAGGTAAATTATGATATTGCCCGAAAGCTGTATGCGGCTGCAATTAATTGGTGCGGAGAGGATAGGGAGGCCGAAGCTCTGGATCTGTGCTGTGGCTGCGGCACCATGACCCTGCCTCTTGCCCGTCATTTTCTGAAGGTAACCGGTGTTGAGATAGTTCAGGAGGCAACAGATGCGGCGTTGCGCAATGCCAGAAGAGCTGGGGTTACCAATGCTGAATTTATCGCAGCCGATCTCAAGGCTGTGCTGCCACAGCTTTCAAGGCGCAATATTAAGGCAGTAATTGCTGATCCTCCCCGGGCAGGGCTTGGAGATGCCAACTGCAGGGCATTAAAGGCCCTACCGCGGGGAACTCATCTTGCGGTGATCTTCTGCGGACTTAAGGCGCTCTCCCGTGATGTTGCATCTCTGATAAATGCCGGCTTTAAATTACAAGCGGTTCAGGGCTTTGATATGTTTCCGAATGCGTATGGATGCGAGACTCTGTGCCTGTTTACAAAAAGCTGACTGGAAGTCAAAACATACATCAAATCAAATAGATATGGAATGAGGCAAAAATGTGATTTTGCTTTCAAATGTATAATATTTTGAGCTCACAATCAGATCTTTGAAAACGATTGCGCTAAGCTAACTCCAAGCTGATAACTCATTATAAATATTCAGCAGTTAGTATCAGACATGTAATTGGAGTGTTGATCATGAGATTAAACAAACTTGCAATTGTTCTTCTGGGCGCAGCAGTTTTGTCTGCAGGTGCCGCTAATGCTAAGGATGCATCCGAGTTTAAACTTGGTTTTTCTGTTCCTCAGCTTGCAAATCCATGGTTCGTCGGTGTTAAGCTCGGTATGGAAAAAGCCTGTAAGGAGCTTGGCATTCAGTGTATTTCTATTGATGCTCAATACCGTGTGGACAAGCAGGTATCCGACATTGAGAACATGATCAACGATAAGTACGATGCAATCTTGTGTACTGCAATTGATCAGAACGCTCTGACTGCAACCTATGATGATGCCAAGAAGGCCGGTGTTGCAACTGCATCAATTGCTCAGACTGTACCTAACTCCAACCTGATTTACGGCATGGATGAGTATGACTATGGCCATACCATCGGTCTGCAGGCTGCTAACTGGGCAAAGGCAAAGCTAGGCTGCAAGGGCAAGGTTGCTCTCATTACCCAGGACAACGTTGAGGCTGTTAAGCACCGCGGTGACGGTATTGAGGCTGCTTTGAAGGAAGTCTGTCCTACTATGGAACTTGTCGCCCGTCAGGCAGGCGATAATCCTGAATCCGGCATGAAGATCATTGAGGCTGTATTGCAGCAGCATCCTGATTTGAATCTTGTGATAGGTTCTAACGATTCAGGTGGTATCGGCGGTTATCAGGCTATGATTGCCAACGATAAGGTGGGTGATGATCGCGCGGTATTCTCAGGTGATGCTACTGCTGAAGCCCTTGCTTTGATTAAGGAAGAGGGCTCAATCTATCGTGGTACTGTTGATCTTTATCCTTTCAAGGGTGGTTATGACTGTGCCAAGATCCTCTACCGTATGGCAACTGAGGGTATTCCTGCAGAGCCTGAAAAGGTATTCCTTCCTTACGTTCCTGTTCCTCAGGAAGATGTTATTTCAGGTAAATATCAGCCTGCATACTAATTTTAGAGTTCTAAAATTTTGATTTCTGCGGCCGGATTTATGTCCGGCCGCTTGGTTAAGGCCTCATATGGAATCTACAGACGACATCATCATATCCGTGCGCGGGGTGTCAAAGTATTATGCAAAGGTACGGGCACTGGATAATGTGAATCTAGACATCAGAAGGGGCGAGGTATTATCGCTGTGCGGTGAGAATGGCGCAGGCAAATCCACGTTCATCAAGATGTTAACCGGCGCGGAAACACCAAGCTCCGGTGAAATTGTAATTAACGGTAAAAGCTACAGCTCACTGGATCCTCAGACATCCATGCAGCTTGGTATTGCCGCAGTGTATCAGGAATTTTCATTAATCCCTTATTTATCAATTGCTGAAAACATTTTTTACGGACGCGAGTTAAAAAACGGTTTTATCCTGAATCATAAGGAAATGGAGCGTCGTGCTCAGCAGCTGTTCAACGATATGGAGATTGATATCGATGTACGCAAGAGAGTCTGCGACATCGGTGTTGCCTACAAGCAGATTGTTGAAATCTTAAAAGCAGTAGCCCGTGATCCTAAATTTATTATTTTAGATGAGCCTACTGCATCTCTGACCTTAAAGGAGACGGCGATCTTCTTTAACGTGATCCGCAAGTTACGCGAAAAAAACTGCACTATTCTCTTTATTTCACACCGTTTAGAGGAGGTGTTTGAGCTTTGCGACAGAGCTGCTGTTTTTATGGATGGAAAATTTGTCACCGTAAAGGATGTCAAAGATCTGTCTATGAAGCAGCTGATTGCTCTGATGGTGGGACGTGAGCTCTCCGGTGATTACCCGCTCCCTGTTCATACAACAGATGAGGTTGTGCTTGAGGTAAAGCATCTTGAGAATGCGTCAATACATGATGTTTCATTCAAGCTGCATAAGGGGGAGATCCTAGGCTTTGGCGGATTAGTCGGCGCTGGTCGTACGGAGCTTGCCCGGGCAATTTTCGGAGCTGATCCTGTTTCATCGGGAGAGCTTATTTTCAAGGGATATAAGTACAATCCAAAATCCCCGCGTCATGCATTAGATTGCGGAGTGGGTTTAATACCTGAGGATAGAAAAACCCAGGGTGTGCTTCTGGGGCTGACTGTCCGTGAAAACACTGTTTTCAGCTCTCTTCCTAAATATCTGAAGTGCGGTTTTATCATTGACAGCAGGAAAGAGCGCAGTGAGACTCAACGCTATATTGATGAGCTTCGTACCAAGACTCCCAGCATGGAGCAGATAGTCCGTAATCTTTCAGGTGGCAATCAGCAAAAGGTAGTGCTTGCACGTATTTTGTCGACAGAGTGCGATGTATTGATTTTTGATGAGCCGACCCGTGGTATTGATGTCGCTGCCAAGCAGGAAATCTATCATTTGATGTGCCGTCTTGCAGATCAGGGAAAGAGCATCATCATGATCAGCTCTGAGATGCCTGAGCTTATCGGTATGTCGCAACGCATTTGCGTTATGAGCGGCGGACGTATTACTGCAGAGCTAAAACGTGAGGAATTCTCACAGGAACTTATTTTGGAAAAAGCAGCTTTGGGGCGTAAGAAGGAGACTGCTAATGAACAGTAATAACAAAATGGCGCTGTGGCTATTGGACTACGGTATTATTCTGATTCTGGTGATGTTAATTGCAGTATTTTCTATTGCATCATCTAATTTCTTCTCTTTTTCAACGGTAACCACCATTTTGCGTCAGGTATCAATTATCGGCATTATTTCGGTGGGTGCAGCTTATGTTATTCTGACTGCGGGTATTGATTTGTCGGTAGGATCGATTGCCTGTATCTCATCTCTTACCTGTGCACTTATGCTTAAGGCCGGCTGGTCAATTCCGGCAGCTATTGTCGTAACCTTGATCATGGCAGTTTGCTATGGTGTATTCTCAGGACTTCTGGTTGCCTATTTCAAAATGTCACCGCTTATTGCAACACTGGGTGTAATGACATCCCTGCGTGGTGCAGGTTATCTCATCACCGGCGGTTTGCCTGTATACGGCTTTGGCTCAGGTCTAAGTCCCTTTGGCAGAGGCTATTTCCTCGGGATCCCTGATCCTGTGCTGCTGATGATTGCAGTCTTTGCAATAGGTATCTTTATTCTCTCCTATACTCCAATCGGACGTCACGTATATGGTGTAGGTGGCAATGAAGAGGCCTCAAGATTGTCCGGTGTAAACATCAATTTTGTAAAGATCTTCTGCTATGCCTTCTGTGCCTTCCTCTCTGGTGTTGCAGGTCTGGTACTGCTCTCCCGTACCAATTCAGGACAACCGGCAGCCGGTGTCGGTTATGAGATGGATGCAATTACTGCCGTAGTTCTTGGTGGTATCAGTCTGATGGGTGGACAGGGTAAGCTGCCGCTGGTTATTATCGGTGTGCTCATCATGGGTGTATTATCAACCGGTATGCTGATGTGCAACATCAATGACTATGTACAGCAGGTGGTGAAGGGCATGGTGTTAGTGGCCGCTGTTGCCTTCTCCTATGTTTCATTGCAGCTGCGCAATAAGATCATCTCTGCACCAAACAAGTAAGTTAACGCTTTTAATCTTTAGGTTGTTAATTGAAGCCTCATTTAAAAAATGGGGCTTCTTTATTGGTGTCTAAGTCACTGCAGGGGATGCTGCAGAGCCTTATAACAATCATTGGCAGAGATACTTTTACTTGGCCTTAACCTCATTGACAAGCTCGCGACCTTCAAAAAAGGCCTTGCAGTTTTCAAGCGTGGTGGTGGCTATGTTTGACATAGCCTCGTGAGTAAAGAAAGCCTGATGAGATGTCACCATTACATTTGAGTAGCTAAGCAGTCTTGCTAGATTGTCATCTGTGATGACACTTGAGGATTTATCCTGGTAGAAATAGTCGCGTTCCTCTTCGTAGACATCAAGTCCTGCATAGCCTACCTGACCGGATCTCAATCCTTCAATAAGATCCTCTGTGGAAATCAGAGGTCCGCGACCGGTGTTGATGATCATGACACCGCGCTTCATTTTTGAAATGGAATCACGGTTGATGAGGTGGCGGTTTTGCGGAGTAAGCGGGCAGTTTAAGGAAATTATGTCTGATCCTGAGAACAGTTCTTCAAGATCCACATAGCGGATCCCGGTCTTCTTGGCATACTCTTCATCCGGATAGATATCATAGGCAAGGATATTCATCCCAAAGCCCTTGAGTATATCGATGAGGCATCTTGCTATACGTCCGGTTCCGACAATACCTGCTGTTTTGCCGAACATATCAAAGCCCATAAGGCCGTTTAGGGAGAAGTTTCCATCGCGGGTGCGCACATAGGCTCTATTGGTACGGCGGTTCAATGTCATGATGAGAGCAATGACATGCTCGGCAATTGCATGAGGAGAGTATGCAGGAACTCTGACGACCTTTATTCCGTAATCACGGGCGGCTGCCAGATCAACGTTATTAAAGCCGGCACAGCGCAAAGCAATAAGCTTTACTCCCTGCCTGGCTAGAATTTCGATAACCTTTCTGTCGGCCATGTCATTTACAAAGATACAAACAGCCTTGGCTCCCATTACCATGGCAGCGTTTGCTGTGGTAAGGAAGGAGCGGTGGTTTATGAGCTCAAATCCAAAATTCTTATTGAGATCGGCAAAGGTGTGACGATCATATGAGTGGGTGCCAAAGAAGGTTATCTTTTCCATAGCTATCTCCTTAAATGTCTATTGAAAACTTGTAACATAATTTTGTAATTAATGCTTGGAACCTGAAAATCATTATCTGTTTTTGGACGCAGTTCTTTCAAAAGCCAAGCGTTCCTCTCCGTTTTCAATATGGATGATGCCGCAGTATTCAAACCCGTGTTTTTTTAACAGGTGTTGCATGATGGTATTGTCTTTGTGGGTATCTATCCTGATATGTCTGTTTATTTTGACGCAATAGGCTATGATTGCATCGAAGATCCCGTGAAATCCTGGATTGGATGTGACACGATGGATGACAATATAGGGACTGCTGTCCTGCCAATGTCCCTCGAAAATTTTCTGATAGCTGGGATCAGGGCCGTTTTTTACAACAAATGATCCTGCAACTGCATTTTTGCACTTGATAATTCTGCAGTCTCCTTGAGCAAGATCTGCTGTAATCATTTCCCTGCCAGGATAGCCTTGTGGCCATTGGTTGGGATTTCCGTTAGCTATCATGAGCTTACGGGAATTTTCAATTAAGCCCATGATTTCATCGAGATCTTTTTGTTCTGCTGTGACAATAGCAAGCTCATTCTTTTTTAATTCCTGTCTCATATCGTTTTTATCGCGGATTGTCATAATTTCTCTGTAGCCATGGGTTAAATCAGGGTAGAACCGTATCAGGGGTGATGAATGCTCCAGTCCGTCAAAGGCGCAGGGGGCATTTTGTGAGTGTCAGCATTTTAGTCATCAGGAGCCGAATTTTGTTGATTGGCTTTTGAATCTTTAGCACGAAATGTCGCGAAAAAAAGGAGCTGCATATCAGAGAGCTCCTTTTAGACCAATATCAAGCAAATGAAGATACGCTATTTGCTCTTGCCGGCAGTCTTATCCTTCAGGAAATATACCTTGGCAAAAACAATCAGGATAAAGAAGATACCGATCTGGCCATTCAGAGGATAAAGTATGCCAATTAATGTACCAAAGCCGATCTGTGCTCCAAAGTAGGCAATAACTCCCAGCACTAAGGTAAGTACCAGTCTTGCGCTCTTATTGCCGATAAACTGCTCAGTCTTGTTGATGATTACCCAGAACATAGGCGCTGCAGTTGAGTAGATGCCCATGAGCAGGATCACCGAGAAGAACATTGCCAGTACGGGAGTAAACTGCTGGGCAAGGTAGATATTAGGAACCTGCAGCTTGGCAACTTCCTCAGGGAAGCAAAGCATCGCAGCCATCATGATACCTGATGCCAGCATGATAACCACACCACCTATAAAGCCGCCTAAGAATGCTTCCCTGCTTGATTGAGCCTTTGAGCCTAATGCAGTAAAGAAAGGTGTTGAACCAAAGACCATGCAGGTTGCATAGAGAACGCCTGAGAACCAGGCAGAATCTAAGGCTGAGTATTTAGCAAACCACCAGGATTTTGTCGCTCTTAGATCATAGAGTACTTCCCAGTTATTAGCCCAGTCACCATTAAAGTTAATTAAGGTGACAACACCGATAATCAGCGTGAAAATGATGATCACAGGACCGATTGTTCCTACAAGATCAGCAAGCTTCTGCAGGCCCAGAAAGACGGTGATAATGCACAATATCGCCATGAAAACCGAACCTACGGCATCAGGAAAGCCAAAATATTCAGAGGCTAAAGCTCCCGTACCTGCAATCATGATAGATACCACGCTAAACAGGAAAAGGATGGTTAGCCATTCAAGAAAAACTCCCAGATATTTACCGCAATAGTATCTGAATACCTGAGTATGATGCTTGAGCTGAAGCTCGTAGCCCTTTTGCATCAGGGCGCCACCCAGAAAGGCAAAAAGGAACATGCTGACCAGGATACCGATGAGACCGCTCGGTCCAAAGGAGCCGAAAAACTGCATGATTTCCTGACCTGTTGCGTAGCCTGAGCCGATGATAAAGGCACAATAGGCACCGGCAAACATAATGACATTGCGTATGCTTACTTTGTTGTTCATGATGATCTCGCTATTGCTGTTTAATTTGCTGTTCTACCTTTTGAAGACGGGCGATTAATTCATCAACCTTGTTATCAGCAGGTACTCTTAAGCGTACATGGCGTTTGCCGATACCCTCAAAGTCAACTCCTTTTTCAATTTTGATATGCTCAGTCTCAAGCGCTGCTGCCAGGTCAAGATCTTCACTTACATAGTAAAGTGCAATAGGCACATTAAGCGATGTTTCAGATACCTTGATAACACTCAGACTGTCGATAATTTTCTGTTTGCTCTTACGGATCTTTGTTATTGATTCATCAACAAACTGCTGATCAGATAAGGCATGTGGAATGAGCTCGCAGGCAATAGTAGTGATATTCATTTCACCTGCACATCTGTTAATAACATTGATGGCAGCCTCCGGCATTACTATATAGCCTGCGCGTACTGCTCCTAAGCCAAAGCCCTTGGAGAAGGTTTTAACCACTAACAGGTTTTCATAAGAATTGATCAGGGTTACCGCAGAATCATGCCTGGATTCAAAATCTCCATAGGCTTCATCAACTAAGACCATGACCTCCATCTTTAAGGCAGCATCGAGGACTTTTTTTATGTCAGCTAGAGGAATATGCTGTCCTGTCGGATTGTTAGGATTATCAATATAAATCAGACGATGCTCTGGTTTTATTGCCTGTATAAATTTTTCAGCATTAAATTTAAAACCGTGCTCCTCACATAAAGGGACATGATCGATGAGAGCTCCACAGGAGCGGGCATGAGTTACATAGGATGAGAAGCAAGGCAGTGATACCAGTATATGGGATCCGGCATCCAGGAACATATTGTTAATTGTGCATAGTGCACTCATGGAGCCGCTTTGCATGGATATCTGTTCAGGCTTTAAAGCAGTGGTATCACTCCAGTACTGTGCAACAGCCTTGCATGTATTAGTGTAGGGATAAGGCGGATAGCAGTTTAACGTGTTAAAGGATGATGCGTAGATGTCTTTAGAGATCTCAGGTGAAACGCCATATGGATTAACGCCTAAAGAGCAGTCGATAATATCAGTTGGCTCTGCAGTGCTATCTGAAAGATAGCTCATAGATTTCAGCCATTCAATAGCCGGTCTTACGCGGTACTTCATGAAGAAAGGTCCTTATTAAATATTTTCTCTGATTGTATGAGTTGTAGAGAAATACCGTCAAAGGGCTAACAATCTTGCACTACATCTGAGCGGCTAATTTATGGGGAATGTGATCTCAGGCATTATCTTTAGACAGCTTTCTCCATATTGGAGGTGGTGGTTATCATGAGAAATCTAGGTTTAATCGGAGTCTTTTGGTCAGGGGGCTTTATGAGATGTGCTCGGAGCCATGTACTGAATGCCGTATTTTGCAACAATTTGCTGGGAAACACCTTCCTGACTCATCTGATTTAATACTCGGGTTAAGGAATCTGCCAGTACGCGATTGCCGTTTTTATGAAATGCAAAGCCTATAGATACAGCCTCCAGATACTCATCTAATATTTTGTATCTTCTGTCATTGTCGGCTAATGATGCCAGTACAGCTTCATGCCCGGCAACAGCATTACAGGCTTTTTGACGGAAGGCGGTATAGGCCTGCTCAATACTGTTAAATACCAGTAAGGCCGATTCAACGGGAAATTTTTTAAGATCAGGACTGAAATGATGCTTAAACAGCTCATCAGGCTTGGAGGTATTTTGAATGCATATCCTGCGTCCATTTAAATCATAAAGACTGTCGATATTATCATCAGTGTGGACCATCACACTCTGCCTGCTGGCCATGTATGGTCCTGCCCAGGAATACTGGTATTCGCGACCTTCCATGGTAAAGCAACTGATGATTGCATCGATTTCTGCTCTATCAAGCAGTTCGTTTTTATCCGACCAGTTTATGACACGGAAAACAGGGGTATAGCCCAGGCGTTTGCATGCTTCAATCAGCAGATCGTGATCAATGCCGGTAAATTTGCCGTTGTCGTCTAAAAAGAAATAAGGTGCATAAATATCGGCTCCGAAGATTAAATTCTGTTGAGTTGATAAGTGAGAGGCCTTATCGGTCGTACTTGCCTGTGCATCTTTTGTGTATGCTGCAATAAAAAAAACAGCAGAAAAGCTCATGAGGCAGAGCAGAAGGGAGGTATTGACGTATTTTATGTATGTTGAGGATATAGACTCTAATAGTTTTGTGAGCATACTGGTTTCAGATCGCTTTTTTAGTGCCTGGCTTATAAAATTCCATCCTAGCATCAGCTTTTATCAGCATAGATGTTACATCTTAGCATTGATTGGTCTTATAGCCCTTATTATTCAGTTTTTTTGCAATCCAGATACCGGATCTCTGCAGAAGAAAACAAGCCGGATAATTTTATTTGGGCATAATCACATTTGATGTCTATACTTTACGGATATCGATAAAGATAACCTTTGCCATTTAGGAGACAGCATGGTGGCGTCAAAAAAGCCTAAGATCAAGATAACTCTGATTGAAAGACGTGGCAGCAAGGGGTGTTCCCGCGGACACCGTATTGGTGATTCATGGGATTATGATACGCAGAGAGGAGACTTGTGTCCTTTTGTAATGCATACAGCGTTTGTATATGCTGACATTCTGCGTTATGGCGGCAAAATGTCTGAAAAAGAGCCGGATGTAGCCCGTTTCTGCTGTCCTGATCCTGATGTTTTAAATATTTTCAGGGTAGAGCGCATTAAGGATGACAGTGAATAATCATCATCTCTGACGCCAGGATACGCCTTATAAACAACTGTTTGAGAATATATATATGACCTTTAAGTGGAATAATGATTACAACTGCTCAGCTCATACCAATATCATCAAAGCTCTCGCAGGTATTGAGCAGGAGACCTATAACGGCTATGGTCTTGATGAATGGTGTGAAAAAGCATCCGCTGTCATTAAGGATAAGCTTAATGATCACAACGTGGATATTCATTTTTTGGTGGGCGGTACCCAGACAAACGTTACTGTTATCGATCATATACTTCGTCCCTGGGAGGCTGCGGTATGTGTTGAATCCGGGCATATCAATGTTCATGAAACCGGTGCTCTTGAGCACTTAGGACATAAATGTATTACCGTGCAGGGGGAAAAGGGAAAACTGACCGCCGATGCCTTAAAAAATATTGCCAGGGCATTTAGTGACTCTGATATCAAGGAGCATGTTGTCGAGCCTAAGCTTGTATATATATCAGAGCCTACAGAGCTTGGAACTGTATACAGTAAGGCTGAGCTTCTGGAATTAAAGGCTATCTGTAAGCAAAACGGCTATTACCTGTTTATAGATGGCGCCCGTCTTGGCTATGGACTTGCGGCAACTGATGTAGCTTTTAGTGATTTGCCGTCTCTTTGTGATGTGTTCTACATAGGCGGCACCAAATGTGGAGCCATGTTTGGCGAGGCTGTGGTTTTTACCGGTAAATCATTAAGCTCCCATTTCAGATCATCAATTAAGCAAAACGGCGGAATGCTGGCAAAGGGCTGGTTGCTGGGGGTGCAGTTTTTTGAGTTGTTTAAAGACGATCTATATTTTGATATTACCAAAAAGGCGGTGAACTACGCCCAGATCCTTAAGGATGCGTTTGTTAAGCACGGTGTAAAGCAGTATATAGACAGTCCTACCAATCAGCTTTTCGTGCTGTTGAACGATGATCAGTTGAAAAAACTGTCACAGCATCATCAGCCGGAGGTACAGTTGCGACAGTCCGATAGACAGATGGTGGTAAGGTTCTGCACCAGCTGGAGCACCACAGAGAATGCCCTGGAAACTCTTTTAAAGGATATTGAAAGCCTTTGATCTGTTTTGCAGCAGATTATGCCCTATATGGTATTAATTTGTTGAAAAATAAATAAAAAAAGCTTTCTGGTGCTTTGTTTGATTGTAGTATAAAAATTCAGGAGAAAACGATGTTCGCATTTCGTAAGGACGCTGTCTTTGAACAGGTAGCACCCGGTGTGAAAAGGGCTGTTTTGGTCCACGAGGGTGGAATGATGTGTGTGGAAAATGTCTTTGAAAAGGGCAGTGAAGGCGCCATGCATTCTCATCCTCATGAGCAGGTTACCTATGTAATGTCAGGAGAGTTTGAATTCACTATAGGAGATGAAAAACATATCGTAAAACAGGGTGATACCCTGCACAAAAATCCCGATGTAGTGCATGGCTGCAAATGCCTTGAGGCGGGGGTACTGATAGATATCTTTACTCCGCAGCGTGATGATTTTCTAAGGTGATTCCGGTTAGCCCTATTTTGGCAACCGAGATAAAAAACAAGCCGCAATGTATATATATTGCGGCTTGATCCTCTGATAAAATCTGAGCTGTCAGAGCTTACTTGGCACTTTTTACTTCAAGACCGTTGTATTCAAGGATTGTTTCGCGGGTGAATTCACGTTCACAGTAATGACAGCTCATCATGACATTACCGTCCTTGTCAGTGCGGATCAAAAAGCGCGGAGTAGCACCAACCTCAATGTGGGTAATGCAGTTTGAGTTGGGGCATTTGAAGTCGCCTACAGTTTCATGAGGAAGACGGAGCTTGTATTTGTCCACAACCTTGTAGTCTTTGATTTCATTGACAGTGGCATTGGGGGCAAGGATTGCAAGCTGTCCGGTTTCTGATGGAGAAAAGACAACATTGGCGATCTTTATAAGATCTTTTTTACCCATGTCACCAGAACGCATGTTAAAGCCGACAGTCAGCTCATTGTTCTTAGATAAGAACTTGAACATGCGCAGAATGTTGATGGCCTGACCTGGAGCGATATGATCGATTACAGTTCCGTTGGAAATGGCTTCGACCATCAAATGGCCTTGATCTGCATTGGTATTAGGATTAACAGCCATCTTAAATCTCCTTGTTCATGACCAGTGCCAGGATTGCCTCACGGGCGTATACGCCGTTAGCTGCCTGCTTGAAGTAATAAGCGTGAGGATTTTGATCAACATCAATGGTGATCTCGTCGATACGGGGAAGCGGGTGCAGGATCTTCATATTTTCCTGTGCAGTTTCAAGCATATCTGCTGTGAGAACGAACTTGGAGCGCAGGTTCTGATATTCGGTTTCATCAAAGCGTTCTTTCTGCACGCGGGTCATATAAAGAATATCGACCTCAGGGATAACCTCTTCTAAGGTATCGTGGAAGGTAACCTTGATATTGCGCTCTTTAAGAATGTCCAGAATATATTGAGGCATAGCCAGGGATTCTGGTGAAACGAGCATTATCTCGGCGTTATAGAGTGACAGTGCTTCAGCTAAAGAGTGTACGGTACGGCCGTATTTCAGATCACCTACAAAAGCGATCTTAATGTGATCAAGATGGCCCTGAGTCTCATAGATTGAGAACAGATCGAGCATGGTCTGAGAAGGATGCTGATTGGAGCCGTCACCTGCATTGATAATAGGTACGGGAGCTAAGTCGGCAGCCAAACGTGCAGCACCTTCACGGTGATGACGGATCACAAGTGCATCAACATAGGAGGTGATGATGCGGATTGAATCCATTAAGGTTTCACCCTTCTTGCCAAGAGAGGTATTAGCGGCATCAGGGAAACCGATTACCTGACCGCCCAGACGGTGAATAGCAGTTTCAAAGGAAAGACGGGTACGGGTGGAGCCTTCAAAGAAGGTTACACCAATGAGTTTATCTTTTAATAGATCGTTGCGGGGATGAGCCTTTAATTCACGAGCTGTTTTCAGAATAAGCTCGATGTGTTCTTTGGTGAACTCGGACACAGATATGATATCTGTTTGGAAAAGAGGATTGGTCATATAAGTCCCTTGTAACTGATGGATGTAACAGTTTGGAACGGGACGCTCTTTCAGGAGCGAATATGTGCTTTGTTGCACTGTTCCTGAAAGCTGTATTATACGCAAACTATTGTCAAAGGGCGGAGCTTATTTTTATTTGCATTGATTTTTAAGAAAATTTTGTCGTTGCAGAATTATTTTTTGGGCTTGTTTTCTGATAAGTAAAATTCCAGATTCTTTTTTTTGAATTAAAATAAAAAAATACTTTACAAACCTGAATAATCTTCTATATAATAGCGCCTGTTTCACAGGGGCGTAGTTCCAATGGTAGAACAGCGGTCTCCAAAACCGACGGTTGAGAGTTCGAGCCTTTCCGCCCCTGCCATCTAGTTGCTTGTTCAGCAAATTTTACCAAGTATCTGTTTAAAAAAATTGGCAGTAAAGTTCTGTCTGCTCAAAGCTTTTCTTTAAGCGTATTTAGCGCTCCCGTAGCTATCAATAGTGATTAGTCTCAGATCCTTCCTTTGAAGTGCTGCTGTAAAAAAGCCCAGATGCTGGCCTTGCCTCCATCTAAAAAGGCGCAGATGCCTTCGTTTTGATAATGAGCCTTATTTATTAAAAGTATATCGTAGGGAAGATAATGTAGTTCTGCATTAAATGGTAGACAGGATATCCCTTTAGCTTTCAGGAATCCCTTTAGCCCTGAAAGGTATGGAACACTGGCATCATCCTCTATATATATATCTGCACGCTTCTTTCTAAGATGCCAGTTTGTCCTAAGCATAATCCCGTCATTATTTGGAGCTCTTTTTTGAATTTGAGCTTCATTAGCAGGCTTTAAATTCTGCACCACACTATTGGCTACAACAGTGTTCTCTGCAGAGCTGCTGGTTTGGTAAAACTCGTCGTCAGGTAGTGGAATTTCATCAAAGGGAGCATTTAAGCCTGTAACAGGAGTTGATGGCTCTGCTTGTGGAATATTGGTAGTTTGTGCATTAAAGCTATGAGTATTGCTTTGAGGTAAAGTGCTTGCCGCGACTGCTGTGTTGTTAATATTAGTAGCTGCAGCAGTGTCGGCTCCTAAGGCAGCGCTGTTAAGTACTGCTGATTCTTGAGAGCTTGTGGTTTCTTTTTCAAGCAGGGATTTGGCTGCCTGATTTTGAGTATTGATATCGCTTGCTTGAGCAACCGGTTTCTCACTAGCTACATTTTCTGTAACTATGATCTGGCTTGCTTTTTTTTCTGCAGCCTGGGCTGGTATTACCTCTTTCTTTTGCTCCGGTGTTTGTTGACTTACAGATTTGGCAGGAACGGCCTTCTCAGCATCGGGATCAGCATTGGCAATAGAAGAGTTTGCATTATCATGAGCAGCAACGTTTGCTTGGTCAATAACGTTGGAGCAGTCTGCTTTAAGCATAGCTTTGCCCTTATTACTGAGCTTCCATCTAACGTCTAAAATGCTTTGCATTGCTGTCTCTCGTATATATTTGCTTAGTACTGATCTAGCGAAAGGTTATCTAAGCAGTACTGCTATAAGTAGTGCCAGTATAAATAGTAGGGCAAGGCAGGAGCTACTTGCAAGATCCTGACTGAAAATAAGCAGAGGCAGTATCAGCCTTGAGGAAGTGAAAAAGGTATTTTCAGGCAAAAATCGCGAAGTGAAAGGCAATTGTTTTGACGTCGATTTGGGTAGTATGAGCTTAGAGATTTCCATATATTAGGGGGAGCGTTATATGTTCAGGGTTTTGACTAAGGCTTGTGTCTGTCTAGGAGCTGCAACCTTGCTGTTTTCAAGCACCGCGGCTGTTGCTGATAGTGATATCGCCGTTATCTATTACTCACGCAGTGGCAATACTGCCGAAACTGCACAATTGATTAAAGACTTGAGCGATGCCGATCTTTATCAGGTTATTCCTACTCCAGATTATCCTGATGACTACCATGCAACCACACAGGTTGCCAGGCAGGAGCTTGAGTCAAATTCCTATCACGATTTTAAGCCTTTGGCTGTTGATTTTTCCAGATACCAGACTGTAGTGCTGGCAGCCCCTACCTGGTGGGGACATATTCCTACTGCCCTTATGAAATATTTGGGGACCGTCGCAGGAGATCTTGCCGGTAAGAAGGTAATTACCTTTAACAGCCACGCCGGCAGTGGTATTGCTCAAACCAGAGCTGACTTTGAAAAGCTTGTCCCTCAAGCGAACTTTGGTACTCACCTATGCTCATCAGGGGCTGCCTCAAAGAGTGAAGTTGAGTTCTGGCTTAAGGAAAATGGAGTACGTTAAATCGTACTGCTGACCTTTTCACTATTTATTTCAAATAGTTAATTATTCTGGCTGAGCGCGCAATCGTTCAGCCTGCAAGGTGTGACTCTTTTTTTAAATATGAAACGAATTTTTTTACTTGCAGCCTTGCTAGGTTGTGATTTAAATGTTTGTGCTCAGAATCTGGTTTTGGAAACGCAAGGAATGTTTTCAGTTGGCGGACAGACCATTCAAAGAGATGGTAACTATGACAACAGTAAGTTCCTTGGATGGTCTGAGCAGAACGAAACGGGACAGAGTTATAGGGCAGATCATGCCTTTGTTGAGTATCAAATCCCTGTTTCTGCCAATAAGCTTCCTCTGATATATGTGCATGGCTTTGGAGGATCAGGAGTCACCTGGCAGATGACCCCTGATGGTCGTGAAGGCTTTGCAACCTTAATGCTTCGCCGCGGATACAGCAGTTATGTGATTGATTTACCTGGTAGAGGAAGGGCTGGAAGAACATCTGCTGAAACTGCCCCCAAGGTCGTGGCCGATGAAATGTTCTGGTTTGACATCTGGCGTATTGGCATATGGCCAAAATATAATGATGGCGTTCAATTTTCCAGAGATAAACAGGTTCTGGATCAATTTTTCAGAGAGATGACTCCCGATTTAAGCGACCACAAACAGGATCTTAGTGCACTGAGTGCTTTATCAAAACGTGTAGGAGATCATGTTTTGGTAACTCACTCTGCAGGAGGTCTGCCAGGCTGGCTGACAGCTTTAGACAATCCTGAGGTTAAAGGCATTGCTGCATATGAACCTGGCGGATTTGTTTTTCCTGAAGGTGAAGTTCCTGAACGTATTGACGGTTTAACTGGTGGAGTGGCAGGATTAGGTGTTAGTGCAGATAAATACCAGCGTCTTTTGGAGATCCCCGTTGTTCTTTATTATGGTGATTATATTCCAGAAAAGGCTTCTAAAAATCTTGGAGATGAGAACTGGCGCGTTCGTCTGCAGATGGCACGCAAATTTGTAGATACCATAAATCGTCATGGAGGAAACGCAAAGCTTGTGGAATTACCTAAGATCGGTATTCACGGCAATACCCATTTCCTGATGCAGGATTTAAATAATGATGAGATGGCCTCTTTATTAGACAGCTGGCTTAAAGAGCAGAAATTGCAGTAGGCAGAAGGTTTGCATGGCAATCATGGTCTCTTGAACAGGTGGCCATGATTTTTTATAGTTTCAGGAGCAGAGATCTGCTGTAACAGACACCAGCTTTGAAGACAGGAAAATTATGCCGGCAAGTGATCATAATGATATAAGTGTTAAGGTTTGCTCAAAATCTGATGCCTCAGAGAAATTAGTTAATGCTCTGGAGCTTATTGAGCAGCGTACCATGAAAAATCCCTGGAGTGCACAGTCCCTGAAGGAATGCTTTGATGATGCGTATAAGATGCTGGTGATTTTTAAGGGCCAGGATCCCGCAGGTTTTGCTGTGATTTACAGCACCAGGGTAACCACAGATCTGCTTACCATAGCCATCGATCCCTTGTATCAGGGGCAGGGACTGGGACGGTTGTTACTTTCTGCAGCATTAAAAGAGGCTCTGGCACAGGAGGCTGATGAATGTTTTCTTGAGGTGAGAGCAAGCAATTTACGCGCACAGAATCTTTATGCAAGCCTGGGCTTTGAAAAGGTTGGCATAAGAAAAAATTATTATGAAGCTACGGCTGATTCTCCTCAGGAAGATGCTTTTACCATGTGTCTTGCAAGTATCCGGAGTGCAGTTTCTCGTAAACTTGTCAAATAAATAAAAGCAACATGCGTGAGTTGAAAATTTCTATCAACTTCCTTGTATATCAGAGCGTTGTTATCTGAAAGCGCAAAAATGTGCCGCAAGGCACGCTGAAGTTTTGCGTTTTTTTCTATGTTTTAAATGAGTAACATTTTACCTAAGTACTTAAATAATAACTAAATAAATAAAGTCTTTAAAAAACAACTGGTAAAATGGTTAATCTTCCATTTAAGCACTTTCATAAATGTGATCTTCGTGGCGTTTAGCGCATTGAAATTTATCAAATCTCCGTAACTTGCTTTCAATGATTTAAAATACATTCGATCAACCTAAGACATATTTGATGATGTGTCTTACTCATAAAAACTTATTGGACACAGGAAACAGCCATGCTGATAGGTATTCCAAAAGAGAGTCTCAGCGGTGAGACTAGGGTTGCAGCAACCCCCGACACCGTAGCCAAGCTCTTAAAGCTCGGCTTTGAAGTTCAAGTGCAGTCAGGTGCTGGCGCTTTAGCAAGCTTTACTGATGCCGCCTATGAAGAGGCAGGCGCCAAGGTCGCAACTTCCAAGGAAGTTTGGAACAGCGACATTATCTTCAAGGTAAATGCTCCTAACGATGATGAGATTGGATATACAAAGGAAGGACAGGTATTAGTCTCCTTCATTCGTCCTGCTCAGAACAAAGAGCTGGTAGACAAGTTGAATGCCAAGAAGGTCACTGTAATGGCCATGGATATGGTGCCGAGAATTTCCCGTGCCCAGTCAATGGATGCCTTGTCTTCAACTGCCAATATTTCAGGCTACCGTGCTGTTGTTGAAGCAGCTCACGCTTTCGGCAGATTCTTCACAGGTCAGGTTACTGCCGCAGGTAAGGTTCCCCCTGCAAAGGTTCTTATCATCGGTGCAGGTGTTGCAGGCTTGGCTGCAATCGGTACTGCTCACTCCCTGGGTGCAGTTGTTCGTGCCTTCGATACCCGTGAGGTCGTAGCCGATCAGATTAAGTCCATGGGCGGCGAGTTCTTAAAGCTTGATTACGTCGAAGAGGGTAAGGATTCCTCAGACGGTTATGCCAAGGTCATGTCCGAGGGCTATATCAAGGCTGAGATGGAGCTGTTTGCCAAGCAGTGCAAGGAAGTCGATATCATTATTACTACCGCAGCAATTCCCGGTAAGAAGTCTCCTCTGCTTATTACCAAGGAAATGGTTGAATCCATGAAGAGCGGCTCAGTGATCGTTGATATGGCAGCTGCCGGCGGCGGTAACTGCGCCTGCACCGTACCAGGTGAGGTTGTTACTACCGATAACGGCGTTACCGTGATCGGTTATACTGATTTGGCATCCCGTCTGCCGGCTCAGTCCTCACAGCTGTATTCCACCAACCTTGTCAATCTTGCCAAGCTTTTATGCAAGAACAAGGACGGTCAGATCGATCTTAATTTTGAAGACGTTGTCATTCGCAATATGACCGTCACCAAAGACGGTGAGGTTACCTTCCCGCCTCCGAAGATCTCCGTATCTGCAGCACCTGCTGCCCAGAAGCCTGCTGAGGCTCCCAAGGTAGAGGTTCACAAGGTATCTCCGGTATTAAAGATTGGCTGTGCCGCTTTAGCCGTAATTGCATTCATACTTATCGGTATGTTTGCTCCGCAGAAGTTTATGCCTCACTTTGCCGTGTTTGTACTGGCTATCGTTGTCGGCTACTACGTGGTCTGGAACGTCAGTCACTCCCTGCACACTCCTTTGATGTCTGTTACCAATGCAATTTCAGGCATTATCGTGGTCGGTGCGATGGAGCAGGTTCATTCATCAGGCGGTAGCGTGATTGCAGGTATCCTTGCCTTCATCGGTACTGTGATTGTTTCCATTAACATTTTCGGTGGCTTCGCAGTTACACGTCGCATGCTGGGTATGTTCAGAAAACAAGGCAAATAAGGGAACAGGAGAATAAAAAATGTCAGAAGGCTTAACTTATATTGCCTACATCTTCTCAGCTCTGCTGTTCATTCTGGCTTTGGCAGGTCTGTCAAAGCAGGAAACTGCTAAGCTTGGTTGCTATTCAGGCGTTGCCGGTATGGCTATTGCACTTTTGGCCACTTTCACCAAGGCCGATGGTGCAACTGCTGTTGTAATTATTATCTTCGCCATGGTTGTCGGTGCTGTTGTTGGCCTGATTGCCGCACGTAAGGTACAGATGACCCAGATGCCGGAGCTTATCGCCTGCCTGCATTCCTTCGTAGGTCTGTGCGCAGTTCTGGTAGGCTTCAACACCTATTTAGAGCTTGATTCTCTTACTGATGGCGGTGTTACCCTCGCAACTGCACTGCAGACATCAAGCGAGCTTGGCATTCATCTGGGAGAAATCTTCTTAGGTATCTTCATCGGTGCTGTAACCTTCACCGGCTCCATCATTGCCTACGGCAAGTTAAACGGTACCTATAAGCTCCGCATCTTCAAGTCTGCTCCTTTGGTTCTTCCCGGTAATCACTGGATCAATCTGGGTGCACTTGTTGTCTGCTTCCTGCTGATGGTTCTGTTTGTCAGCGGCGGTGTTGATGCCTCAGCAGCTCCATTGCTGTTGATGACCATTATCGCATTAGCCTTCGGTGTCAACCTCGTGGTTGCCATTGGCGGTGCTGATATGCCGGTTGTTATTTCCATGCTGAACTCCTATTCAGGATGGGCCGCAGCTGCCTCAGGCTTCATGCTTGACAACGATCTTCTCATCGTTACCGGTGCACTGGTCGGTTCCTCAGGTGCCATTCTGTCTTATATCATGTGCAAGGCTATGAACCGCTCCTTCATTTCTGTTATCGCCGGCGGCTTCGGCAATGCTCCTACCTCTACTGAGGATAAGGACTATGGCGAATACCATGAGATGAAGGTCAATGATGTAGCTGAGCTTTTGAAGAATTCCTCTTCAGTTATTATTGCTCCGGGCTATGGTATGGCTGTGGCTCAGGCTCAGAATGCTGTTGCAACTCTGGTTGAGAAGCTTCAGGCCCGCAATATCGAGGTTCGCTTCGCAATTCACCCTGTTGCAGGCCGTCTGCCAGGTCACATGAATGTGCTCCTGGCTGAGGCAAAGGTTCCTTACGATATCGTGCTGGAGATGGACGAGATCAATGATGATTTCGAGAACACCGATACTGTACTGGTGATCGGTGCTAACGACACCGTCAACCCTGCAGCTGAGGAAGATCCTTCTTCTCCTATTGCTGGTATGCCGGTTCTTACTGTCTGGAAGGCACGTAATGTTGTCGTCTTCAAGCGTTCTATGAATCCAGGCTATGCCGGTGTGCAGAATCCTCTGTTCTTTAAGGACAATTCTTCAATGTGCTTTGGCGATGCCAAGAAGACTGTTGAGGAAATCGACGCTCTCTTGTAATAAGTTGCCAGGCACTTAAAACTATACAGACCTCGGGTAATACCGGGGTCTTTTTTTGATTTTAACGTGCTTTTGTATGCGTGTTTTTTGGCATAATTGAAAAAATGTAATCATTTTCAGGAGTACAAAAAATGGGTTTAGCCTCCCTTATTTGTGGTCTTATCACCCTGTGTATGGCTTTATTTTCTGCAACAGGCTTAGGTGTTGTGGGTATTGCCCTGGGCATTATAGGAATAATTCTGGGAGCCTTAGGGCGTAAGGATAATGACCAGCATGGTATGGCAACTGCAGGACTTATTATTTCGATAATAGGCCTCTTTATAAATATCATTGTGCTGGTAGCCTGTGTCGGCTGTCTGGCAGCTTTAGGCCTGGGTGCAGTGGCTGCAGGCGGCGCCCTGTAGTGCATCCCAATCTTAATATTCTAGGCCATAATATTCCTCTTTATGGCCTGATGATTGCTGCAGGTATGCTGATCTCAGGCAGTATCGCCTATCAGACAGCAAGAGAGCGCAAGCTGGATGCAGACGGCCTGCTGGCCTTAATCGGCTATGCGATCCTAGGTGGATTCATAGGTGCTAAGCTTTTATATCTTGCAACAGAATACAGGCGGCTGGATTTTAGCAGAATTCTTGATCCTGACTACAGCTTAAGCCTTGTTCATGCAGGCGGCTTTGTGGTGATAGGCGGTCTTGCCGCAGGCTTTCTTGCTGCTTTTCTGGCAGCAAAATTTCATCACCTGGATCTTGCTAAACTGCTTGAAAATACCATTTTTGCCTTGCCTCTTGCTCAGGGCTTTGGGCGTATAGGCTGTTTTTTTGCAGGCTGCTGCTACGGTGTGCATTATGACGGAATTTTAAGTGTGAGCTTCCCGGATGGCTCTCTTGCAGGAGCAGAGCCCAGACTTGCAGTTCAGCTAATATCAGCATTTCTGTTATTTAACCTGTCCTTTGTCCTGTATCTCGTCTCAAAAACTGTCTACAGAAAGTATTCGTGCATGATCTACCTAAGCTCCTATGCACTGCTTAGGTTTATTGTTGAATTCTTCCGTGGCGATGAGGACCGCGGAATATTTGCCGCACTCTCTCTTTCGCAGTATTTATCGTTACTGCTGTTATCCCTGATGGCGGCTTTTATCCTTTTTAAGAAAGCAGTTATAAGAAGAACGTGTCCTTAAACAGCATATGCGCTAAAAGATGTCTGGCTATTTCTTATTTAGAAAGACCCACATACATGCCGTTTCTCCGGCAGCGGCATTGCCTCCGGCGCAGGTTACGCGATCTATGCTGGCTGTGGAATTGACTGCTATCATGGAGACGACTGTAGTTTTTATTTTATCGGCAATCTTCTGCATATCTATCTTAATGATTTCATCTCCTGCTTTTACCTTATCCCCAACCTTTTTTAAGGAGGTAAAACCAATGCCTGAGAAAAAATCAGTTCCAACACCAAATTTTACGTAGATCTCAGCGCCGCATTCTGTTTTTACAACAAAGGCTGAATTTGATGCGAGCAGACGGGAGATAATGCCGTCGCACGGGGCAACCATGCAGTCATTATCAGGGATCAGGGCGCAGCCATCACCTGCAATACGTTCACAGATCACCGGATCCGGAACGTCGTCTAAGGCAATGAGTGTACCTGACACCGGTGCTGTAAGCTCTAAATCAGCCTCCTCGTTTGACTGATTGGAGCCTGAGGAGAAAGAGAATAGTTTAGATAAAAATGACATAGGGATCAGCTGTTCAGGTTATCGATTATAGAGGCTATTTCCTGACCTCTAAAGGTATTCATTACTTTATCAAAAAGTACTTCATCAAAGTAAGGCTCACTGCCGCCAAGATCCAGTCTTTCAACAGCAGTACGCAGCGGTGCAATTTCAAAGCTGTCCACTGTTGCATAAGATACACCTATGTGCCAGAAAAAGGGCATGAGCTCAGCCCGTCCTGCAAAGCGTCCTGCAACACCTACAGGGATCCCGGAGCGGTGTGCGGCTCTGGCTGCGGTAACGATGAGCTTTGCCAGAGGTGGCGTAAAGGTGGAATCATCAGGGCGGGGAGCACAGGCGTATTCTGCAAGGGATGATGTTCCAATGATAAACATGGAGAATTCACCTGCAAAGGCCTCGGCTGATAAAACAGCAGCCGGTGTTTCAATCATAAGTGCCAGCTCATACTGTGAGTGTGGCTTGTGCTCAAAGCAAAGCTCCTTCTGACAGTCTGATGCCAGCTTTTTCAAATATCTGGCCTCGGAGAATCTGGTAACCAGCGGAAAGACTATGGTGAGCTTGCGTGCAGGATCAGCCTGCATCAGGGCACGCAGCTGCTTTTTTAAGAGTGATGAGCTTACGCAGGCGCCATAGCCGCGAAGAGGACCGGTAGTGTCCCCTGAGAGCTCGAAAATAGGTTTTTTATCACCAGCAAAGTCAAAGGTTCTGGCAGTAATAGGCAGATCCTGATTGATAGGTCTGATAATTGCGGCAAAGCGCTCAATCATTTCCTTTTCATCAGGCTCGTGATCCATACTTAAAAACAGAAATTCAGAGCGCAGCAGACCTAGGCCGTAGTGCCTGTAGACGTTATTCAAGCGCCCGTTCTGGAAGGTTCCTATTGAGCAGGCTATGGTAATAGGCAGGGCACTGTCATCATCTGCAACATCGGCAAAAAAGCCCTGTTTGGCAATGGCTGCCTCACACATTTCAAAGGGGGCATCCACGGTAACACAGCCTGTGTTGGCATCTAATAATAATCTTGAGCCCTGACTTATCTCTGTTGCACCGGATGCACCGAAAATTGAAGGAATGGAGAGCTCGCGCAGGGCTGTAGCAAGATGTCCGGTAGTGCGTCCCTGCTCTAAGATCACGCCCTTAACATAACGTGTTTCAAGGGATAAGAGCTGGGCAGGGGTTAATACCTTGGCCACAATAATAGTGTCCTCGGTGAGCGTCGGCATATCTGTAATAGTTACACCGCGCATAAACAGAGCCTGCACGAACTCTCTTATCAGAAGCTCAATTGAACGCAGCTCATACAGGTTGCTCTGGTCATCCATGGCATATTGAAATTTAAAGAACTTAAGCCCCTGCAGATATACGGTTCTTGCAGCCATCGGTGCGGTATCACCGTTTTTAATAAGCTCGATTACCTTTTCGACGTTATCTGCAGCTGTGAGATAGCCGGCGGTGGCACCATAGAGATCGCGCTCTCTGTCAAGTGCCGGATTTGCAGTCTGACGCAGACGGTCGGAGAAAATCTTCAGTGTACGACGGTAAACCTCGGATTCTCCTTCAGGATCTAAGGCCCACGGTCTGTCAAAGTCAGGATTGTATACAGCACGGGTAAGAACCCGTGCGTGTCCTGAGCTGATGCCTGATGATGAGGGAATGCCGTTAATCGTGTACATATCAACTAAAGCCTCTATATGTCGCCTTAAGTTTCCTAATATTCAGATCGTAACTTTTTAGCTAGTTATTCGCCACTGTTTTGATGTCAGTTACTGCGCTCTTTCTCAATTCCACATAATATCTGGTGCCTGCACAGACGGCAGCCGGCGGAATAATAAGATTTAAAAGCGGAATGGCAAGACAGATTGCTATTACTGCACCGATAATGAAGGTTGGCAGGGTTGAAGCTTTCAGATCCTCGCGCATTGATTTAAAGGAAATCTTATGATTATCATAGGCGTAATCGACGTATTGTAGACATCCCATCCAGGAGCCTAATAAAAACCAGGGCACAGGGGATATGAGATTCACGCCCGGAATTACGGAGATAATGAGGCACAGCAGAGCTCTTGGTAAAAAGAAGCACTGCTTTGCAAATTCACGTTTCAGAATTCTTGGAATATCCCTGATGATTTCAGCAAGGCTTGAATCAGGTGAGCTTGTTCCTTTTATAGCCATTTCAGCCTTATCTGCCAGAAGTCCGTAAAAGGGCGAGGCTATGATGGTTGCTATGGTGGAGAAGAAATAGCAGCACACAAAGATAATCATGAGTGCCGCAATTACTGTCAGAAGATAGAGCAGGAACATCAGATAATCAGGCAGATATTCTTTTAAAGAGAAGATAACTTCATTAATCAATGAGTAGGCAAGGTATCCTCCAAGGCTCAGGAGCAGGAAATTTACAATTACCGGAATGATCACGTAGGCACGGCATTCTCTGGAAAGTGCTAATTTAAAGCCTTGCGCAAGACAATCAAAGGTTGTGCCGAGGCTTATGCCGTTTCTTTTTAAATTGTTGTCAGACATGGGAGTGTCCTTGGTGCGTTTTGCAGGTAAAATATTAACTGTATTTTTTTAGATTTCGACAGTCTATAAAAGGATCTCTATTTTAGCAAAGGCATCAACTTACTGGGGGTTTGCATGTCTCTTAATGATTCAAGTGCGATCATTTTAATTGTAGGCGCTTTGGCAGTGATCGCATTCGTGATCCACGGCTTGTGGTTTTCAGGCAAGATCTCAAACCGTAAATTAAGTAAAACATCATCAGCTGATCAGGCTCTGCAGAATGCCAATGGCTTAGGCAAGGTACGTATTGTTTCAAGCGGCAGTGAAGAACAGAATGTTACCGGAACCTCTAAGTCCTTTAAATACGTGGACTCTCAGGTAACAACTGAGGAGCCCAAAAAAGAGCACAAGGCTGCAGAAACTCTGAAAATGGACAATGTTCCCTCTGAGAATGAAGCCAGGGGCAAGCCTCTGGATATCTATGAAATCAACGTCGAATCAGATACCGGGCATCCTTTTGCAGGTGATCATATAAAGGAGTTATTTTCTGAATTCGGCTTTGTGAGGACTGTGCAGGGGCTGTATGTCTGTCCTGAAGCTGTGGGAAAGGATCTCTCAGAAACACCGGTGGTGTTCCGTATCTGCTCCCTGACTAAGCCGTACAGCTTTCCTGATGATATGCAGAAATATGAGACTCCAGCCATTGCGCTGTATATGAAGCTTCCTGAGATTGGCAAGGCTGAAAGCTATTACAGCTGTATGTATTCTGCAGCCTCGGAGATTGCCCGCCGTCTGGGTGGAAAATTTACCACAGCCGAGGGCGAGCCTTTGACCGATCAGATCCTGAATGATACTTTGGATCTGTTACATGATTATGACGAACCTGCTAATATCAGGCATCAGGTTTATTGATTTTTCCAAGCAACTGACAAAATATCGAGCCTCTTTTGCATATTGGTGGTGCCATATGACAAAGGAGGTTTTGTTTTCTCTCCTAGGCATAATTAGAGGCATTCATGGCAGATCCAGTGCGTTATCGCGAAATAGTCGATACCTTGAATCGTTGGGCAAAGGCTTACTACACCGACGACAATCCTTTGGTACCAGATGTTGAGTATGACAAGCTATATCGTGAGCTTGAAGATATAGAGCGCAATGATCCTGACATCATAGCCGCCGACTCTCCCACTCATCGCATCGGCGGTGCGGCTGTTACTGCTTTTGAGAGCGTTGAGCACCGTGTTCCTCTGATGTCTATGGGGGATATTTTTAATGATGATGAGCTTGGTGATTTTGACCGCCGTATGTCTGACTTTGTCGGCTCTAGGGTTGAGTATTGCGCTGAGCCGAAGCTTGACGGCCTCGCGGTGTCATTAATATATGAAAACGGTGTTCTGGTACGTGCTGCAACCCGGGGAGATGGCAGAGTAGGGGAAAACATCACGCAAAACGCACGTACCATCAAGGCAATTCCGCTACGCCTTACCGGAGAGCATATCCCTCAGTATCTGGATGTGCGCGGTGAGGTATTTATGCCACGTTCAGGCTTTGAAAAATGGAATGAACGTGCGCGTAATACCGGAGGAAAGGTTTTTGCAAATCCTAGAAATGCAGCTGCAGGCTCCCTGCGTCAGCTGGATCCGCAGATTACCGCTCACCGTCCGCTGACCTTTAATGCCTATTATGTGGGGGAATGTGCAGGGCTTGACCTGCCTGATACTCAATATGACCGCCTGCAGGCCATCAAGGCTCTGGGAATTCCGGTAAATCCGAATATCAGGGTGGTTTACGGAAGATCCGGACTTGATTCTTTCTACAGGGATATTCTTTCAAGACGAGCAGATCTTGACTATGATATCGATGGCGTTGTGCTCAAGGTCAATTCTCTTGCAGTTCAGGAGAATATGGGGTTTACGGCTAAGACTCCCAGATGGGCAATAGCCTATAAGTTTCCCCCGGAAGAGGCTGTGACCAGACTTCTGGATGTGGATTTTCAGGTAGGAAGAACCGGTGCTGTAACTCCGGTTGCAAGACTGGCTCCTGTGTATGTAGGCGGTGCCACCATATCAAATGCAACCTTGCATAATGAGGATGAGATCCGCCGTCTCGGGATCAAGATCGGGGATATGGTAATTGTGCGTCGTGCAGGAGATGTTATTCCTCAGGTATCAGGAGTTGTACTGGAGCGCCGCGATCCTGCACAGATCAGGGAGATCATTTTCCCTAAGCTCTGCCCTGAGTGCGGTTCAACAATTGAACGTCTTGCAGGAGAGGCTGTGGCACGCTGTACCGGAGGTCTGGTGTGCCCTGCGCAGCTTCGCGAAGGAGTGCTGCATTTTGTTTCCCGTGATGCCATGGATATTGAAGGCTTTGGAAACCGTATTGTCGAGGAGCTTGTAGGATCCGGGCGTATACGTAATATTGCCGATCTCTATACTCTGACTGTGCAGGATCTCTCAGGCCTGGTTTTAGATCCCGGCAGTGATGAGAAAAAGCCCCGCCTGCTTGGCAGGGTTACGGCACAGAAGCTTGTTGCAGCCATCAACAAATCCCGCATTGTTCCAATGAACCGTTTTATCTATGCCCTGGGTATACGTGAGGTGGGTACTTCTACTGCCATGACTCTGGCAACGCATTTTAAAAGCTTTGATGATCTGATGCATGCCGGACTTAACACCTTAATCAATCTGCCGGATATCGGAATTGTTGCCTCCGAGCATATCCTTGATTTCTTTAAGGAGCCGCATAATCTTGAGGTGGTAGCATCACTGCTTACAAAAGGTGATCTTTTCTCTGCAGGGATCGAGCTTACTCCTCTGCCTCAGGCCTCAGAGCAGAGTGCTGAAGCTCTGCCTTTGCAGGGCTTGACCTATGTAATTACCGGAACATTATCCTCAATGGATAGAACTGCAGCCAAGAACCGTCTGCTGTCCCTTGGCGCCAAGGTTTCCGGATCGGTATCTAAAAAGACCCATGCGGTGGTCTGCGGTGAGGATCCAGGCTCTAAATTTACTAAGGCTCAGGAGCTTGGGGTGCAGATTATTTATGAAGAGGAATTTTTAAAGCTCCTGTCAGATAACGAGCATTAAAGAAAGGAGGCGCTGTAATATACTTACAGCGCCTTCATCGTGACAGGCAGGCAGTGATTGCTATTTGGTCACATTCTGCCCGGCAGGATCTGACATAACGTTCACATTGCTGCCATAGGCCTGAAGCACGTGCTCAAGACGGCTTGCATGCTCGATAGGAACATACAGTCCGTGTTTTTCTGCGGTGCTCAGATGATCTGTTCTATAGCCGTTATTCAAGATCTTAAGGGTTGAAAGATCGGCACCTGACAGCTCGGCTGCTTTTTTCATGGAGTCAATGCGACCTGCAATTTCAACCTTGCGGAAGGCCGGACGGTTTTTAACCTCCGGCAGCTTTACTCCATATCTCTGCGGGTTCTTTAAGATATCGGCATAGGCTCTGAAGCGTTCAAGATAACGGCGGGCGCCATTTGAAATTTTTACGGTATCGGTAGAGATGGTGCCTGCTCCTCTGGCCTTGGCAGCATCCACTGCACGCTTTACTCCGTATTCACCCTGATTGTAGGCTGCCACGGCAAGCTGCCAGTCCCCTAAATCCTGATAGAGCTTTTGCAGATAGCGTACAGATGCATCTGTTGATTCAACGAAATCATAGATCTCATCAAAGCCGTGAGAGGCTTCAAGCCCCACGCTGCGACCGGTGGCCTTTTTGTACTGCCAGGGGCCGTGAGCACCCTGATTGGAGCCTACCTGCGGATTTAATCCGCTTTCAACCAGAGGAACGGCTGCAAGCTCAATGGGCATGTTGTTTTCTTCAAGGCGGGTCAGCAGGTAATGAATAAAGAATTTATTTTTGGATAAATTCTTTACCACTGAACGGGCGTGGCTTTGTGCAATACGTCTTTCTGCAGGTGTAGGTTCGATGTTCAGGGAGAAGCGGCTTTCTGATGCAAGACGGCTTTCCCAGACACTTTTTTGCATTTCCTGCTGACGCAGCATTTCCATACGGCGTGCCTCGTCATCAGCTGAGACGTGTTCTGCCTGAGATGTGGTGTTACAGGCAGTAAGATTCATAACGCAGGCAAAGGCTGCGGAATATATAAGTAGTAGCGTTTTTCTAATCATCGTATTCCCGTGACCGTCGGTATTTTTCAATACTGACGTTTCAAAGTTAGCTGAAGATTAGGAGACAAAACCCTCATCAGGTAATTTTCGGTCCCCTGAGGCGGCGTTACGCGCAAGTTCATCGCAGCGTTCGTTTTCCGGGTGTCCGGCATGGCCCTTCACCCAGTGCCAGGAAATCTCATGGCGTGCACATTCCTGATCAAGGCGCTGCCAGAGATCCTTGTTTTTTACCGCCTGTTTAGTGCTGGTACGCCAGTTATTGCGCTTCCAGCCTTTGAGCCATGACGTCATACCGTTTTTGACATACTGTGAATCAGTTGTCAGATGTACAAGGCAGGGCTCCTTCAGGGCTGCAAGTCCTTCAATGACTGCCATCAGCTCCATACGATTGTTAGTCGTGAGCAAAAAGCCCTGGGATAGTTCCTTTATGTGTTCCTGATATCTGAGAACAGCCCCGTATCCTCCGGGCCCCGGGTTTCCAAGACAAGAGCCATCGGTGAACAAAGCAACTTCCTTCATTTTCTTCCTGTTCTTTAAAAATCCAGTGTTGCCTCAAAAACCTTATTTGAGATACTCCGGACCTGTTCGGAGATCTCTGTCACCTCGGCACACATTATATCAAATTAAAAAAAATTAACTTTTTCTATGTATAACAAGCAGATAGTGTAAAATAACCTGAAATATATAAAAAAAGTATTCACG
>CAVFIO010000015.1:0-31290 GCA_963622535.1 Akkermansia muciniphila
ATACAGTTCTAAAAGGTCTACTTTTACTTACGAAACAAACGTTGATTAAAAAGCTTCGATTAAAACTCACCTTTAACAAGCAGGTATACTAAAGAGATTAGATTCATTGCATCAGTAAAAGGTGCTGTTACCGGCATTCACACAATATCAAAAGCATATATATAACAAATGGATAACAATAATTTTCGTACTTTTAGCATAGTACTTACAGGTGGCATTGCCTGCGGCAAAACAGCAATTTCTGATAACTTCAAAAAGCTTCAGGTTCCTGTTTTTGATACTGATGTAATCTCCCGGGAACTCACCGGTAAAGATCAGCCGCTTCTTTTAAAGCTTAAAAAAACATTTGGTGAAGACATTATCAGTCCTTCAGGAGAGCTTGACCGACGTGCTTTGAGACTTAAGGTTTTTGGAAATGAAAAAGCCCTGGCAACGCTCAATATGATCACACATCCTGCCATCATGAATGAGCTACGCCGTCGCATAAAGGAATGTAGCGCACCTTATGCCATATCTGTAATCCCGCTTTTCTTTGAAGGACAAAATCAGGACATAGCCGATAGAGTACTAGTTGCTGATGTAAACGAACAGACACAGCTGCAAAGACTTATTGAGAGGGATCATATCGACGAAAAAACAGCCATGAACATGATTGCCTCACAGGTATCCCGTAAATACAGGCGTGATCATGCTGATGATTTAATCGAAACAGACCACACTACCTTAGATGAAATCAAGGAAGCCGTGATAAAATTACATAGTTTTTATCTGACATTAAACAAGAATAAAAAACCTGATTAAATCAGGTTGTGGCGCCAATATGCTTCAATTCGATTTTCCCTTAAGTAAAAAGGCGAGAACCTATCTCAAATTTGAACAGATTTTTAAAACAGCAGAAGAAAACTGTAATATCAGAAATATACAGGAAACCTTCTGTCTGTTACGTTGTATTGTTGACTTCATCGATCTTGTAGACGGCATGGGGACCATAAAGCTTGAAATTCTAAAAGATCTGGAAAAATGCGATTCAAGCCTGCGTGAATGGTTAGAAGATCCGGAGGTTGACAAGGAATTTGTAAACGAATTACGTCAGCAAATCGTTGAAGCTCGCAGCATGCTGGATTCATTTACCCGGCAGCGCACTGTTTTACGTGATGATCCGCTGATATCTGTCATCAAACAGCGTTTCCGCACACCTTGCGGGATCAATTGCTATGACACTCCTATCTTTGAGTTCTGGATAAACCTTCCGGATGAAGAACGTCGCCGCAATGTTCAGATATGGCTGCATGAGCTTGAATGTCTTAGAGTTCCGATCACCACACTGCTGTATCTGTGGAGACTTTGTACCGAGCCTCAAAAACGTGTAGCCCATCAAGGTTTTATGCAGGAAAACATTGATAACCTTGATCTGGTCTCCATCACCTACGATAACGACAGCATTCGCGGTTATCCTCAGGTATCGGGATTCTCATCTCGGATCAGTGTGCACTTCTATCCCTATGACAAGGGTGCTCCGGTTGGTGATATTCCCTTTGATGTTACATATATTTCAGGGAACTTGAAATGAGCCTCAAAGATCTCCTGCCTGAGGGTAGCTTTGATGAACTGTCACAGAGTGTTCACACTCACGTTGACGGACCTAAAAATTCAGAGAAGGGCTTGATGATTCGCTGTCCTCATTGCGGTGCCATGCATCTTTACCGTACTGAGGATAATTTCAGACCCTTCTGCAGCGAAAGATGCAAATTACTGGATCTGGGACAGTGGGCCTCAGATGAAATGAAAATCGAAGGACCTTCCCTGTTTGAAGACGACGATGCCGAATATGCCTCAGGCTTTGGCGGATATGATGAAGAAGATGGCGTTACACACTAATGACTAAGAAATTTTTAAGACATTCACTTGTGAATAACAGAAATCTACGCACATCTTGCGCACTGGCAGCCCTGGCAGTTGCCGTTGCCTCCATAACCTACGCCCAGGCGGCAGATGGCGATTACACCGTAACCACCTTCCACATTGCAAGTAAGAATCCGCAGAAAGTAGAGTCTGTTACCAGTTTTGCCAACAAGAGTCAGGCGATCATGAGCACCGACGCATCAAAGCGTTACCTCACCAATCAAAGACTTGCAGACAGCTCTACCTTTGCCTACCGTCTTTTAAATGCGATGAAGGCCAGATCAATCCGCACTTCACCAACCCTCCCGATCCCTGCCAGGGATATGAGCTGTTATGCAGGTGTTCCCTCATATAAAAAGCCAGCAAGCTTTGATATGAATAAAACTCCGGTCACAGTTGAGGCCGATGAAGTTGAAGGCGATATGAACAAGCAGGACAACGATCTTACCTATAAAGGTAAGGTGGTCATTGCTCAGGTTGACAGAACCCTGGACTCTGATGTTGCTCATTATGAAAGAGCCTCCGACACCTTCACCGCATCAGGAAAAAGTGTCATTCGCAGTGGTGAATATACAGTTTTAACCGATGATGACGTGCTCTATCATTTAAAGGATAAAACCGTCAACCTTACCAACACTGAGTTTCAGTTTAACGGTTCTGTGCTCCGCGGTACTGCAGAAAAGCACGACATCGACAATATTGCCAAAACCCAGGTATACAAAAGCAGTACTCTGACCACCTGTCCTGCAGGAGACGAGTCATGGCATATCAGCGCCTCAACAGTGGAAATGGATCGCAACGAGGCCTTCGGTCATGCATGGAATGTCGGTGTCTGGGCAGGAGATATTCCGGTATTCTATCTGCCGTACATAAACTTCCCCATCACCTCCGAGCGCCGTTCCGGTCTTTTGTACCCGTCGTTCTCTATCGGCTCTGAGCATATGAAATTCACTCAGCCGATTTACTTCAACCTGGCTCCGAATTATGACTGGACCTTCACCCCGTCATGGCTGGGTGAGCATCGCTGGCAGTTTCTAAATGAATTCCGTTTCATGCCCTTTAGCAATGTCGGCGGTTCGCTGATTTTTAACTACCTGCCGAATGATACCGACTGGGATCAGGTGCGCCATGAGGGCGAGAGCCGCAAGCGCTGGTATATGCACCTAAGGACCGTAGCCTCCTTCTTAAATGGAGATTTAACCACCTCCATTGACTATCAGCGTGTTCGTCCTAACGATTACAACTATATCTCAGATCTGGCACAACCTGATGCCGCCATCACTGACGACCATCTGATTCAGCAGCTGCGTACCTCTTACGTAAGGCCTCTGTGGCAGATAGAAGGCGAGCTTCGTCGCTATCAGTCTCTGGTACCAGAGTCTGCCAACTCTGTAAGCAACCGCCCTTTTGCAATGCTGCCTAAATTATCAGCTAACACCGGCACCACCAATGGCCCCTTTGCATATGGAGCGTATGCCGAGATCACCCGCTTTGAGCTTGAAAACTTCAGTACCTATTCAGCAGAACATACAATAAGATCTCATCTTGAGCCTTATGCCAGATACCATGTGTTCGATGTTCGCGGTACTACCCTGGATATGGGATTAAGGGGCTTTTTAACCCATTACGATCAGGGAAAGCTTGATAAGTACAACGCCGCATCCTCTGCATACTTTGGCTTTGATAATCTTGACAGAAGTGTCAACCGCGGCCTCTATGAGTTTGAAGTACGCGGACGTACCACCTTTGAGCGCAAGGTTCTTGATATGCGCCATACCCAGACTATTGAGCCTGAAATCAAATACCAGTACATTCCGTACCACGATCAGAGACATATTGCGCTCTACGACACCACCGATCATCTGGATGATTACTATTCACTGTACTCATTCAGACGCTATGCCGGTATTGACAGAATCGCCGACGTAAATGCTATTACCACAGGTGTAACCTCCCGTCTTCTGGATGCCCATGATCGCGAGGTACTGCGTGTAGGTCTTGCTCAAACCTACAGTTTTGATCCTACCCGCGTAACTCTGTATGCATCCAACAAAGCATCCAAATACCCGCGCTCGGTGCTCGCATCTAATATCGATGCATTGATGTTTGACCGTCTATACCTGCACTCTGCCTTAGCTTATGACACTGAAAACTCAGAATTCAGAAGCTATAACGCCTCATTAAGCTACAAGGGCTCCAGTGCTAATGTGACAGCCAACTACCGCTTTGTACGCGATGGAAACTATGATCTGAAAAACGGCAAGGTACGGGATCTGCGTCAGGTAGGTCTGGCCATGAATCTTGCCTTAAATCATAACTATAGCCTAACTGCAGCGATCTATCGTGATCTGGAGCAAAGCTTCAATATTGATCGTAAGCTGGCCTTGCGCCGGGAAAATTGCTGTACGGCATTTACCCTTTTCTTTGAGGATTACGCCAAAATGGACTGGACAAAACGTGAGCACAAGCGCGACCGCGTGCTAGGGTTGCAAGTAGAGCTCAAGAACTTCTATACAATGAAGGTTGAGGGCGTTGAAAATCCTATGTCCACCAGTACTCATTACATGCCGTTTGTGGATCCCACAAACTTAAACCGCTGATGATAGGGAAGAAAAAAAATGATCATCAAAAAACTACTAATAGGCTCTCTCCTGGTGGCATCAGCCACCACCTGTTCCTTAGCAGCCCCTACTGTGCTCGATCGCACTGCAGCTGTAGTTAATAACGATATTATTCTTGAAAGCGAGCTTAACGCTGCCACCCGTCAGGTGATGAATAATGCATCACGCCAGAAGGTAGCACTTGATCCTATTGCAGCACGCAAGGCTGCCATGGAGCATCTTGTAACTAACACTCTGGTGCTGCAGCTTGCCAAACAGCGCGGCATTGAGCTTACCGATATGCAGCTTGATACTGCCCTGCAGGAGACTGCTGCTAAAAATCAGACTACTCCTGAAAAACTACTTGAGGGAATTGCCCCGGGCCAGTCTGTTGCGGCACAGCGTGAAACCTTCCGTAACGAGTTCATGATCAACGAATTCCGCAGATCCGGTGTCAGAGCACGTATCAATGTTTCAGATGCCGAGGTGAACTCGCTGGCACAGCAATTAAAAAAACAAGGCAGTGTTGAGCCCCGTTATCATCTTGGCATGATTGTCGTTCCTCTGGCAGCTAATCCTACCGAGGCCCAATACAATCAGGCTCAAGCACAGGCAGCAGCTGTCAAGCGTGAAATTGCCTCAGGTGCATCCTTTGCATCCGTTGCCGCACGCTACTCCCGTGATGCATCTGCCGCAAAGGGCGGTGATTTAGGCTATGTTCCTGAAACACGTGTACCTATGGGCTTTCTGCCTTCAGTGGTTAAGGCCAAGCCTGGAGATCTGATTGGACCTATCCGCTCCCCTATTGGACTGCACTTTATGAAGGTCTTTGATGTATCACATGATGCCGTAGAGCCTGTTAAGACCTACAATGCGGCTCATATTCTCATCAAACCTTCAATCATCCTTTCAGATGAAGCAGCCCGCGCACAGCTTTTAAAAATCAGACAGGATATCATCAATGGCCAGTACTCCTTTGCTGATGCCGCCAAGAGATATTCAGAGGATCCGGGCTCTGCCTCACAGGGGGGTGATTTAGGCTATCAGGTTCCGGGGATCTTTGATCCTAACTTTGCCCGTGCTATGGTAGCATTGCAGAAAGGTCAAATCTCAGAGCCTATCCATTCATCCTTTGGCTGGCATATCATCACACTTAAGGATGTAAAGGTTGATGCAAGCTCTGATGAGGCTTACAAGTCCCGTGCCCGTGAGATCCTGTTTGAACGGGCCTTCCAGGAGCAGGCAGGACTTTGGGAACAGCAGCTGCGTGACAGTGCCTATGTTCACATCACCGATCCGGAGCTGCTCTCTGCCGGTGTCAACATGGAACACCAGAAAGACGAAGGCGCCGCTAATTAGTACAAGTAATTTATCAGGCCCGCAAAGTCGGGCCTTTTTTAGTTTAGAGGAATGAATTTATGGCTCTGCCTCCTCACCATATTCAGGCCAGAAAACGTTTTGGCCAAAACTTCCTGCAAGATGATTACATCATAGGTCAGATTGTGGATGCCATTAACCCAAGACAGGGTGAACACCTGCTGGAAATCGGCCCGGGTCATGCAGCCCTGACAAGACCCGTGCTTGAAAGAGCCGGTAAGCTTACAGCAATTGAGCTTGACCGCGATCTGGCAGAAATGCTGCGTCATGATCCCTTCTTAAAGGGACTGACCCTAATTGAAGGCGATGCCCTGAAGGTTGATTATGAAGCGCTGCCAGGCTCTGGTGATCTGCGCGTATTCGGCAACCTTCCCTATAACATTACCTCACCTATCATCTTCCATCTGCTGTCACAAAAGGGCATCAAGGACATGCACTTTATGCTGCAAAAGGAAGTAGTGGAGCGCCTGGCTGCAGGTCCTGATACCAAGGACTACGGACGTCTGACAGTGATGGCTCAGTTCCACGCAAGGGTTATCCCCATGCTTACTGTGCCCAATACCGCATTCTTCCCGAAGCCTAAGGTAACCTCCGCAGTAGTACGACTTATCCCCAGGGCGTTAACTGATGAAGAGCGCGCTTTAGCTCCGGTGCTCAATACTGTAACTGTCACAGCCTTCTCAGCACGACGCAAGACGCTGCGTAATGCCTTGTCAAAGCTATTTACAGCAGATGAGCTTGAGGCTTTAGGGATCAAGCTTACTGATCGTGCCGAAAACCTCAGCGTCGAGGCCTACACTACACTTGCCAAGGCCTTGCGGAATAAGAAAATTGCGGAGGCTCTTTAATGGTCGCACCACTGTATGAAATTCTTGAGCCTAATGAGCAGTTCTTTGAAGGAAAAAAAGTAATCATTGCCGGTACTGTATTTGATGAACGCATCTTAAAGCTTGCAGCTAAAACACAGCGTACGGATATCATCGTCGATAATTTCGATACCGCATCCCGCATGGCGGCAATGATAGGCAAAAAGCTCAGCAGTGAACCTCAGCAGTGTATCAGCTACAAGCATCTCTACATTCATTATTCATCCCTTGAAGATGCTCTGCCAAAAATAGATGACGCCAACCTGCTGGTGGTGTTAATTGATAAAAGTAAGACACAGAATATAAAGACCTTACGCATCATGGCGTCCAAGCTTTCCCCAGGAAGCATTATGCTTGCAGCCGGTGCTAATGATGAAGGCGGCAGGAGTGCCAATAATCTCTTAAAAGAGTTCGGTATCCCCAGTAAGATCGACACCAGACGCAAATGCACCCTCTGGGGCTGTGAAAAGAAAAATGAAGGCACAAACTACCAGGAGCTGGATAGCATCAGCTTTGAAAGCAACGGTATTAAGCTCAACTTATGCCAGGACGAGGCCGTATTCTCACAAGGCAGAGTTGACGACGGCACTGCCATGCTGATTGGAAGCTTAAGAGCCAAGGCTCATGGTGCCAAAACTGCACTTGACTTAGGCTGCGGCTGTGGCGTGATCGGTGTTTATCTCAAGCTTATGGGGGTAGAAAAGGTTACTTCAACTGACGTATCAGCATCCGCCCTTGCTCTTACCAGAAAAAATGCCATCTTAAACGGAGTTGAGATTACAACTCAGTGTGCCGACATGCTAAACGGTCTTGGCTCCTTTGACGTAATTGTGGTTAATCCTCCGTTTCATCAGGGAACAGCTGTAGAGCGCGAGGCAACCCTCAATATGATAAGACGCGCACCAGAGCATCTCAATGAAGGCGGAGCCTTACTGCTTGTGGGAAATTCTTTTTTGGGCTATGAGGAAAAGCTTAAGGAAAGCTTTGATTCGGTAAGATGCCTGAATAAAAGCACCCGTTTTTGTGCCTATATGGCAAAATAGCCTTGAAATCATTTCATCAAAAAGCCTGAGGTTACTCAGGCTTTTTTTTATGTCCGTACATCACACAAAAAAAGAAACCCGCAGCGGAGTTTACTGCGGGTTGAGCTAAGAGCCGCTTTCACGGCTCTATGCATTTGCGATATTAGTGAACCAGACCTGCCCAGGTAGGCAAAGCCATAGAGAGGCTTGGAACCAGGGTAACAAATACCAGGGCGATGATCAAAGCGCCGAAGAAAGGCAGCATCTTGAGGAACACATCCTCAATTGACATGCGTGCAATACGGCAGCCTGTGAACAGAATAGGTCCTACTGGAGGAGTGATGGCACCTAATGAAAGGTTGAAGACCATCATCACACCAAAGTGAATAGGAGAAATACCGAGCTTGATTGCAACAGGCAGGAAGATCGGGGTGAAAATCAAAACAGCAGGAGCAGGATCCATAACGCAGCCGACGAGCAGCATAATAACCATCATACCAAGCAGAATCACTGATGCAGAATCAGAGAAATTGAGCAAGGCCTGAGCGATCATATTAGGAAGCTTGGCGTAAGCCAGAACCCAGCCTAAAATTGCTGATACACCGATCAGGAACACGATAAGACCGGTGGTCTTTGCAGTATCAAGTAGCATGCCGGGGATCTTCTTCAAAGGCAGAGAATGAGAGCCTGCAGCTACTATAGCGGCATAAACCACAGCCACGCAGGATGCCTCAGTCGGGGTGAAGAAGCCTGAAATAATACCGCCGATGATAAGGATGATCAGGAATACAGAAGGCATTGCCTGCCAGACGATCTTGGCACGTAAGCCCCAGCCCTGAATGGTTGAGCTCTTATAGCCGCCCTTCCATGCATAGTAGGCAGCAACAGCCAGTACAGCAAGGCCCCAGAGGATACCGGGAATATAGCCTGCAACGAACAGCGCTGCAACGGAGACACCGCCTGATGCCAGAGAGTAAATAATGAAGATGTTTGAAGGAGGAATAATCATTCCGGCCGGAGCTGATGCAATATTAACAACAGCAGAGAGCTTTGGCTCATAACCTTCATTCTTCTCTCCAGGCAGAATAACAGAGCCGATAGCGGCAGCTGCTGCTACGCCTGAGCCTGAAATTGCGCCAAAGAGCATGTTAGCTACGATGTTGGTGTGCATCAGGGCACCGGGAATAAAGCCGATGAAGACCTTGGCAAGGTTAATCAATCTTGCAGCAAGACCGCCGGTGTTCATGATGTTACCTGCAAGCACGAAGAAGGGAATTGCAAGCAGTGCAAAGGAGTTCATACCGGCGAAAATACGGTTAGCAGCATTCAGCGGTGCGGTATGACCCATAATTGAGAAAATTGAGAGGGTTGATCCCAAGCAGATGGAGGTACCGATAGGCACACCCAGAACCAAAAGCACAGGAGTCAGGATCAACAGATATACGATAACGGATGTGGTTAACATTGATTACTCCTTACTTAGACTCAGCTACGCCGTTTTTGCCGGCAGCGATCTTGGAAACAGCTTCCATGATGTTATAGAAAGCATAGAAAAGCACGAAGCAACCGGAAATGGGGATCACAGAGTAAATCACACCGACACGCAACCATGTCATAGCAGAGTTAACCTGACCCATACCGTTCATGGTGACGATATAACCACCGTAGGTCAGAACCCACATGGCCATACCGAAGGTGCAGATCTCGCTTACAATTCTAAGCAGTTGACCACCAACTAAACCGCACTTATCCGGAATAAAGGAAATGTTCATGTGTCCCTTCTCACCATAGAGAAGAGCTGAGGCAAACAGGCCCATCCACACGAAGAAAATACGGGCAGCTTCCTCAGAAATAGCTGAAGGATCGCCCAAAATAAAACGTGAAGCTACCTGATAGGATACCAGGAGCACCATGGCCGCGCAGCACACAATGCAGACATAGATCAGGATCCTGTCCAAGATCTTTTTAATTGCAGTCAAAGCTTGCATATATCTCGTAATACTCCAAACTTTAATTTTAATAGTAAAAACAAAATGGGCCCTAGTTTTGGTAGGGCTCCATTTTGAGCAGAATTATTTTTTCTGCAGACTAGGACTCATTAGTCACGAGCTGCCTGAACAGCATCGTAGAGAGCCTGAGCTGAAGGAGTGGAGACCTTCTCTTTGATGAGAGGCTCAACAGCCTTCTTGAAGGCTTCCTGATCGGCTTCGATAACCTTGGTGCCTTCCTTCTTAGCAGCCTCTAAAGAGGTTGAAACGTTAGCCTGGAAACGCTCGAACTCGTCGTCAACCAAACCGTCAATGTTCTTATCAAAGAAGTCCTTAACCTCAGCAGGTAAGCTGTTGAACCACTGAGTGTTGGTAACGATGTAGTCAGGCATCATGAGGTGGCCGGTGAGGTTGTAGATAGGGCCTACTTCGTGCTGCTTCAATGCATAGTAGGTAACCTCATTGTTCTCAGCGCCGTCCAGAACGCCGGTCTGGATTGCGGTGTAAACTTCGCCCTGACCCATAGGAGTACCGGTACCGCCCATGTAATTCAACATCTTAACCATGGTGTCAGACTGCATGACGCGGATCTTGAGGCCCTTCAAATCAGCAGGAGTTCTGACTTCCTTGTTCTTGGTGTAAACGTTACGGGTGCCGGAGTACTGAGCGCACAAAACGGTAATGCCCTGAGGCTCAATGGACTTGAAGAGCTCACCTACGATCTTCTTATCCTTAACAACACGCTGTAAGTGCTTGTAGTCTTTGAATACATAAGGGAGATTGAAGACGGAGAAATCAGGTGACCAGTTCTCAAGCAAGGAACCTGCAACTAATGAGAACTCGAGAGAGCCGTTCTGAACCATCTCGATGGTCTCTTTCTGGGAGCCTAACAACTCATTAGGGAAGACTTCAATTGCATACTTGCCGTTAGTAGCAGCCTCAAGCTTCTTAGAGAACTCCTGAACTGCAACCATCTCAGGGTGGCCTTCAGGCTGATTGAATGCCAGTTTCCAAACAGTTTCTGCAGCCTGAGCAGAGGTCATAGCAGAAACAGCTACAGCTAATGCGCTAACAGCAACAACGCCAAATTTCTTCATGATAATTAAACTCCTTAGGTAATTATTATCAAATGCGATAGTTTGATTATAAAAAGGAGGCTAATCAATAAGCTATAAAATTAAGTCAAAATCTGAACATCATTCACATTTTTAGCCGTTTTTTGACAACAAACGTTTTAGTTAAACGTTTACAAACAGATAACGCCGGTATATTTGTTTACATCACAGACTTTGGCCAATTTCTAAAAAAACACGCAACGCCCCTGCCGTAACCGTCTGAAACTGTTCAGGCTGCTGACTGAACATTTCCAAATTCAGGCAAAGTTAAGTTCAAAAAAAGACATAGATCAATTATTAGAAGATATACACTCAAGAAAACTGCCAAGACGTATAAAATGGAAAAGTTATCAAGACACAGATGTTAAGATTCAAAACATCATAAATTAATGATTGAGGTTTCCAATATGCAGATCCTTTTTCTTGCATCAGAAGCGGCCGGTTTCATTAAATCAGGTGGTTTGGCTGATGTTGCCAAAGCCTTGCCTTTACAGTTGAAAGCAAACGGTCACGAAGTACGCTTAGTCATCCCCTGCTATTCCTTAATTAAGGGCTGGAATGAACTTAAGGTTATCTATGAGGGGGTTTTAAATGAAAATCACCCGGATTTGAATCTGCATATTCCTTATAAGGTACGCCAGTCATATCTCGATAATGTTGAAGTCTGGCTCATCGATTGCGGCCGTTTCTTTGATCGTACCTCTATGTATGGGGATAACAATCAGGCTTACGGAGATAACGGAACCAGATATTCATTTTTCTCGGCAGCCGCCCTGGATGCCGCCCGTCACATCGGCTTCAAGCCTGATATCGTTCACTGCAACGACTGGCACACCGGCTGTGCACCTCAGATAATACGCTGCAAATACGGCAACGATCCCTTCTTTGATAAAACCCGTTCACTGATCACTTTACATAATGCTGCCTTCCAGGGCGTTTTCGATCAGGGACAGCTCTATTACATTCCGGAGATCAGAGATATTCATAACGACATGATCTCATCAGGCAGTTGCTGTAACTTCCTAAAGAGAGGCGTGTTCTACGCAGATAAGATAAATACCGTATCTCCAGGCTATGCCAATGAGCTTACCACCTATTTAGGCGGTCACGGCATGACGAATAACTTCCTTGCCCGTCGTGAAGATCTTTCCGGTATCGTTAACGGATGTGATTATTCAGACTGGGATCCTGAATTTGATAAGCTGTTGCGTATTAACTACAGCGCCCAGACTATGGAAGAGAAGGTGCTTGGCAAGTATCTGTTACAGCGTCAGCTAGGACTTGAGATGGGAGATACTCCCATCTATGGCATGGTCTGCCGTCTGACAGATCAGAAAGGCGTAAGTCTGTTACTGCCGATTCTTGACAGATTCTTAAAACACAAGGTACAGATTATCATCGAAGGCACAGGCGATCCGAACCTTCAGTATCAGATGCAGGAAATCGCCAACCGTCATAAGGATAAGATGGTATTCATGCCTGTCTATGACAATGTCATGGCCCATCAGATTGAAGCAGCCGCTGACTTCTTCCTTATGCCGTCAATATTTGAACCCTGCGGATTGAATCAAATCTATTCTCTTGCATATGGTACCTTACCTATCGTACGTGCTGTTGGTGGTCTGCGCGATACCGTTATAGACTATGACAGCGATAGAGAGCATGGCAACGGTTTCTGGTTTAACGATCCTTCAGCTGAGGAATTACTCTCCTGCCTGCGCCGTACCCTGATCCTCTATCTTGAAGATCCTGATGAAATGCGCCGTCTCAAACAAAATGCCATGGCTAAACGCTTCTTGTGGAAGGATTCATGCACTCAGTATGAGCACCTCTATGAACAGGCTTTACGCAAGCCAAAATGGCAGTAGCACTGATGCTGTTAAATAAGCTATCAAAGGTACAATAAAATTTATCTCTAAGCCCTGCTCTGTTTGGCAGGGCTTTTTTCAAATGAGGGAATCAACATGGCTTTCTCACAATGGGATCAGGAGCGGCTTGAGCGTTTGATTGCTCACAAAAAAGCTCTTGAGGAGCAAATTGCCCGGCATGAAATAAGATCTGAACGCGTCCTGGTGCTGTTTACCAAGGCCAATATCGACCGCCTCCAGAAGATGTCCGAGTCTCTTAACACCTCAAGAAATGATCTGCTGAACAAACTCATCGAGCATGCCTATCTCACAGAACTGTACCAGAAAAAGCTCACCGTTGATGAAGGTTGCAACAGCAACCTATCTCCACGTCGTGGAGTAAGCTTTAAAAAAAGCACCAAAGCCCAGGCATCATCATCTAAAGATGAAGCATCACTTTTGACCAGGACAGAAAAAGCAAAGCCTGCCAGATCTCCTAAAAAGCCTGCCAAGGCAAAAACATCAAAAAAGCAGTCTCCCGCGCAAAAGCTTCAGTATCAGTAAAGGCAGAAACGGGACCTCAGTAAACACCGTAATCCCCTTAAGGCACCATACTTTTTACAGATACCAGTAAAACAGATACAATAACTGACCTTTGAAAATTATAGGAAATGTCGATGCAGTTAGAAAAACTCACTGAGCAAATCCTCAACGGTTATTTAATCAGCCGTGAAGAGGCCTTTGAACTTTTAAATGAACCTCTTGAAGCACTCAGAGTCAGCGCCAAGAAAATCACCTCTCACTTCTTTAAAGAAAAGATCGAGCTTTGCTGTATCTCCAACGGCAAATGCGGTAACTGTACTGAAAATTGTAAATTCTGCAGCCAGAGTCGCCGCTTTGACACCAAGGTAGGTGTCAGCCGTCTTAAGACCGTGGATGAATTCTTTGCAGAAGCCAAGTACAACAACGATCATGGCGTACATCGTTTCTCCATCGTAACTGCAGGTAAACGCCTGCCACCTGCTGAAATTCGTCAGGTTGGTGAAGCTTATAAAAAAATATCCTCCAAGCTTAAGATCCGCTGCTGCGGATCATTAGGTCTTATTTCCAGAGAAGAGCTCCAATATCTAAAGGATTGCGGCATGACCCGGTTCCACAATAATGTTGAAACCTCGGCACGCTTCTTCCCCGAGGTATGTACCACACATACCTACGAGCAGAAACTTGAGGTTTTGAGGAACGCTCATGCCGTAGGTCTTGAGGTCTGCTCTGGATGCATTATCGGAATGGGAGAAAACTATGAGGATCGCATTGATATTGCGATGACATTACGCGAGGTTGGCTCTGTTTCAACGCCAATCAACGTATTAAATCCAATCAAGGGAACTCCGCTTGAAAATCAGGCTGTCTTAGGCGAAGAGGAAATCGAGCGCACTATTGCACTCTTCCGCCATATCATGCCCCGTTGTGTACTGCGCACTGCAGGCGGACGACTGCTTATTAAGAAGTTCTACACCAAACTCTTTGATTTTGGCATCAATGCTGAAATTACAGGCGACATGCTTACCACCGAAGGCCTGTCAATTGCTCAGGACATTTCAGATGCAGTAGCATCGCAGCGTATAGTAACCCGTATCGATGCTCCTGAGAATTAAACTGTGGGAAACCTGATTATCTACCTTCTTCTAAACCGATCCTCCGGATCGGTTTTTCTATCAATTAACAAAGTTCAAATTGAATTTATAGGTTTTTACATGCCTTCAAATAAGTCAAAAATGTATGCAAATTAGAGCAATTCGCCCCAAGAACAGTTAATTTGTGATCAAAATCAAAAAGTCATTTTTGCCTTCTTATACTCAACTACGAGCCAGCATACGAATTTTTAAAAACTTCAGCTCACATCATCATCGATTAAGAAGGCTACATCATGAAGAATATTTTCAAATTTGCAACATTAAGCGCAGTTGCTCTGGCAATTTGTGCTGTATCTACGGTTTTTGCAGCTGACAGCTCCGTTCCTGAAATAAAAAACATTCAGAATCGCGGCATTTTAAAAGTAGGCGTGAAGAATGCCGTGGTGGGATTTTCTGTTGAGGATCCTTTGACCGGTGATTACAAAGGTTTTGAAGATGACTTAGCGCGCCTGATTGCAGATGACTTGGGGGTTGATGTTGAATTCACAGCTGTTACCACAGCTACTCGCACTGAGCTTATTGATTCAGGTGATCTTGATGTTGTTCTTGCAACCTTCACCATTTCTGATGAACGCAAAACACATTGGGATTTCACATCGCCCTATTACACTGACTACGTTACTGTTCTGGTTGAGGATAAATCAGGCATAAAGAATTTAAAGGATATGATGGGAAAAAAAGTCGGCGTTTCCTCTGGTTCGACGTCAGCACGTGCTCTGGTTCAGGCTATGATCGACAAAAATGTCATAGAGGGCAAAGGCTTTAATATGGAAACATTTGATGCTCAAACGTGGTCTGAAGGTGTTTCGTTTCAGCAGTATGACGACTTCCCCGCTATTTCAACTGCATTATCTGCAGGACAGATCGATGCGATCTGTGTTGATAAATCTATTCTTAACATCTATAAGCTTCCGGGACGTTCCTATATTGAGGAGCAATTTGCGCCGCAATCCTATGGAGCTGTTACCAAAAAGGGCTCAGGTCTTAGCCCCTACATCAATGGCCTGATTGAGAGCTGGCAGAAAGACGGTACTGTTGCCAGACTCATGAAGGAAAACGGCCTCGACTAGCGTACTCAAAATATTTTTTACATCACAGGCTCCTCTTGTGGAGCCTTACTTTTCTTAAATCTTCGATCACCCCCCCCTACTTCAAAAGGCACCAAAAGCGATCGTTTCTGCAAACATACTGCTGAATTTTGACTTTAAAAGATCGATTTTTTGCTATTTTTGCACCAAACAAGTAAAAAACAAGCACTAAACAGGTGCACTTAGCCCCATAAATGGCTAATTTGTGAGTAAGTTCAAAAAGTCATTACCGTGCACATATACTCAAACCAGAGTTTATAAGAAAGCGGTTTTCCAAAATGACAGCAATGATCAAACTTTCCCATATTAATAAGGTTTTTGGTGATCTTCATGTCCTCAAGGACGTCAGCTTAGAAGTTGCCGAAGGCGAAAAGCTGGTCATCATCGGACCTTCAGGCTCTGGTAAATCAACCACTGTACGTTGCATGAACTTCCTTGAAGTTCCAACCTCAGGAAAAGTTACCATCGGTGGCACTGAGCTTACCGAGAAGAACCGTTTGAAGGTTATTCGCGAGAACATGTCGATGGTGTTCCAGTCCTTCAACCTCTACCCGCATCTCGATGTACTTCATAACCTGACCCTAGCTCCGGTAAAAATTCATAACATGAATGAGAAGGAAGCCGAAGCACTGGCAATGAAGTATCTCAAGATAGTAGGTCTTGAGGACAAAAAACATGTCTATCCGCAGGCACTGTCAGGCGGACAGCAGCAGCGTATCGCTATTGCAAGAGCCCTGTGCCAGCAAAGCAAGATCATGCTCTTTGATGAGCCTACATCAGCACTTGATCCTGAAACCATTCAGGAAGTACTGGATGTTATGGTGAAACTTGCAAAAGAATCAAATATCACCATGGTAGTTGTGACCCATGAAATGGGCTTTGCCCGTCAGGTTGCCGATCGCGTGATCTTCATGGAAGACGGCCGTGTGGTTGAAGAAGGAACTCCTGAGAAGCTCTTTGATCATCCTGAATCTGATCGTGTAAAGCAGTTCTTAGGCAAGATTTTAAAACACTGATTTTTATCTCTAAAAGCTCAACAAGGGGGCTATATTTATGAAGAACTTTTTTAAATTTGCAGCATTAAGCGCCGCAGCCTTGGCAATTGGCTCTGCCTCCATTTCATATGCCGCAGACAGCTCAATTCCTGAGATTAAGACCATTCAGGATCGCGGCGTTTTAAAGGTAGGTGTAAAAAATGCTGTGGTTGGATTCTCTGTTGAAGATCCTCTCTCCGGTGAGTACAAGGGCTTTGAAGATGATTTAGCCCGTTTGATTGCCAAGGATCTCGGTGTTGACGTTGAATTTACCGCAGTTACTGCAGCAACCCGTACCGAGCTTATCGACTCAGGCGATCTTGATGTTGTACTTGCAACCTTCACCATCTCTGATGAACGTAAGACTCACTGGGATTTCACAACTCCTTACTATACTGACTATGTATCAGTGTTGGTCGAAGATAAATCCAACATCAAGACCCTGAAGGATGTCATGGGCCATAAGGTTGGCGTTTCTTCAGGCTCCACCTCTGCCCGCGCACTGGTTCAGGCTTTGATTGATAACAAGCTTATCGAAGGCAAGGGCTTTGATGCCGCAACCTTTGATCCCCATACCTGGACTGAAGGTGTCTCCTTCCAGCAGTATGACGACTACCCTGCAATTTCAACTGCATTATCGGCAGGTGAAGTACAGGCCTTCTGCGTAGACAAGTCAATTCTTAACATCTACAAGACTGCCGGACGCTCCTTCATTGAAGATAAATTTGCCCCTCAGTCATACGGTGCTGTTACCAAGAAGGGCTCTGGTCTTAGCGCTTATGTCAACGGCCTCATGGAAGGCTGGCTTAAGGACGGCACTATCGAGAAGTTAATCAAAGAAAACCACCTCGACTAGTCCCACATATTGTTAATACTCCGGGCTCCTATTCGGAGCCCGAATTTTCGGAGCGCATATGGAATCTCTCTTTTCAGAAAAAGCGTGGCTTGTGGTCTGGAATTTCAGAGGAACCTTTTTGTTCGGTTTTCTGAACACGGTCGAAATTGCAATCTTTGCAATCATGCTGAGCCTGATCCTGGGACTCATGTTCGGCCTTATGTCCACTGGCAAGAAGAAGTCTCTGAAATTGCTGGCAAGATGCTATGTGGAGTTCATCCAAAACACTCCGCTCTTGTTGCAGATCTGCTTCCTCTACTACGCTTTATCCTTCTCAGGACACAGCATAGGTATCATGGCCTCAGGTATCATTTCAATCGGTGTCTATCACGGTGCCTATATGGCCGAAGTCTTCCGTGCAGGTATCACTGCAATTCCTAGGGGACAATTTGAAGCTGCTGAATCACAGGGCTTTAATTATGCAGGAGTCATGCGCTATATAATTCTGCCGCAGTGTGTCAAAATTATTCTGCCTCCTATGACCTGCCAGATTGTGAATCTGACAAAGAATACTGCCGTGCTCTATATCATTGGCGGTGCAGATCTTATTTCCACAACCTATAACTTTGTAACCGGTGTTAACACAGGTGGTGCCTATGGACCTGCCTATGTGGTCTGCGGTTTATTGTTCTTTGCTATGTGCTACCCCTTATCAAAACTTGCAAGCATCTGGGAACAGAGCCTCAAGAAACGCGATGTAATATAACAGGAGATATGTCATGGAAGAATGGATTGCAAGCTTCAACGTACTGACATTAGGTCCTGTATGGGCTTACATAGTCAAAGGTACTTTATTTACTGTCATCATCTCCACGGTGTCAGTATTACTCTCAATAGTAATCGGTGCAGTACTCGCATTGATGCGTAACTACTGCAATGCCCCTAAGTATTTGGTATTCAAGTATCTGGCAAGTCTCTATATTGAGGTATTCCGCAACACCCCGTTGCTGTTATGGATCTTTGTGGCGGTTGTTTTCTGCCCTGTGCCTGATTTCTTTGGACATCCGCTGTTTGGACTTTCATCAGTTGAAACCAAGATGCTCTTTAAAGCATCAATGGCTTTGACTGTTTATACTTCATCAGTTATTGCTGAAATTATCCGTGGCGGCTTAAACGCTATCCCCCGTGGACAGTTTGAGACAGCCTACAGCCAGGGCTTTGGCGTAGTCAAAACCATGTACTACATCATTCTGCCTCAGGCTCTGCGCAAGGTTGTCCCGACATTACTGTCACAGATCATCACCACCATCAAGGACTCATCCTTCCTAGCTAACGTGGCAACTATTGAGCTGATGTCCCGCGTACGTAAAATCCTGAGCTCTGCTAACGTGTATAACGGTATTGGAACTATTAACGTATCAGATGTATTCGTACTCTATGGTACAGCAGCTCTTATTTACTTTGTCATAAACTTCAGCCTGTCCATGTGGGTAAGACGCATGCAGGCCAAACGTGGTGTCGCGGTCTGACAGGAATTTTGGAGAAAATAATCTATGAAAGCTCCGGTAATAACCATATCACGTGAGTTTGCATCTATGGGACGTACCATAGGTCAGAGACTTGCCAGAAATTTGGGCTTTGAGATCCTGGATAGAGACATCGTCGCAGAATCTGCCCGTCGTATGAATATGACCATTCCTGAGATCTCACGCCTGGATGAGCATCCTGGCTACAACCGCTTTTTCATGCGTAAGACCTATCTCTTCAATTTTGGGGTGTACAACTCATCAGAAAAACTCTATGAAGTACAGCGCAATGTTATCGAGGACTATGCAGAAAAAGGCAATTGCATTATTATCGGCCGCTGTGCTGAAAGCATTCTGAGAAAGCGTGAGAACGTATTGCGTGTCTATATCTATGCACCTTTTGATGACCGTCTGCGTCACTGCATGGAGGATCTGCAGATTGGTGGCAGAGAGGAGTCCGAGGCTTCAATCCGTCGCGTTGACGAGGCCCGCAGTACCTATCGTCGCCGTCATCAGTATTATGACAACCCCTATGACAATTTCGACATGCTGGTAAATTCCGGTACCTTTGGCATTGAAGGCGCTGTTGATTTAATTGAAAGCGTCGCCAGAAAGAAGCTGCAGGGATTAAACTAATACCCGTCCTATAAATAAGGCTCCGTTAAGGAGCCTTTTCTTTCCCCTGATTGAACCTTGCGATACTACATTCCAATCCTGTCCTCTGCCAGAGTTACGCTAAGCTCCATTTCCACATCATTACGTAAAAGCTTAAAGGTCAGAACAGTACCGGGAGTATTGCGGGAGATGTAACCGATTAATTCCTTTAAGGTGCTAAAGCGCTCACCATCCACCTCATAGATAATATCCCCCACCTCTAAAACGCCCTCAGCAGGTCCTGAAGGATCAACAAACCCGACCTTTACTCCAACTCCCTTCTGATTTGGCAGTGGAACAGAACCATCATCAGATATTCCGAGATAACCGCGGATCACGCGACCGTGGGATATGATTTCTGACATCACCGCCGTTACCAGCTTTGTAGGCACCGCAAAACCGATACCATAGGTTTGATATCCGTTAAAGGAGGCTGTATTAATACCGACCATCTCACCTGCGGTATTTACCAGAGCCCCGCCTGAGTTGCCATTATTAATCGGAGCATCAGTCTGAATCAGGTCCTGCAACCCCTCACGGATATTCATCTGATTTCTGGCAATAAGCCCGGAGCCTGAGCGCGCTGTTGCTGAAATAATGCCGTGCGTTACCGTCTGACCTAAATTATTGGGGTTACCAATTGCCAGAACAACGTCCCCTACCTGAGTTTCATGATTAGAGCTTTGCAGAGGTATTGCCTTAAGACCAGGGGCATCAACCTTTAAAACAGCCAGATCTGTGCGGGGATCGTATCCCACGACAAAAGCCTGGTAGAGCTCACCTGTTCTGAGCATGGCCCATATAGCCTGCCCCGGCTCATTTTGAGATGGAACCACATGATAGTTTGTAACAATATATCCATCAGATCGCATAATGACACCTGATGCAGAATTGGTCACATCAGCACTCTCCGTACCAAGCTTTTTTTCAGTACCGGAATAATCAGTATTCAGGCCAGTTACATAGATATTAACCACACTTGGAGCAGCCCTTGCAACTGCGTAGGCATAGGTATCAACATTTACCCCCTTGGAATAGAGAACATCGCCTACATGCTGTCCGGCCTTGGGATTTACCACCAAGATAATTATGCCGACAATTACCCCCAGTAATGCAGGGATACCAACGACGGTCAATGTTTTTTTGATCACTGGTGACATAGCAAAAGGCTCATCTCAGATGATTTACATGGAAATTCAAGATGTAAATTAGGGGATCAGATGTTATCTGTCAAATACAAAATGCTGAAAATGACTGCTTGCTGAAGCAAAAAGGCCACCTAAGAGAACCTAGGTGACCTAGCTCACATGGAAAATGTACTTTTGATTATCTTATGGTAATGAAAATCTCAGAATTACCTCTGACAATACGCAAGGCACTGATACGGCCTTTAGCCTTACCCAGCATCTGCTTGAGCTCTGCAACATTCTTTACCTCAGAACGATTGAGACCGGTAATAACATCTCCCTGTCTTAATCCCAGGCGCTGAGCCATAGATCCGCGTTGAACGGTATCAATCCTGACGCCCTTGTCATCATTTGACAAGGTAGCACCTTCCAAGGCAGGAGCTAATTCTGAAGCATCGTCGTCATCATCATCGTCATCAAAGCTCTGTTCATCACCCAGCTTTACCTTCAATGTCAAATCCTTACCATCACGGAACACACCAACCTCAATGGTGCTGCCGGGACGGTTTGTAGCAACCGCCGCACGAAGCTGAGCAAAGGAGGATACCTTCTTACCGTTTACGGTAGTAATGATATCGCCTGACTTGATACCGGCTTTTTCTGCAGCAGATCCTTTCATAACCTCATTTACGAAAGCTCCTGAGCTTTGTGAGTAGCCAAAGCTCTGGGCAAGATCAGCATTGAGCTCAGATCCGGTTACACCCAGCATGCCACGCTTGACCTCACCATACTTTAAGATCTGATCAGTTACGGTCTTTACCATATTTGCAGGAATGGCAAATCCGATACCGATATTGCCGCCATTAGGTCCCAAAATGGCGGTATTGATGCCGATCAGCTCACCCTTGAGATTTACCAGAGCACCGCCGGAATTACCGCTGTTGATGGCAGCATCAGTCTGAATAAAGTTCTCGATATTCTCAATATTCAAACCGGATCTGCCCAGAGCTGACACAATGCCTGAGGTTACAGTCTGTCCAAGTCCGAAAGGATTACCGATTGCGATTGCAAAGTCACCTACCTGCAATTCGTCTGAATCTGCAAGATTCATCTCGGTTAAATTGCTAAAATCCTTGAGCTTTAACAAAGCAAGATCCGTATGCTTGTCTTCACCTAATTTCTTAGCCTCGAATGAACGGCCGTCAGAGGTTTCAATCTTGATCTCATCGGCACCGTCAACAACATGGAAATTGGTCACGACGAGACCTTCCTTGGCATTGATGATAACGCCTGAGCCTAAGGCTTTAAATTCACGCTGCTGCTTGCGGCTCTGGTTATCTAAGCCCGGGAACATAAATCTGAACTCGTCAGGTATCTGAAGGGTGGGAACATCCACACTCTTCTTGCCCTTAACCTGAATGTTCACAACGCTAGGCAACACCTGCTTGACCATAGGGGCCAGGGATGGAGTCTGTCCGTCCGCACTCTCTGCTCCGAAAAATGGAGCTGATGCAAAAGCCGGGGCTAATGAGGCCGAGGTCATAGTTAATCCGCAGATAACTGCAACTGCAGCTGCCGTACGTTTAAAGTTCATATTCATATCCTCTTGTCTCTTAAAATTCATCATAACTTCACGCCAGTGAAGCTTTATATAGTTAAATTTATATATTTTCTGTCTTTGATAAAACTTAGCCTTTAGAAAAAAATCAGATTTTTTCTTCAGTCTCAGCAGGTTCTGCTCTCTTTACAACGTTGATAGTCTCCTTTGCATCAACAAGCCCGGAACCTGTCTCCGCATTTTCATTTAACGCATCTTTACTATTGTCTGAAACCTCTGTCTCGGCGGTCTTTTCTTCAACATCATTGATAACATCCTTATCAACATCAGATGCCCCGGCTTCAGCATTGAAATCCTCAAGATGTTTACCACCTAGCATCTTCTTTAAGCTATCTTCAACCTCAAGCTCGTTTTGGGGAGTAAATAAGGAGCCATCTGTAGATGAAAGCTTTGATGCAGCGTCATTCATGAATTTTGCATACGCGTGATAGCTCTTATCCAACTCAGAGAAAAGCTCTGATGAGGTTTTAAAAACCTCGTCTAAAACTCGTTTGGACGCAGCCAGCTCGCGCTTGGTACGCGTAAGCTCATCCTGCATACGATGATTAGGCAGGAATTTCACCAGTCCCATGGCATAGCAACCGGCACCAAGGAAGAAGCCAACAATAAAACCAACAACAATAAGCATGTAAATCATGATGAATTTCCTAAGTTCAGAAAACAACTACTAAAAGACAACCGATTTTAAATTTTATATGGAAATCAAAAGTTTTTTAGTGGTGCTGAGCAAAGAAATCAAAACACCAGGTAAAATTTCTCTGCCTTATACATGGATACAGTAATGATATTTTTACAGATCAGAATTAGTAAAATTTTTTTTGACATGCGACTCCAGTCTGAAAACGCATTTTCATGCGAAAAATTAGCTTAAATTTGATAAAAAAAAATAAAGAACGTGTATAATACGCACGCCCCTTTAGTCGGGCAACGGATTCCCACCCGTGTCGGCCTGGCGCAAACCTGTCGCGAGGACGGTTTGTTTGGAATTTACCAGAGAGATATCTCTGATTTTTTAGGATCAGTAATGATCTGAAATAAAGGGTTAATAATGAAAACTTATGTTGCTAAGCCATCCACTATTAAGCGTGAGTGGTTTGTCATCGATGCAAATGGCCAGACTTTAGGCCGCATCGCCACTGAGATTGCAAGCCGTCTGCGCGGTAAGCACAAGCCGGAGTACACTCCTTTCCTAGATACCGGTGATTACGTAATCGTAATCAACGCCTCTAAGGTTAAGGTTACCGGCAACAAGTCTCTTGATAAGAAGTACTATCACCACACTGGCTTCCCAGGTGGCATTAAAGAAGCTTCTTTCAACGAGCTGCAGCAGCGCAAGCCTGAAGAGATCATCGAAAGAGCCGTTCGCGGTATGCTTCCGAAGGGACCTCTTGGCCGTGCCATGTTCCGTAAACTCAAGGTGTATGCTGGTGAGACCCACAATCACGGTGCTCAGCAGCCTCAGGAACTCAAGATTTAAGGAGCAATAGGAAATGGCTGCAAATCAGTATTACGGCACTGGCCGCCGCAAGGAATCCACCGCCCGCGTATTCATTAAGCAGGGCTCTGGCAAGCTTGAAATCAATGGCAAGTCCTTAGAGCAGTACTTCGGCCGTCCGACCTCTCGTATGGTCGTGACCCAGCCTCTAGAGTTGCTTGAGCTCACCGACAAGCTGGATATTTACGTCACTGTAGTCGGCGGCGGTATCACCGGTCAGGCCGGCGCAATCCGTCACGGCATTACCCGTGCTTTGATCCAGTACGACGAGACATTCCGCTCTGCACTTCGCAAAGCAGGCTTCGTTACTCGTGATGCTCGTGCTGTTGAGCGTAAGAAGGTTGGTCTCCACAAGGCCCGCAAGCGCCCTCAGTACTCCAAGCGTTAATATCGAATTGGCTATCAATTCAAAAGGCCGGGTTCGCCCCGGTCTTTTTTTTGTATCAACATATTCATAGGAAAAATATTCTTCCTGCATACTCCTGTGGTTGCCGAAAAAAATCTGATCCCAGAGACTCTGCGCCCATTTATATAAAAACTCTCATCCAGATACTTCACATAGAAATAAGCGCTTTGTAAAATGACCACAATCATTGCTGGAGCACTACTCATATGACAAGACTCATCAAATTTCATCCTTATCTATTTAATGCATACTACAGCTGGTTTATCGACAGCGGTGTCACTCCTCACCTTCTGGTTAACGCTACTGTTCCTGGAGTACAGGTTCCAATGGATTACGTGCTGGCAGACAAAACCATCGTTTTATCAATAGGCGCAGGGGCTGTTAAGGATTTTATCTCTGATGAAAATGGAATATCCTTTAAAACCACCTTTGGCGGCCATCTTGAAGATATCGTGGTCCCTTATCAGGCCATGGAGCAACTGATCGCCAAGGAAGAACATATTGGAATTCCACTTGCTGCAGCCATGAATGCTCTTGATATTTCCCTAGGCGAATGCAGAGAGGAAGATGAGGCTGAAGATGATAATTCTGTAATGGAATTCGTATCTGATGATGATAATGGCAGCACTGAAGGAAAGGAGCGAGAGGATACTAACAGCACTGACGCAGGCTTTGAATTTGTTTTAGATGACGATGAAAAAAAATAAAGCTTAAAGCCCTAAGCATCAAAAAAAGGTACAAACTAAAAATAAAGCCTGGATAAACCAGGCTTTTTTTTGAGAAAGCGATCTATTAGACCTTCTCGCGAATACGTGCAGCCTTGCCGGTAAGCTTACGGAGGTAGTAAAGCTTAGCACGGTTAACATCACCGCGACGGGTAACCTTAACAGATGCGATCAAAGGAGAATGGGTCTGGAACACACGCTCAACGCCTTCACCAGAAGACATCTTACGAACGGTGAAAGAAGAGTTCAAACCACGATTACGCTTAGCAATAACGTTGCCCTCGAAAGCCTGAAGACGGGTCTTTTCGCCTTCAACAACCTTTACTTCGACACGAACGGTATCACCAGGGAAGAACTCAGGGATATCGGTACGAAGCTGCTCTTTCTCGAGTGCGTCAATAATAGGATGACTGGCCATTTGTATGCACCTTTCAAAATAAAAGTTAAAACCTTATTCACCCTTGCTCTGAAGATAGTGGCACAAAAGCTTACTCTCTTCTTTACTCAGGTCTCGCCCCTTAAGCAAGTCCGGACGTCTATCATAAGTACGTCCCAAAGCCTGCTCCAGGCGCCAACGCCGGATCTTTTCGTGATCTCCGCTCATTAATATCGCAGGAACTTCCATTCCATCGATCACCTCAGGACGTGTGTACTGAGGAAAATGAAGCAGACCCTGTGCAAAAGTATCCTCTTCAGCGTTACGAATGTCACCGAGAACCCCCGGTTCCATTCTTGAAACTGCGTCGATGATGCACATTGCGGGAAGTTCCCCTCCCGACAGCACGTAATCACCAACTGAAACCTCCAGATCGACTTCAGTCTGAAGGACGCGTTCATCAATGCCCTCGTAGCGACCTGCTACCAGGATCATTGAACCCCATTCATGGAATCGCGTGACCAGAGAGTGATTGAGCTGTGTTCCCTGAGGGGACATACAGACAACCTTTGTTCCGGAAGGAGCATCTCGCTTAGCTGCATGAATTGCATCCCTAAGCGGCTGAACCTTCATCAGCATACCGGGACCGCCGCCGTATGGCTTGTCATCCACGGTCTGATACTTGTCGTGAGTAAACTCACGGGGATTATAAGTATGGACTTCAATAAGCCCACGCTCACATGCCCTGCGCGTCACTCCAGACTGAGTGATCGCTGCAAACATTTCCGGAAAGAGCGAAATACAACCAAACCACATGGTTAATAATCTTCGCCCCACTCTACCCTAACCGTTCTCGCTTCGAGATCAACAGCGGTAACGATCGGGCCTGCGACATAAGGTATCAGGATATCATCTTTCTTACCTAATGCCGGGCGGTCAGAGGGAGACACCACCATAATAGGGGAGGCTCCTTGATCCCATATTCTCGACACCTTGCCGAGCACTACATCGTTGATGCCGATCACTTCACATCCGATCAGATCGGAAAGATAAATCTCGTCATCACCGAGCTGGGGCAGACTTGAACGTCTGATCCCTATATCCATTCCTGCAAAAAGTTTTGCTTCCTCAGGAGTGGCGGCCACATCCAACTTTGCAACAAATGCTCCATTGTGCGGTCTGTAATCTTCAACCCGGACCTCACGCCATTCTCCCCCGCGTCGGCGGATATACCATGGCGAGTAGTCAAAAAGATCCTCTGGTTGGCTTGCGAAGGATTGGACCTTCATCCAGCCCTTCAGTCCATAGGCAGAACCAAGTCTACCGATGGGACGCGGCGAATCGTCTGCTGTGAAAGCAGCCAAATTCGATTAAGCCTCAGCAGTGGCGGCAGCTTCTTCAGCGGCCTTCTTTGCAGCTTCAGCCTTGGCAGCAGCCTTAGCAGCTACAGCCTTGTCGTGCTTATCCTTACGAGCCTGAGCAACAGCCTCAGCGCCCATCTCGTTCTCTTTGATCAAACGAGCAACACGATCAGAAGGCTTAGCACCCTTGCTGATCCAGGCGTTGATTGCGTCCATGTCTAAACGAAGACGTACTTCCTTGCCAGAAGCGATCGGGTTGAAGAAGCCGACCTGCTCGATGAAGCGACCAGAAGCAGCAAAGCGTTGATCAGCAACGAGCACGTGATAGAAAGGACGTTTGTTGGTGCCTAAGCGGCGTAAACGAATGACTACCATTTCGCATTACCTTTATAAAAATGTCAGCTCAGCAAGCTGAGCTGTAAAATTAACTAAAAATACAGTCGCACTATTATACATGCGGACGCATAAAAATCAAGATCTCAACAGGCAATAACATCAAGACTGATTAAATTCGCTTAAAATGGCTTATATATCAAATTAGCGACGCTTAAACATGCCCCCGATCCCAGGCATTCCGCCCATGCCTCCCATAGCCCCCATCATGCCGCGCATAGCTGAGGCCATCTTACGCATACCGCCCTTGCCCATCTTCTTCATCATCTTACGGGTCATTTCAAACTGACGCAGGAGCTGATTTACCTCATGTACCTGCACTCCTGCACCCAAGGCAATACGTTTTTTTCGGGATCCTTTGATGATATCAGGATTACGGCGCTCCTTAGGGGTCATGGAGTTGATGATCGCCTCGAGGTGATCTACCGCCTTGTCGTTAACCTTTGATTTGATGTCATCTGAAATCTTGCCCATGCCCGGCAGCTTATCGAGAAGACCGGTCATACCGCCCATCTTCTTCATCTGCTGGATCTGCTCACGGAAATCATCAAAGGTAAAATCCTCACCTTTTTTGATTTTATCGGCAAATTTCTTTGCCTGATCCATATCTGCATTACGCTGCAGATCCTCAATTAAGGACAGCAGATCGCCCATATCGAGAATACGGGAGGCGATTCGATCAGGGTGGAAGGGCTCTAAGGCCTCAATCTTCTCACCCATACCGATGAATTTAATGGGTTTTCCGGTAATCTCTCTTACAGATAAAGCAGCACCACCACGGGCATCACCATCGGCCTTGGTAAGAACGACGCCCGTCAATGGCAATGCCTCAGCAAAAGCCTTGGCCGTGTTAGCTGCGTCCTGACCGGTCATGGCATCGACCACGAAGAAGGTTTCAATAGGATTTACAGTATGATGTAATTCCTTTACCTCATTCATCATGGCTTCATCAACTGCCAGACGACCTGCAGTATCCAGGATCATGACGTCGTAGGCCTTAAGCCTGGCCATCTCCAGGGCAGCCTTTGCAATTGCAACAGGCTTATCTTTGGGATCTGAAGGATAACAATCGATCTGAACCTGCTCACCTAGTGACTTTAGCTGATCCATAGCAGCCGGACGATAGGTATCAACAGAGGTCATCAGAACTTTCTTTTTAAGACGATCTCTTAAATAAAGAGCTAACTTGGCAGCAGAAGTGGTTTTACCGGCACCCTGAAGACCAGCAAGCAAAATAACGGCAGGAGGCTGACAGGCAAGATTTACCTCTGCAGTTTCACCTCCCATGGTATTGATGAGCTCAGCGTGAACTGCCTTGATAAACTCCTGACCTGGTGTTAGCGAAAGAGCAACCTCCTGTCCAAGAGCACGCTCCTTAACACGATTAGTAAAGGATTTGACAACAGGCAGAGCAACATCCGCCTCTAATAAGGCGGTGCGCACCTCACGCAGGGTGTCTTTAATATTATCTTCAGTGATACGGCCTTTGCCGCTGATATTCTTTAAGGTGCGGTTTAATCTTTGGGTAAGGTTATCAAACATCGTGTTCCTCGATGGCGGTGACGCTTTTACTTACGTCAGCGCACAATACTGCTTGAAATCAGATCTGATTATTGTAAACGACAACGCGGTGATTTTTTTAGATTTTGCACTATAGCAATGAAAAAGCCCCCTGCGCCCTATTTTTCTAAGACTCAAAAAAAAAAAACGGGAGCCTAAGCCCCCTTCATACAGCTAATATTCGTACGATACCTGTTTATTGCGCGCAACCACCTCAGGTGGCAGGCGTTTGCTCAGCTCATTCTCTAAATACTTCTGCTTAAGTTTTGAATATTCATCCTTGTAATTTGCGTGATAAAGCCAGGAATAGGCCTCCTCATACATTGCAGGAGTGCCATAGCCTCGAACAAGCATATCCGCCCAGCCAAGACGCCCCGTTTTCGATCCCAACACTGCAGAGGTATGCATATAGCGTTCAGAAAGCTTACGATCAACCTCTACCATATAGCCATTTTCATAATAAAAGGCCATACGTTCAAGCGCAGGTCCGTAGGCTTCTTTGGCCGCGCGTTTAATATAAGTCAGCCCGAGATCCTCATCCTTTTGCACACAGATCCCGCTGATTAGCATATCACCCCAGGCAAACATGAAAGCAGGCAACTTGACGATACGGGCCCTGTCCTCAATATCCGGAGTAAACTGACACCTGTCCTGATCACGGACCACACTGAAGAGAGAGTGATCCTCAATGATGGCATTGAGTTTTCTGGATGAATAAACCTCGGTTGCAGCATGCTCACGCGCCGTCTCGAAGGCCTTCTGATTCTGGGAGAAAGTTGCTGACTGGGAGTGAATTACCGTTGCCTGAGCGGCTGTTGCCGGATCATAGGAAGCACTTTGAAGCGCATATACTGGCGTACACGTGCATAACGCCAATAATACAAATTTAAATTTAAGCTTACTCATCTGCATCCCTATACAAGTTTTTCATATCTCATATAACGGAGAAGCTTCTTTTTTCTTTAGACAAAAGAAAAGCCTCCACAGCTTTTGGCTGCAGAGGCTCTAAACTGGCTTAACAGGCTAAATTACTTATTCTTGGAAACCCAGTCTTTTGCAAATTCAACACCCTTGTCGATGTTCTTCTTCAGGGTCTCAGCAGCACCGTCGATAAGCTTCTGCTCGTAGTCAGAAACCTTACCCCAGTCGAGAACCTTCTCCCAGCCTGCAGTACCGAAGAGTACGCGCTGAGCGAAGAACTGACCATACTTGTTACCGCCTTCAACGTAAGCATTTTCGGTAACACCGGTCTTACCCTGAAGACCGTCAACAATCTTAAGGGCAAAGCGTGCACCAGCTGCGGCCATTGACAAGGTAGCAGAACCAGCACCGGCCTTAGCCTCAACAACCTCAGTACCAGCGTTCTGGATACGATCGGTCAGCTGCTCAATACGCTCCTGGGATAATGCATCATAACCTAAGGTCTTAGAAAGCAGAGGAATGATGGTAACGCCGCTGTGACCGCCGATGACATTGATACGGATGTCTTTCTTGGACATACCGTATTCTTCACCTAAGAAGGTCTCAGAACGGAGGGTATCAAGAACAGAAACACCGAAGAGACGGTGAGCATCGTAAACGCCGTTAGCCTTCAAAACTTCTGCAGCAATAGCAACAGTTGAGTTAACAGGATTGGTAATGATAGCAATGCATGCCTTAGGAGCAGCAATAGCAACGTTGTTGATAAGGCCAGCAATGATGGATGCATTGATGTTGAAAAGATCATCACGGGTCATGCCAGGCTTACGGGCAACACCTGCAGAAATAACGACAACATCAGCATCCTTGACGCACTGCTGAACAGGAGCAGAATCAGTAGGAGCACCAGTAAAGCCTTCAACCTCGACATCGGTAGGGATGTGGCTTAAATCTTTAGCAACACCGGGGGTGAAAGGTGCTACGTCATAGAGGCTCAGCTGTGAGCCAGCAGGAAGGTTGGTCTTGAGGATTAAAGAAAGGGGCTGGCCGATACCGCCGGCTGCGCCTAAAACTGCAACTTTCATCAGTTACTCCTAAAACAAAAAAATTCTTTAACAGACCTGTGTTGCTTTTTTGCACACAGCTCCTTTTGCATTAAGCTTATCAGCGACATTATAACAAACTGACTTGTATACATTTACGAAAAAATGTCGCTTGTATCACCTGTTTATAAACAATGCAATTATTTTGCAAAAATGGTGTGATCGATTTGAGGCGCACTAAGCTCGGATAGACTTACCACATGGATCTCAGAATCACGCGCGCCGCTTTTTGGATTGGGGTAATCAGCAATTACCGGGATCTCAAGCTCCGCATTTTCCGGAAGCTCAGGGCGTCCGCAGAAGAACACTATTTTGCTGACATAGTCTGCAGATTCTATGGTTTTAAGGCCAAACTTATATTTTAAAAGAAGCTTCATCATCTGATCGCCTTCCATCAGATTCTGCATTCTGGTGTATTTGGCATCTGCAATCACATAACGACGATGCTTACCTTCGATAAACTCAAGCACGTAATCCGGTGTATATGCCGGCTTATTAGCTGCAACATCGCGGATCTTATAATTATTATCTAAAAAGAATGAAGAAGAGCGATAAAGCCTTAAGATACCGTTATCCTCCGGTGTAATCACCGGTACATAGTACACATTTAGACGACTGTTACCCTTTTTCAGTATAAATCTGTTATCAAAGTCAGGATGA
>CAVFIO010000016.1:0-30623 GCA_963622535.1 Akkermansia muciniphila
GTAATAAGACAAGAGTGTATTGGTAAATAAAGTCTTCCCAAAACGACGCGGACGTACAATAAACGGATGCCAAATATATTCCCGCTCTAAGACTTCTATAAATTGTGTTTTGTCTACATAAGCAAAATCTTTCTCACGAATGCCAGCAAAATTCCCCATACCATAGGGAACATGCTTTAAGTCTTTTACATACTCATTCATAGGCAGCACTCAAAAATACCATAGACATTTTTCTCATGGTATCAAAACAAAGACTGCAAATGATTATTATCTGCAAATAAAAAAGGTCAGGAATACGCTCCCTGACCTTTGGCTGAAACTTAAAAAAAGTTATTTCTTATCCTTTCCACTGCTATCCTCTGCAGATAGTCTCATGAGCTTGTTCTTATGCTCATTTACCAGAGCCTGCATCATGATGAAGGCACACAGCAGTACACCTACCACAATCTTGGTCCACCATGCAGATAAGGTACCCTGGAAGGAAATAATGGTCAGGATAGTACCCTGAATCATCACACCGACCAAGCAACCAGGAATAAAGGCTACACCGCCCATAAGCTGGGTACCGCCGATGACGGACGATGCAATAGCATCCATCTCCATGCCTAATGCGTGCTGAGTGTAGCCTGACAGCATGATTAGAGAGTATGCAATACCGCCAAGTGCTGAGCAGAAGCCTGAGATCATATAAACCTTCATACGGATATTAGAGACCTTCAAGCCCATCAGAGATGCTGACTGCTCATTACCACCTACTGCATATACTCCACGACCAAAGGATGTGAACTTAAGCACAATGGTAGCAACCACTACTACAATCAAGGCTACGATTGCACCTAAGGATAAGAAGCAATCACCAATCTCAACAGACCAGAAAGCCAGCTCTCCATAAAGTTCATTATCAATAGGCACACTGTCACGGGACAAAATTGCAGTCAAGCCGCGGCAGAGGAACATGGTACCTAAGGTCACGATAAAAGGCTGAAGCTTAAAATAGGTGATCAAAAAACCGTTTAAGGCACCAACCACCAGCCCCATGATCAGCACAATGCCCATGCAGACAAAGGGACTTAGAGAGGTATCACGCATCAGTACGGCTAAGGTCATGCAGGTTAATGCAACGACAGCGCCAACTGACAGATCGATACCGCCAAAGCCAGAGAGGATCGTGAAGGTAACACCAACACAGATAATGATCACCGGAGCGTTATCGATAAACAGGTTCAGAAATACCTGCAGGCTGAAAAAGCCCGGATATAACAATGAGCCTGCACCGAACAGAACAACAAACAGGATCAGGGTCACATAGAATGAGAAATACTGTGACGCAACTGCATTTGAGAAGAACTTACGCATTTGCAGCCTCCTTACCCTGAGCCTTATCAAGCTTCTTTAAGCGATAATTTGCAAACATGGTTTTAAACTTCTGAGACTGAAGCACGATGATAGCCAGAATTACCACAGCCTTAACCGCAGGCAGACATTCTGAAGGAACGCCTACTGCGTACATGGTTGTAGTCAGAGTCTGGATGGTAATAGCACCGATGATGGTACCGCCGATGTAATATCTGCCGCCTATCATCAACGTACCACCTAAGACAACAGAACAGATGGCATCCATCTCCATATTAAGACCTGCATTATTAGCATCAGCAGCACGGATCATTGAAGATTCTATTAAGCCTGCGGTACCGGCGCAGAAGCCTGAGAACACATACACAGCAAAGAGCACCAGAGTGACATTAATACCGGTATAACGGGATGCATTCTGGTTAATTCCTACTGCCTGAATCATGGTGCCGATTGAGGTTTTCTTATCTATAAAGAGTACCAGCAGCACCATGGCCAGAGCCATCAGCATGGAGGTAGGAATTGGACATCCAGGAATATTACCGCCAATCCACTCAAAGGGACGGTAGTAAACAGTAATGATCTGACCGTCAGTCATCAGCTGTGCAATACCACGGCCGGCTGTTAACAGAATAAGGGTTGCCACCATGGCCTGGATCTTAACCTTGGAGACAAGGAAGCCATTCCACATTCCGGCAAGTACGCCTACACCGATAGCTGCGATGATTGCAACAGCAAAGGGATTGTGAGCCTCACCTGAAATATCACCGCCTAAGAGGCAGCAGATGGTTGCAGATGAAATTGCTACCACGGCACCGACTGAAATATCAACACCACCAGTGGCAATGACAAAGGTCATGCCCAGAGCCAGAATGATAAGTGAGGAGCAACGGCGCAGAATATCAATGGGACGGCCGTACAGATTGCCATTATCCATAACCTGAATATCAAAGAATCCGGATACGAAGATGGCATTAAACAACAGCAACGCACCTAAGCATAGCAAAGGTAAGGCCAGCGAGCTGTGGGAGAATTTCCTAAGCATGTCCATGGTAATCTCCTGCAATAGCCTGCATGATATGAGTCTCTGAAATCTCATCCTCTGCAAGCTCTGTTAGCTTGATGTGATCGCGGATCACGATGATGCGGGAACAGGTTCTGACCATTTCACCCATCTCACCTGAGATGAATACCACGGACATTCCCTTTTCCTTAGCCAGAGCAACTGCCAGGGCCTCAATTTCAGATTTTGTTCCGACGTCAATACCACGGGTAGGCTCATCAAGAATTAAAAGTGAAGGCTGAGTTGCAAGCCATCTTGCAATGATCACCTTCTGCTGATTACCGCCTGAAAGCTGTCCTACCAGCTGCTCTCTATCAGAGACCTTGATTCTAAGGAGCTTAATATAATAATCAGCAAGCTCATTTTGCTTTGAGCGTGACATATGGCTGAACATGCCGTTTTTGGCAACCAGAGCCATGATGATGTTTTCACGTACCGTAAGATCGGCAAAAATACCAGAAATCTTACGATCCTCAGGGCAGAAAGCGATACGCTTCTTCATAGCATCCATCGGACACTTAAAGGAGATCTCAAGATCATCTACCTTCATGGTGCCGGAGGTTTTAGGAGTCAGACCGAAAAGCATATCGGCAATTTCAGTACGTCCTGATCCTAAAAGACCTGCAAGACCTATCACCTCACCTTGCTTGATGTTGAAGGACAGATCCTTGACCTTGCCGGGAACCACTACCTTATCTGTATCGATAATGTGCTTGTCTTTGGGCTTTGATTTATCAACATTTGATTCGATCTCGCCTTCATTGACCTCTTTACCCATCATCTTGGAGATAAGTTCAATACGCGGCAGATTCTTAATCTCATATTCACCGACATAAGTACCGTCACGCAAAATAGTAATGCGATCACAGATGGTATAGATCTGCTCTAGGAAGTGTGAAATAAAGATAATTGAGATGCCGGTTGAGCGCAGATTACGCATGATCTCAAAAAGCTTTTCGGTCTCACGCTCTGATAAAGAGGATGTCGGCTCATCAAGAATAAGGATCTTGCAGCGGGTATCGATGGCACGTGCAATAGCAATCATCTGCTGCATGGCAACAGGATAGAAACTTAACAGCTTGGTGACATCAATATCGATACCCAGGGAATCATGCAGCAGCTTTTTAGAACGCTGCTCCATAGTCTTCCAGTCGATAGCACCCAGCTTGGTACGCGGCTCACGACCGATATAGATGTTCTCGGCAACTGAGAGGTTGGCACAGAGGTTAACCTCCTGATACACCGTGGAAATACCGATTTTCTGACTTTCAAGCGGAGATTTGGGCTCAATATGACTGCCACAGTAAATAACGTCACCGGCGGTTTTCTGATATACACCAGTCAGTACCTTGACCAAGGTAGACTTGCCGGCGCCGTTTTCACCCATAAGCGAGTGGATCTCACCACGTCTTAGGTTGAAGGACACATCCTTAAGCGCCTTCACTCCAGGGAAGAACATATCTATATGTTCCATCCTAAGGATTAAATCATTGTCAGAGGCCATTGAGCCCTCCTGAGAAATGAGTGAATGACTAAGGTAAAAATACCCCTGTAAAATTTAACAGGGGGATGAAAACTCATCCCCCTGAATAAGTGCCTTATGCACTTATCACAAGTACCGGGCAGTTTTCATAAACTGCAATACTTGCAAATTAGTACTTACGAGTCGGGAAGACTTCCTTGGCAGTGTCTGCAGGATATACGCCCTCTTCTACGAATACGCTCTTAGGTACTGCCTCACCCTTTAGGATCTTTTCTGCGGTGGTGAAGAAGATGTCACCCTGCAGAGGATTGCACTCGACGGTAGCATTGGCCTTGCCGTCGATCATAGCCTGGAAGATACCCTTAACAGCGTCGCAGGAAACGATGACGATGTCCTTTGCAGGCTTGAGACCTGCAGCCTCGATAGACTGAATTGCACCTAAAGCCATGTCATCATTCTGAGCAAAGAGCACATCGATATCATTACGATATGACTTTAAGAATGACTCCATAACCTCCTGGCCCTTCTGACGGGTGAAGTCGCCAGTCTGTGATGCGAGGATATTGTACTTATCCTTGTTGGGAGATGCAGCCAAAGCATCATTGAAGCCCTTGGAACGGCCGGTTGCAGCTGATGCACCTACGGTACCTTCCAGAACAACGATATTGATCTTGTCACCACCGTTACGGGGCTTGATGCCGTTCTTCTGAACATATTCGTCGATCCAGTTGAAAGCCTTCTTACCTTCAGTAACAGAATCAGTACCGATCTTTGCAACATAGAGTGAAGGATCAGAGACAGTCAGATCACGATCCATGATGACTACAGGGATCTTGGCACGCTTTGCTTCACGTAAAACGTTATCCCAGCCGGTTGCAACAATAGGTACGAAGCCGATGAGATCGACCTTCTGAGCGATGAAGGTACGGATTGCCTTGATCTGGTTTTCCTGCTTCTGCTGAGCATCGGAGAACTTCAAATCGATGTTGTGAGCCTGAGCTGCAGCCTTAACATCGTTGGTATTGGCAGTACGCCACTCTGACTCAGCACCGATCTGAGAGAAACCTACAGTGATCTGCTTGGCCTGAACTGCGCTCATGGAAGAAGCGACAATTGCTGCACCTAAGGATGCTGCTAACAGGGTCTTAACAAACTTCATAACTACTCCTCGTCATTTGTATGAATAATTACGAAAAGATAAATTTAAGCATTGCTCTTTCCGTTGAGTTTATTGTAGGTGGTATGTCAGCAAAAATCTTGCACTGAAAACGTTTTCTGTGAACTGGAGCTTATTTTTGAAATCGTTTGAATTGCGAATTTAGTCAGCTGTCACATTTTACGCTGTAACATGCTTGCACAGCATTCAGACCCCTTATTAAAGGGATCTTCTGCTAAACCTGAAATTAATGAGATTTACGTGCAAACGCTTACGATTTTCTATACAGCTGCAAAAAAAGTGCGCAACAGGCACACTGACTGCGTCTGTTGCACATGAATATCGGACGGATAAAACAAAAATTTGTTATATGACGGATAAGAGTGACTTATGAGCCAGTCGTAAAAAAAGGTATTACCAGGATAACGCAGGGCTTTATGCGTTTAAAAACCACGGACTTCATTTAAATATGCCCTGCCCGGAAGATCCCTGCGTGCCAGAGCTTAAAACTCAGGGAGGGTGCTGTCCCTCCCTCAGAAAAGAATGTGTTGCTCTGCGACAGGACTCTGGCTACTTCTGCGTTGCTGAGATCACCTCATAGAGATCATCAAGCTCTTTTTGCAGCTTCTGCTTTTCTGTTTTTTTCTGTAATACAGAGGCGCTGTCAGGCAGATTTCTTACAGTCTTTGACTGTGCCTGGGCACTTGCAATCTGCTTTGACAATGCAGAGCTCTGTCCCTCCTGCTTATCCACCTTGGCCTTTAAGGCAGTCAAATCCTCATCAATGCGATCAAGACGGCTTTGAGCCCTGGCCCTTTCCTCCTTAATAAGAGTATCCTGTGCATAAAGCTCCTGTGTATCCTGTGATAAAGCAGATAATTCAGATCTGAGATCTGCAATATGCTGTTTTTTCTCGTCTACACGCTTTGCATAAGAGCCTGATGCAATACAGCCCATTTTTGAGAAAAAGCCCGGATCTACTGACGGATCGCAGCTTTGCGGTGTTGCGCTGCAGCCTGTCAGCACAAAAAATGCACCGATAACAGCAAAATAATTAATCTTCTTCATTTTTATCCCTTCTATGAAAGCTTTACTGCAAGCTTATTCTGCAGCTCGGAATAGGCAACAATAGTGGAATTGGCCTCCTCTATCTGCTTTTTCAAAGTACTGATATCATTATCAAGCTCGCGTAATAATTTCTTATCGGCAGCTGCCAGAGCATCCTCACCGCCTGCATCAGCCACTACCGCATTACGGGTTTGCTCCTCCTGTGACAGACGGTTCTCAGCCTCCTTCTTCTGCGTAGTTAAATAATTGATGTTGGCTGTAAGCTGCTCACTCTTTTTGCCAAGCTCACTTTTTGTCACAACTCCCTTTTTATAATCCTTAAGCAGCTTGGCAACGGTCTTTTGATCATCTGCCAGCACTTCTTTGGCATTGCTGTTTAAATTCTGCGTAATATCAAGATCCTTCTGCACCTGCTTTGCGGTAGCATCAAGCTGCTCCTCGGTGGTTGCATAATTGGACCTCACATTATCCATCATATAATTAGCCCCCATACCAAGGGCACAGCCGGCCGCAGCAGCAAGAGCAATACAACCTGCACGATGATCATCCTTCAGAAGAAGACAGGCCAGAGCACCGATCCCGGCACCGGTTCCGCATGCAACTGCACCGGATTGTGAAAAGAAGCTTGCCTCCTCATGCTTAAGGCCTGCAGATACATTAGGATCATTTAAAGCCTGATTATTTACACTTGAGCTGTTTGCTGTACCCGAGGTTGCATTACATCCGCCAAGAGCAAGGGCTGTTGTGACAATCAGGCCTGCAATTGCTGTTTTAAAAAAGATCTTCTGCATAAATTTTCACTCTCACAATCTGTTTTCACTTTTCATAGCTTAACGGTAAAGATCCATATTGACGTTCTCAGTCTGTCCCTTGCCGTTATCGTATACTCCCACACAGGATGTTTTACCATCAGCATCCGGAGTACATTTAACCTTTGGCAGCTGCACGCTTGATCCGTCAGAGCATGAAGCAAGTCCGCCTGAAATAGACAGGGCGCCGCTTGCAGCTGTCCCCTTGGATGCAGTCTGACACTTAACTCCGTCCGAGCGCGTTATCTCAGCCTGTCCGTCTCCACCCTTGAATCTGTACTTAATCGATACCGGCTTGCCCGTACGTGAATCTACAAGTCCTGAGGAGGTATTCCAGGCCCCGTCAAGCCCCTGCACATTGCCGGCATTCAATGCAGTTTTATCAAGCTTAATATTGCCGTTTTCATCAGTATTTTGAGCAGCACCTGCATTATCAGGATCTACAGGATCAGTCTTATTTACTGCATGCTGATCCTGAGAATTGTCAGGAGCAGTTTTATCATCATCTGCTTTCTGAGCTGAAGCTTCATCCAAGGCATCGCCATCATTTTTCTGAGCGTCATCGCCGGCATCATTATCAGCGGTCTTTGCATCAGGGATATTTTCATCAGGAAGCAATGCATCATCAGTCTTGTCTGCAGGAGTATTTGCATCAGATACTGCAGGATCAGCTACGGTGGCATCAGTCAGATTTCCCCCATCTTTAGCAGCAACACCATCTACCGGTGTCACCGTGGTATCAACACCTGATACAGTTATTTTTTGATGCGCAGGATCCTTTTCATCCCTTGCAGGCTCTAATGACCAGTTCTTAAGATCAGGCACTGCCTCAAACAAAGGTAAATTCACAGGCCTTGCAAATAACCACCACCAGAGCAGATAACTTAGAAGACCCAGCAGTGCCAGCAACAGAGGTAACAGGCACAGACACAGCAGATGACGCCTCCACCATGGGACTGCTGCCACCGCGGCAGTTGTGTTTTCGGCAGCGGCAGAATCTGCCCTGGGAGTTACTTTCGGACGTAGATCTTCAAAGGGAGATGAGCTTAAATCAGCACCTCTTTTTAAAAATCCCCAGAATGTAATTACCGGCCTTCCATCCACGATATATACGCAGTTTATATCAGGAAAATGAATTGCAGGCAGATTTTCAGTAACAGAGGTTCCGGTCAGAAAATGCGCAAATACCTTATCATCTGCAGTTAAGGCATGCTGCTGCAGATCATGACCGAAGGAGTTCAGACGTCTTTCAAAATCATTGAGGATGCTCATGGCCGCCCTTTTTTCCTCAGGAGATGCAGCCTCCCACATCACAACCTGATGGCCTGCGGGCTCCTCTGGCTCAAACGGAACAAACCAGTTGACCATCTCCCCGCCTGAACTGAAGCGCGGGACTGCAAGCACATCTGAATATTTACGTCCTAAGGCAGGAGCCAGAGCTATAGCCTGACGGAAGGCATCAGCTGAGGACCACACCGGACGCCCATCCTCACCTATGGGGACATAGTTTTTTACACTGCCGCTGTTTAACATGGTGCCGCTATACATAACTATTCCTCGCAAACTTTCTTCATCTCAGATCCTGATGACTGCAGATCTGCATTTATCTGACTGGCATTTTTAGGAGAGAACACCTTACCTCCGGTGATCCTTGCAATACATGCAGCCTGTCCTGCATCCTCACCTATCAGTATGGTGTGGATCTTAAGACGGGGCTTACGCTTATGAATGGCTTTGGCAACTGAGCACACATCAAGATTACGGGTGGCCGCGCAGGTATCCTCTCCATCTGAGATTAAAATTCCCACGGCATCAGCATTCACACCATCAGTCATACGGGATATCTGCTGCAGCCCGTCAACAAGCGGAGTCATGCCGTCATAGCGCATAGGATTGATCCCGGATATGGTGTCCTTAAGCGCCGGACGTTGAATACCTGTATAAAAACCGCGGGATTTGGCGGCAGGACAGCCATTTATCTCAACAAAACCGATCTCAACATTCTTATCTATGGAATCAGCAAGCTTTCTGGCAGCTGATGTGGCAGCAGCAAGGCGTGAGGCACTGCCCGGTACATCATTTATGAGCATGGACTGGGAGCCGTCAAAGGCAATTACCATTTTAGGCATAGTGCCTTCCTGTTTTAAGGTCTTGCACTTAGGCACAGCCTTCGCATTTCTGGCAGCCTTTTCCTGAGCAGCCTTTTCTCTGGCTGCACGTTCTGCCTTCTCCTTAGCCTCCTGCTCCTGTTTTAATTTCAAAGCTGCAGCCTCCTGTGCCCTGCGTTCCTCCTCAAGACGCTTCTGCTCTGCTAATTCCTGAGCTTTTAAGGCCTCCTCATCCACGACATTCTCATCTGCAGTATTCTCATCCTCCTGCCCGGTCTCCTTTGCAACATTCTCAGGCTCTTTAACAGGTGCAGTCTCTTCAGGCTCTGCAACCTGCTCAGATGTATCCTGTGCAGGCTGGTCCGCAGGGGCATCATTAAGGCTTCCTGCAAACGGCCATGGTCTTAAAAGGAAATACCAGAGAGCAAGCAACAGCAGTAATAATCCCAGAAATCCTAAAAGCAGGGGCAACAAGCAGCCTTTTTTAGTAACCGGAGGCGGGAGCGGAGCTGCAGCAAGTCTTGCTTTCTCTTCATCCTGCGTTTCAAAGGGCAGTAAAACACATACCCCCTGTTCAAACACCACCAGATGTACAGCTGACCTGATTAAGGCTGAAAGATAGCTGCGCTGAGTTTCAAGAGAGCTGTCTGCCAAGGGCTTTTTGCTGTCCAGAAAATCAATAACCGGTGCAATATGATTCTGAAACTCCTTCTGCTCATTTGCATTTAACTGCTTTAATGAACTGTCATGAGTTCCTCCCTCGCGCTCTGTAGTGAAGTTGATATAGTCATTGTCTATTCTGGCATGAGGCAGCAGCTCGGCAGTGTTTTGCCCAAGCGCCAGTGCAAGCTCTTTTCTCCAGCGCTCAAGATTTTCAATAAGCTCTAATGACTGAGGTGTAGCAAGCTTTTTATTAATTCGCTTAATTCTGAGCATTTACTTCTTACTCCCTACGAGGGCATGGCATTGCTCTGACCAGAAATCTCTGTTTTTCCCCGGATCCTGCGTTCTCTTCTTAAATCCCTTCAGGTGCTCTGCATATTTATCAATGAAAAGCGGCATCGCCCCCTGATTGAAGGTCTTGCGCGCCTCATCAATAAATTTGGCTATAAGCCCGGCGTCATAGGTGAAAACTGCCTCGGACACTGTATCACCGTAATAGGTTGCAAGCGAATTTAATGAGGCCCTGGAGCTTTGCGCACTCTTAGCGGTAGCCTCATAGGACGGACACATTGCCTTATTGGCATCACAACGCTCCTTTAATGCCTCCGAGGTCTTTTTAAAATATTCATAGGACGCATATTCATCGGCCATGGAACGGCACAGGAATCCTCCAAGACGCAGATTTGAAATAAGTGCGGCATCACGCATTTCATCGCGCTCGGCGTTGGATTTAATCATCTGCTCCCTAAGATTATTAAGCTCAAGACTGAGATCCCTGTTACTTTCCTTAAGAGATTCATTAACCTTGGCAAGAGATTGTTTCTCTCCTTCTATTTTAGATGCATCCTGCTTCATCTTTCTGATGATCTCATCAAGCTTGCTGACATTATCAAGCTGTGCACCGTCAGCCTTGCCGGTGGTATCAGAGGTTCCCAGCGCGGCAATCTCACTGTTGATATCTTTAACCTCACCAGAATCATTTGCGACAACTGTACCGATAACAAGACGGTAGCCTACATCCTTGGCAGTAAGCTCCTTATCCTTATTAAAATAGGATTTTTCAGTACGTAATGCCGAGCTTATCGCAGATGATGGAGTTAAGTAGCTTCCTCCTCTGGCAGCAAAGCCTCCGCTTTGTCCGTGCAGACGTCCTGTTCTTACCGCATGAAAGGGTTCAAGGATCATTTCCTGCACATTTCCAAGCATATCGTAGAGCCCCAGTGCGTTAGGCTTCAGACGTCCGCCTATATTCAGATGCCCTGCCGCACTCTGTGCGCCCTGATGCCAGGCGTATTCAGACAGAGGTCCATCCATAGGCGGCAGATTTCCCTCAAATTCAGAACGGGAGACCTTCAGTCCGCCGCGCACAGCATATTCCCACTCGGCATCTGATGGCAGCCTTGCGAAAATCTGCCGGCCAAACTGCTTCTTAAGCTTATCCGATCCCTGCAGAAACCTTGAAAAATTACGGGACGCCTCAATTGCATCAAACCAGGATAATGATACTGCAGGAAGCTTATCCTTCATGGAAAGCTCTGCAGTCTGACACTTGCCCGTTAACTCCTGATGCTGTCTTGAGGTGACCTCATATTTGCCCATCAGATAATAGAAGCCCTGCTTATCCTCAAAGCCCCCCTGTACATATGATGTGGCAGGATCCTGCGCAAAGGGACTGTCGGAGCCGCTTAAACCTGAGGTAAAACGGGCATCCTTCATACGCTCGCTGCTGTTGCTCGTATATACCTTACGGAAGACCATATTGTCATCACAGGGCATAGGGATCACAACATCATCATCAAGCCTGTTAGGATCTTCAAATGAAGTTGCGGCTATAGAAAAGCCAGAGCTGAATAAAGCAGCAAACAAGATGGCTGTTTTTGCACCGGCAGCCTTAGTTTTCAGTGTCCTGATGTAAATTCTATTCTGCATTTTCCAGCATAGTCCAATAGCAAACAAAGCATTAATTCAAATATCCGACAAAAAGCTTTCTGTCATCATGCTTAATACTTATTGTAAATAACCATATCATCATATGCTAATAATTAAGCTGATGTATCTCTTATATTCAAATCTTTCGTACTGTCCCCCCCTTACAAGAGAGTTTTTGGCAGGTATGGTGTTACGGAGCAACAAAAACTGTGCTTCAGGCTGGATTTTGTAAATTTTCACGCTCAAAACATGGTATTTACATGCCATTTTTGGATAGAATATGCGCCGCTTGTAACTACAAAAAATTGTCCAAATATGAAGATCCTCAAACGCCTTTTTAATGTCGCACTGACTCTTGGCATGCTCGTACTGAGTGCAGGTGCACTGGCCACTGATCAGAATACCGAGAACGCTCAGAAAAAAAACGACGACAGCACAATTGTGATCGGTATTGATAAATTCGAGCCTTACAGCTATCAGGATATCAATGGAAACTTTGTCGGTATCGACGTGGATCTTGCTAATTTAGCGTTTGAAAGACTTGGATATAAGACCAGATTTCAGATCATTCCATGGAGTGAAAAGGACAGGCTGCTCGATCAGGGAAAAATCGACTGTATCTGGAGCTGTTATTCCATGTCAGGACGTGAGCAGAAGTACCAGTGGGCCGGTCCCTACATGTACAGCAGACAAACCGTCGCCGTACGCATAAAAAGCAACATCCATACTCTGGCAGATCTCAAAAACAGAATTATCGGTGTTCAAACCACGACAAAAGCTGAAAATGTTTTTTTAAGGATCAGTGAATCAAAGCTTACACAGGTACGCTGGCTCTACAGCTTTGCATCTGTAGAAGAGCTTTTTGCATCATTACGCAAGGGCTATGTTGATGCGATCGCAGGTCACGAAGCCCTGATTGCCAAATTTGTTAACAATAATCCCAAAATATACATGGTGCTGAATGAAAGCCCGTATATCTCTCAAATCGGGGTAGCTTTTAAAAAAGATTCGCATCAGGAACTGGCACAAAAGCTTACCCAGACAATAAAAGACATGAAAGAAGACGGCGTTATTGCGCAGATCGCCCAGAAATATGGCCTTAATGCAGAAAAAACAGTGTGGTAAAAGATAAATGCTGAGAAATATAAAAAATGTCATCGGCCTGCCTCATCTTGTTTTTGCCGGCCTGATTATTTTCGGAATAGCGCTGTTCTATGCACTTCAGGTTCGTGATATGCGTAATATTGATGAAATATTTGATCAGAATATTTCATTTAGCAAAACCCGTATCCACTATTACGAATCCTACCGTGCCAACGACAAGGTGAAAAGCCTGACCCGTCTTCTTGATAAGACCACTGAGCTTAACAATAATCTTGAGGAAGGAATTTTTTCTGACGAAACAAGATTAAAAAATTATTTAGAGGAGCAGCATATTGATGGCCTGTTTCTTTTAAATAAGGATCTGCAGATAACAACAGGCATAGCGCCTGATGAAAATGCCGAAGAGCTCTGCAAGTCCCTGGTACAGCAAAGCTATATAAACGAAATTGTCCGCTTCCCAAAGAAAATCTATACCTCTCAGATTAGCGATCATGATCTGATCTATGATGCTGTAGTCTTATCCCGCAAGGATACGGAGGGATTAATCGTAACCTTAAAGATTAAAGAGGAAACGGGTGAGGCCTGCGGCGATCTGGTACTCAGCACCTTATTCAAATCGTTCCACTTTGAAAAAAACGGCCTTGTTGTCATATGTGATGACAGCGCTGTTGTCAGCAGCAACGATGACAGATTACAGGATGAAACAGTGTCTCACTGGCAGCAGCTGGTAAATAAAACGCCTATTGAGCACTCTGAAAGCTTGTCTATAGTGGACTATGATAATCAGGACTGGATCTGTAAAAAAGACGCAGTGGATAATTACAAGCTCTACATGCTGTTCCCCGCATCGCAAATCTTTTTAACCAGAAATATTATCTGCAGTCTTTACACTCTTATTGCAATCATTGTGTTCCTCATTTTTGTTCTCTCACGCAGCAGATCGACAAAGGAAAGCATGATGCGCGAGCAAAAGCGCCTGCGTATCATCCAGGCACTGGGACAGGCTTATTACTCTCTTTACTTAATTCAGATAAGTTCGCATGAAGTCGAAGTTCTCAAGGGCACAGGTAAAGCCCTTGTAACCCCCTCTAAGGATGCTCCATCGGAAAAGACCCTGCTTAAAATCAAGCAGGACATAGCGCCGCAGTTTTATCAGGCATATCTTGAATATATGTGCATGGAGACGGTTGCCCACAGGCTGAATGATGCAAAATCCCTGGTTTTCATCTTTCAGAAAACTGACGGTACCTGGATCCGCTCGGTAATAGTTCCCCAGAACTATGATGAAAACGGTGAGCTCAAAGCCGTTTTAGTTGCAAACCGTGACGTAACATTGGAAAAGCAGCATGAAATTGCTCAGGACAATGAGCTTAGAAAGGCACTGGCTACCGCGGAAAATGCCAACAAGGCCAAGACCTTCTTCCTGAATAATATCTCACACGACATCCGTACGCCGATGAATGCCATTATCGGCTTTACCGCACTGGCATTGAGTCATATCGATAATAAAGAACACGTGTACCAGTACCTGAACAAGATAGGTATCTCCGGCAAGCATCTGCTAAGCCTTATCAATGATGTACTCGATATGAGCCGTATTGAAAACGGCAAGGTAAAGATTGAGGAGCGAGAAGTGCATCTGCCGGATATCATGCACGATCTGCGCGCAATCATTCATGGAAACATCTGTGCCAAACAGCAGGATCTGTTTATCGATACTCAGGATGTTATTCACGAGGACATCCTGACTGACAAGCTGCGGCTGAATCAGATCCTGCTGAACATTGTAAGCAATGCCGTTAAATTTACCCCCTTTGGCGGTACCATCAAAATTCAGGTCAGTGAAAAACCATGTCAGACTGAAGGTTATGCCACCTTTGAATTTAAAATAAAAGATAACGGCATCGGCATTGATAAGAAATTCCAGGATCAGATCTTTGACTCCTTTGCAAGAGAGCGTACAGTAACTGAAAGCGGCATTCAGGGAACTGGCCTGGGACTTGCTATTGTTAAGAATATAGTAGACATGATGAAGGGTACCATCTCGCTTAAGAGCGAGAAGGGAGAGGGCTCTGAGTTTACAGTCTGCTTAAACTGCAGGATCAATACTCAATCCATACGCTATGAAATCAAGCCTGAGCTTAGAGGAGCCAGAGCACTGGTTGTAGATGATGATGCCAATACCTGTATGAGCGTCAGCAAGATGCTGCGAAAAATTGAAATGCAGGCTGACTGGACTACCACCGGAAAAGAGGCGGTGCTGCGTGCTAAAGAGGCATGGGAGTCGGATCAGGCATTTGCAGTCTACATCATTGACTGGATGATGCCGGATATGAACGGCATTGAAACCGTACGCAGGATCAGAGGCACTATCGGAAATAACGTTCCGATTATCATCCTTACAGCATATGACAGCACGGATATTGAGGAGGAGGCCAGAAATGCAGGTGTTACTGCCTTTGTCTCAAAGCCGCTCTTTATGTCTGAGCTTGTTGATGTATTAAAAAATCCGGGACAGAGCAATAATTCAATTCAGCATAAAAAACCCAGCAGCCATGAAGGACAAAAGGTACTTTTAGTCGAGGATAATGAACTCAATCGTGAGATTGCTGAGGCTTTGCTTGGAGAGGCAGGCTTAATCGTAGAAAGCGTAAATGACGGTTATGAAGCCGTAGAACGCATGCAGCAGGTCGCGGACGATAAATATGACCTGATCCTCATGGATATTCAGATGCCCAGAATGGATGGCTATACCGCAACCAGGGAAATACGCAAGTTAAACAATTATAAAAAGGCCAATATTCCTATCATTGCCATGACGGCCAACGCTTTTGAGGAAGATAAGCACAAGGCTTACGAGGCGGGCCTGAACGGTCATATCACCAAGCCTGTGGAGATCAAGAAGATCCTGAAGGTGCTTGATGAATGTTTAGGCTAGAGTAGAAGACTCCGGCATAACAATCTGCCAGCTTTTTTGCAGTACACCTCTGCAAAAAGCTGGCATTGCATTGTGTTAATAAAATGCTGCGGTATCACCTCAGCTTACATTGACCGCTGATTAATCCGTTTTAAGATATCCTCAACAGATGGTAATTGCTGATCCAGATCTGCAGGCAGCAAGCTTGACAGCCTGTATTTGCAGCCCCCCATGGGCTTTGATATATCCTTAAGAGAATACTCTGCAACCAGATTGTTCTTGCTCTTGCAAAGTAATAAGCCAATGGTTGGATTATCATGCTCCTTCTTTAAAAGGCCATCAACAGCTGAAAGGTAGAAATTCAGCTGTCCTGCGTATTCCGGTTTGAATTCTCCGGTCTTAAGCTCAATTACCACATAGCAGCGCAGATTCAAATTGTAGAAGAGCAATTCTATATAAAAATCATCGCCGCCTACATTCAGATGATATTGATTACCAAGAAAAGCAAATCCCTTTCCCATCTCCAGAAGCAAATTTGTAACATTACTTATCAGAGTTTTATCAAGATCGCGTTCAGCCAGATCCCCACGGGCAGAAATAAAATCAAAGACATACGGATCCTTCATGGTCTGGAGTGCCAATTCACTCTGTGAAGACGGTAAACGCTCCTTGAAATTTGCAATCTTATGTGTTGTCGCCTGCTGCCGGTACAAATTACTTTCAATCTGATGCAGCAATACATTATGTGACCATCCATGCTCTGCTGATTTTTTTATATACCACAGTCTCTGGGAGGGCTCCTTTACTTTCTCCATAATGGCAATATTATGAGACCAGGGAATTTGTGCAGACACTGTCTGCACAAATTCAGTCTCAGCAAATTTAGCCATATATTTCAGATTTCGTACCGAATATCCTTTATTAGCAGGAAAAGCCATACTAATATCAGAGGCCAGATTGTCAATAAACTTATTGCCCCATGATTTATGCTCATTAATCATGCATCCAATATCGTAATACAGCATCTCCGCATTTGCGTAAACAGCCGCACGATACTGAGCCTGCCTTATGCCCTGTTTTATATTTTCAGGAATTGAAAGGTATTCCGTCGAATTCATTAACATGATCACCACCTAGGAGATCAAAACACCGATGCATTTACATGGCAGATCCCATATATTACGTCTGTCAGCGTGATTCAAGCTCATAAACAGTGCCGCTTTTACCTGCCATATACAGGCAGTGTTGAATTGTCCTTTTCTAGGGCTAAGCATTTCTCATTGCCTGCGCAGGTGTCACAGGTAAAACCCTGCAAGCTGTAATTACAGCAGAAATAAAAGCACAAAGTAACAAGGAAGCAGCAAAAAATATCCCCAAATGACCAAAGGTCAGCTTTGATACCACCATACCATCCTTTAGGGCCTGCGAAAAGTATTTAGCAAAAGCAACAGCTCCTGCTTCATACAGTAATAAGGAGAAGATAAAAGCAAGCGTAGAGAGGATCATATTCTCAAGGACTATCATGAGAACTACTCCACAATCGCTAAGTCCACTGATACGCAGTAAAGCCAGGGCTCGTTCTTTTCTAGAAATTCCTGAAAATATAAGGCCGCCGACAGCTAAGGCACCGCCTGTAACAGAAACCGAGGCTATGGTAATAAAAATAAAATTCAAGGTTCTGGTGAGAGCTTTCAGCTCTTCAATATCGGCAAGCTTATCCTGAATGTTGTATTTTGATCTGAGCTTGTCTGACAGAGGCTTAACACTGTCTATATCCTTTGCATACAGTCTGACCTTGGCAAAGCTTTCCCGCGCGCTGTTCTGATGAGTTCCGTCCGAGAAGATCAAAGGCTCATAACCGTCTCTGAAATCCTCCATAGCAGTAATTACCGTAAGCGGTAAATAAAGCTTATAGCCTGATGATAACGAAGATGATAATATCCCGGCTATCTTAAAGCTGTGCACTGCTCTTTGAGTCTGACCATCCTTGATACGACTTATGGATACGCGAATGAGATCTCCTGCCCGGCCCTTCATGTCAGAGGCAACAGCAGCACTTACCACAACCTCATCCTCTGCCTGAAGATCTGCAATTTCTGAAAAAGCCAGTAGAGGATCACCCTTTGCTGTAGGAATGCACTCTGCCCCGCTTTTAACCTTGCCGTTACAGCTGATATCTGCACTTACAGAAAGAGCTCTGGTCATCTCCACGGCAAAGCCTACGTCAGGATCGGCTCGAAGATCATCAAAGAATGCTTTTGGCAGCGTATAGCCTGACAGCATCCTTATCTCAAGATTCTGAGGATTGGAGCTTAAATTATGTTCAAGCGTTGAAAGGATCCCGTAGCGAAGTGAAAAGAGCAGTAGAAGCGGCGCTAAAACCGCAGTCATCGCTGCAACAGCACAGATGCTTAAAAGGCGTTCATGTTTCAGATCAGCAAGACTTAATGACAGGATCATGAACGCTCCCGGGAATGTTGTATAAATACGCTTTGCAAGGACGAGCTCTGGTATGGATCATAGCTGTATTCTTTTAAATGAAAGTGAGATGCCAAACTCAGATCATGCGTCACCGCCAGTACACACAGATCATTTTTTTGAGTAACGGCAATCATTTCCTCAAAAAGCTTATGTGCATGATTTGGATCCAGAGCCGAGGTTGGCTCATCCATTAACAGAACCTTAGGAACTCTTGAGATGGCTTTTACAAATGCCGCTCTCTGTCTCTGCCCTTCTGATAACTCCTGAGGCAGGCGGTTTAACAAGGAGCCTAATCCAAGATCCGAGGCTAAGGCACAGGCATCAGATAATGTTGCCTTCGGACTTTCAATTCCAAGCGCCTTATATGCCCTGCAGGCAAGCTTGATTGAAAGCTCAAAGTCATCCTTTAGCTTTAAAAAGGGAATCAATCCTCCCTGCTGCGGCATATAGCCGATCATGGCAGAGCGCACCAGATGTCTTTGCTTTTCATCCATCAAGGCCACATTCTGATCGGCAAGTTGAAAACCTGATGCCCGAAACTGCTCTCTTACAAGCGCCAGACATTCAAGCAACGTTGACTTACCAGAGCCTGATACTCCGGTTAAAACCGCAATTTCCCTGCATTTAAGACTTAGAGACTTAAGAATTATCTCAAAGCGCTCTTGATCCTTGCCGTAAGAGACACAGAGATCTTCTACCTCAAGCATTAAGGTAAAGCCTCCAGCGGAATTGGATAGACGCTGTCAGATGCCGCAGCACCATCTGCAAGCTTTACCCATCTGTCAGTATCATCATTACAGTTCTGGTAAAATTTAAGTTTTTGCTCAAGATCCTCTATGAGACGGTTCTGCTCATCAGCGCCCATAGCAGACCAGCTCTCCTCATCTAACTCCTGAATACGGCTCTTATAGGGTAAATCATCAAGGTATTCACCTAAAAGTCCCATCTGAGCAAGCTTCAGACTCTTATCTGATTTAAGCGATGCAGGATCACGCCCCATAGCCGCAGCTGCTGAACGAAGCTGTGAGAACATATCATCAGGAGACAGGAGCCCGCGGTTTGCAGCCTCCAGTACTCTTTGAGTGACCTCCTTTAAATCAGATAACTCAGACTTGGTCATGAGTACTACCGGAGTTGCGGTAGCCTTGTTATGCGTTGCCAGATCTCTGTCTAAAATCCAGCCTTTGAAGAAATCAGGTGCACTTGTACCGTTGACACTGCCTAAATAGGCCAAGGCCATGGCATGCCCCAGCAAGGCTGTGTCCTTTGACATGGCATCATCTTCCTTCTGACTTTGAGCAGAGCCTGCTGAAACCTTACCCTCTGCAGCCATTTTTACCTGGGAGGCAATGGAGGAGGCAAGCTTATCCACCATGTTGCCGAAGGCATTTACATCACCGGCCTCAACCGGATAATAAAGACTCTTGCCTACCACATCGTTATAGGTTAAATCCTCATACTGACTCTTAGCTCTGTCATGATCTCCTGCCTTTTTTCCCGAAGGAGTCAGCAGATGCAAAGCATAAAGCGCCGCTCCCTGATGCTGAGCCTCAAGACGCAGCTCCTTTGAATCAAGTCCGGTTGATGAGAGCTTGTCCGCACCGCCGATAGCACCGGCATCAGTTACGAGAACGATATAACGTCCGCCGTATTCAGACCATTTAATCTTGGACAGAGCATCATTTACTCCTGCATAGGAGTCCTCATCAAAGACTGCCGACGATACCTTAGCCTGTCCTAAATCCTTGACTCTTTTGGCAAAATCAGCTGCCGAGGATACATCTCCAGGCTTTACATACAGCTTTGAGGTGTATTCAAGGCCGGGTACGGCTTTTGTCGATGATCTGAAAGACACCAGACCGAACTGTACCGAATTCTGCAGATGCTCCTTCTCAAGACGCTTGTAGACAGTGTTAACTGCCTCCTTGGTTCTGTCAATGTAAGGCTGCATGGAAATTGAGGAATCGATGACGAAAACAATAGCGGCCCTGAAGGCTTTTATCTTGCCGGGATCCTGAGCAAAATTATTAAGTCTCTGCGCTCCGTCTTTTGAAATAGAAGCAATTTCAAGCTCGCGCGCATAGGCACCATCCTGCAGCATAACCTCTTCAAAACCGGTTACAGGCAGCAGATAAAACTGCTTTTTATAATCAACATAGGTCTCAGGCTCGCGCGCTATAACATTGGCAGCGCTCCCTTTGCTCTCAAGCTCTTTATTCAAGGCCGCCGCACTTTTTCCGTTATCATTGGCATCAGCGATCCTGTTTAAGGAATCCTGTGAATCAAAAATTGCCGCCCGATCACGTCCTGCAGGATTGGTAAACATCAGTGCAGTCTGTGATTTCCAGGGTACTGCGCAGGATGACTCAATAAAGCCTGAAATCTTGTCACTGGTATCAGGGCCTACCTTGAGAAGATTTCCATCACGGGCATAGACATAGTAGCGGGTAAAGGCAGCTACCTTTTTTCCACCTGTATCACTGGAATTTTGCTTTAATACGCAGGATGGAGTGGTGAGCACCCGCTCATAGATGCTTTCCTTGTTTTCCATAAGCAAGGGAGCAGACCAGGCCTGCATGGATATGCCCATTAGTCCGCATGCAAGAGCCAAATTTTTAATTTTCATATGAATAACACACCTCATGCCCTACTTCATGCTCTCAAGTGCTGCTGTTGCAGCCTTAACATCACTCTCACTGCCGTTATCTCTGGCCTTCTCATACCAGTATTTAGCCTGAGCTGCATCCTTTTTCACACAGCTTGAGCTTAAATCAGAGGCAGGATCAAAGTATCTTGCGTAGGTTAAGGCAGCTCCCTTTGCACCTGAGCGGCCTAAGGATGAGAACACCCGGGATGCAATATCACAGCGCTCGGATTTCAAAGCGTCATTACCAAGCTTTAATAAAACCTCGTTATCAGGCTTTGATGCCATGCAGTTTGAGATTAAAGCCTTATCATCGCCGGTGGAATTTACATCACAGCTGCCGTAGCTTTGCGCCTGTCCCGCCCCCTGAGCAGTTGCCTCTGCTTTATCCTGCTTTACGGGATCATCTACTGATACCGCAGCCTCCTGAGCTGCAGCAGGCTCCGAAGGGATATTCTGTACATGCTCATCCCCTCTTAAAAGAAAATACCAGATAGCAGCTGCAATCAGAGCAAGCAATAACACAGCACCTGCAATTGCACCAATCAAGGCTGCCGGAACTGCTTTTTTAGCGGCCTCTGCTTTGGGAGGAGGCGCAGGATCTGTCTTAGGAGGCTCTGGTTTTACCTCTTCCTTTTTAGGCTCATTCTCTGGCGGAACCTCATCTGAAGAAGGCTTCTGGATCTCCTGTCCCATTGAAAGCCTTCCGTGCACATATAAGTCCAGATCTCCGTCATTTCCGGGAAAATTCACAAGAAAAGAAGAGCGTCTGCTCTCTACCAGCTTATTTACAACATCCGCCTCAAGAACAAACTTAAGCTCGATCTCATTGGGATTTACCGGAAGTAACTGCTTTTGAACAATGAGCTCACCGCCTTGATTTTTAAAACAGAATAAAACGCCCTCACTGTCAGGATTGACAATACGCGCTTTAACACTCAGACGGGCAATTCCGGGGCCTTGAGGGATCACCTCTACATTTTTTGCATCAGGCCTTAACTTTAATTCCATAATCTTTTCCTAAGCCTGCAGAACTTCATTAAATCCATCAAGGATCGCATTTAACTCATCTCCCTGATCGGCACTGAATTTATAACGGCAGCTGGCATTTAGATTTTTTCCAACCATACGGTTTACAAGCGCAGTCAGATGTTCAACCAGCAGCTCATCACCGCAATTATCGATATATGCCTGAGTAAGCTCCGGCAGCGTTGCGACCAGGTAACCATCCTGATGCATTTCCTCAGTCACAGTCAGATGCTCTTCAAACAAAGGTCCCTGTATATCCTCGCCTCCGCATATATTCATGCGGGAATACTCAGGACTTAACCTTTGCTCCTCATCAAAGCCGAAATAGAGCAGGAAGGAGCTCAATATTCGCAGGGCAACTCTGCTTTGAATTTTCACCAGCCGGTCAAAATCGGCAAGGTGCTCGTTTTCCTCAAGCGCATCCACAATTTTCTGCTCAATACCGCAGCCTGCCAGAGCCTTTTCAATCTCCTCGGCATAACTGTCTGCTAAAACAGCAAAGCGGGCAGTTAAATCCCTGCCGTCAGCTCCCAGAAAATCACCGGAGTTTTCATCATAGAAAAATGAGTAGCGTAGCTTGGTATCAGGCTGGCACTTGATATTTTCACGCTGACAGGCCCAGCTTTTAACAAGCTGCTGAGTAATTGCCGCCAGCATGGCACCGTTTTTAAGCTCACGGAGCTGATTTACCAGTAAAGTCACACACTGATGAGCAAAGCGCCAGGCATTGTTGCCATAGCTGTAGTCCTTGGCATACAGCTCCTCAAGTCTGCCTGATCCTATTTCAAGGCACTCTCGTACCGCCCCGAACAAGGGGATGATCCTGGCACACTGAATAAAAGCCCGTGCTATTTTACGCCCGCGCTCAAGTGCTCTTGCCACTGCCTGGGTACCGCTTCCGCTTTGATACTTTGAAAGCTCCTCACAGGCAGCATTGATAAGCTTTTTAACATTGTCAATGATGCGCCTGCGACTTTCCTGATAGTTCGTAAATTCCTTTGAAATCAAGGAAAGTACCGCATCAGCACCACCGTCATCAAGCTTTAGCACATCCTCGAGCGCCTGTGCAGTACCTGCATACAGATGCGCAGTCCCCGGATCTCTTGAAAAATCTGCCTTTAACTCCTCAAGATATGGTGCATATTCATCCATGAGGCCTGACTCCCTGCCGTTTTCAAGCTTAAACGGAGCCCCCATCGCCGGACGGCGGACAAGGAAGAAACGCTTGTGCATCTGCCCGGGAGTCCACTCATTGAGCCACGAGCAGTTTTTAAAATGCTCAAAGGCGGTGGTCATGGTCTTGCAGGCCTCCATGGGACGGCCACCTACGGCATTTTTAAGCACCTTCTCCATCTGCTGATCAAAACGCGTCATGATGCCTATCAGAGGAATATCCTTAAATTTTGCACGTTCCTCAGGCGTTGCTCCGATATTCTGCGCAATCCATCCGTTTAAGATCTCAACTAAAGATGAAACCTCTCCCTGCATGGAGGAGTTGATGCAGAAAAGAAGCACATCAACCTCTTTATCCTTGGCATAGCGATCAAAAAGATAGGCTACCTTGCCGCGGCGCAGAAACTCAAAGGAATTTGAACGGGTCTCCTCAGTACAGCCCTTTTGAATAAAATCAGCAGCATTGTCAGCACGACGTGAGCGGGCTCCGGGGAAATCAAGTACATCAAAGTCCTTAAGCTTGCTTTGCCCCTCAAGCGGAAACTGCAGCTCAAGCACCGCTGCAGCTAATATTGCAAAGCCAAGATCAGCTGTTTTTACTTCATCTCCTGCCTTAAAGGCAACCGTAATACGGCGCGGATTTGAATAGATGCCAGAGAGAGTTGAAATGGAAAGCACTGTACCATCAGAGTGCTGAACTAACGCCCCGCGGGCATTTGTTTCCACAAATGCATCTATCTTAGTAAATACCGTTGACGCCCCCTCAAGCTTAAAGAGCTCATTTACAAGCCTTTCAAAGAGCTCTGTTAAAACAGGAATACGTCCCCACAGAAGAGAGAATGCCCTGGCAAGGCCCTTACTGTTTAATTTAGGTGCCAGATCGCGCAGCTGAGTCCAGAACTTATCATCAGAGCTTAGACTTGCTAATTTGCCGCTTGCATGCTCGCGCACGTAATCTGACATAAACACCACATCAGCACGGGAAACCGCCCTGCCAACCATAGAGGGCTCTGCAAGATTGCCAGGATCCTGCTCTATTTCCTTAAAGAAGGGCTCATAAAATTCTGCGTTAAGATTTTCATCAAGCTTTTGAAAAACCTCATTTGAGGTGGAGGTAAAATCCTTATAGAAGGAATTGCAGAGGATCAGCGCCATCTCACAGGTTTTAAGCACTCTGATGCATACCGGAAAGCCTGCAACAGTATCAATCTTATCGTGCGTAAAACGGGTTACGGCACCTGTTGCCTCTTTATCACCGCCGCTTGGATTTACATGAGTCATGAACTCAATCTGATCATTTCCCCAGTGACACACAAGCTCAGCACCGCCTGAGGCCATGGTGTTCACAAGATAGCTCTTTCCTGCCTGTGATGCGCCAAACACACCTAAGGTGGTACGGCGGTTTAATACCGAGGCCGCCGAACCTGCAATATTTGACAATCGTAGCATGGCAGTTTCCAGAGCCAGGGCATTTTCAAGCTGAGAGGATGCATCACAAACCCAGGTATCTGCACGCAAGGCTAAGGACTTGGCTGCAGCATAATTTTCAAATGACATTTTTAACAACTCCTTACCTGTTTTTCACGCTCTCACCTGAGGATATAAATGCACCGTCATAGATACGCCCGGTGTCAGTCCAGTAATTTTCATCGTTGGCATTCACGGTCTTAAGCTTTAATGTCAGGTACTCTCTAAAATCGCCCGCAGCTTCAGTAGATGTAGCATGATTTAACACCAGTCGGAAGGTACGCGGTAATAAGCTATTCCCCTTAGGATCCTTAAGCCTTGGATCCTTTGAAATCTCGTTCCATAATTTATCAAGACGCGCAACAGGAGCTTCTACCCTAGGAGATTTGCGAGGCAAACCTATTGTCAACTCAAATTCTTTATTCGTGCTCACCAGACGCTCAACAACAGCCATTTGCTTTTCAGCTTTTGCTTTTTCATCCTGATAATGCTCACCTAGAACATCACTGACATCCATCATAAAGGTGTTCATCAGTTTTGATCTCAGCTCATCCTCTTGAGCCATCAGCTCCTGATCAAGAGATGACTGCTGCTGCATATAGATTTCATTAGCTCTGTCATTAAGCTTTTTCTCATAGCCTTTTTGCTTTAAGGCCTTGAACATTCCGGAGGGCACCTCATCCTTAAGCTCGGCTGTTGCCTGGGATAGAGCCTCTGCCCTGTATTTTTCTACAACGCTGTTCTGGAAGGCTACAAATTCACCTGTCTGCCTGAGATCAGCTATAGCCTGCGCATAGGTGTTTTTAGCCTCAATACATCTAGCAAGATGCTCTTCTGTAAGCTCTTTAAACACCCCTGAAGATAAATCCTTATTATCTCCAATCATTTCCTCTAACTGCGCTACCTCAAAGATCCCGTAATTTGAAGATGTCTGTACCCTCTTGATATCCTCAATATTGGTTATGCGTTCAATTGAGTAGAGCATAGAGGCCGGATAGCCTGCGTATGAAAACTGCCTGAAACCAAGATTATCCGGTAAGACATGTACATCCCTTATCTCCTGAGTATCTCCGTTCTCATCTAAGGGCTGACCGAGCTCCTCCATAGTAATTTCATCAGCAGGCTTAATACTCTCCCCATCCCCGTCGGCGCGAAGTACTTCGGCACGAGATGCGAAACGATAGAAGGGATCTGTCAGATATCCCTTATCAATATGGCCAAAATACCTTACAGGAGTTGTCGCAAGAGGCATGCTGAGATCAAACCTGAAGTTACGGTAAGCCTGGGAGCTGCGTCTCATATAGGCAATAGCCGCTCCCATAGCCACAGTAGTCTTGGTATCTCCGATAGCACTACCGTCAGTTGCAAAAGGATACCAGCTGCCACAGCTATAATGAGACAGAGAGATGATCCTGTCTGCAGCAAGAGCGCAACGGGACAGAAAATAAGTACGTATTCCGCTTATATTAGAGGGACGGCCGGTCAGAAGCAGGAGATCCGGGCGATAGAGATTTAAAACTGCGCTAAGATTGGTCAAGGCCGGCGCTATACGTGAGGACCTGGTCAAGAAGGCCTTGTTAAGTGCGATTAAATCAGCACTTAGCTCAAATTCTAAAATATCAAAATCCTTCAGATATTTTTTAAAATATTCATTTACAAAATTAACCACGCTTTGAGCAGCCTCTGCATAAGGTTGCTCTTCAAAGGGCCTGATCTGGGTACATGAGCAAATTTCCTTACCTGAAATAAAGTCCCCGACAGTTCCTGTGACTCTTGCATCAACAGTACCCAAAGGGGCTCGGTTTAATCTTTCAAGGTAGGACATGATCCTGTAGCCTACCTTCATAAAGATCTGCTGTGAGGCCTGCTGAAGATTGGTACTCTCCTCATCTCCACCCTTGCACTTGTCAAAAAATTCAGTAAGGATCTTCTTATCAAAGCGATTTTCCCTACCCTGTGCCCTTGAAACATTATCAAGGCTGCCCGCCAGCTGCTCAAGTAACGTTTTCTCTATAAGCTCACGCAGAATATCATCACCTGCAAGCTTAAAGCCGTCACGCAGGATCTCACGCGATCTCACAACTGCGGCATGCTCAGGAGTATTTTCAGGGAAGGAATAATCGGTGATCACCATGTCAGTGGTACCGCCGCCGATATCTATGGAGGCAATGCGGGCAGAGATCAGCTTTATCTTCTCTTCATTTTTACCTTCATATTCTTTCTCGGCAAAGCGTCCCTTGGCATCATGACGACGTAAAAATTTCAGAAAACGAGCACAATCGCCGCCGAAGACCTCCTGCGTCTCATTAAAGAGATAAACAATCTGCGCAGCCTCTGCCTCATCCCAGTCAAATACCACCTCAGGAAGCTTTCTCGTAAACGGCTTAAAATCCGGAGCCTTGTCAGTTCCGGCTGTTACACATTTAAACTCCTCAGGATGATCCTTATTGGGATCATAATCCAGGCATTTCCATAAAATTCCCAGAGCCTCATAGGCACAGCCGCGGAAGATCTCACGCTCAAGATCAGGCATTGAAGGGGGGGTAGTGATTACCACAGCCTTAAGATAACGGGGAGCATCCTTATCTTTAGTATTAAAGCGGTAACCATAGCTGTTGATCTGTGACAGGGCCTGCATGATGATCTCCATCAGCATGAAGGTCATAATCGATTTGCCTGAATAATTAGCCTTGAACATAAGCGGATTTTCACAGGCAAAAAGAGCATCTCCCTGAGCATTTACATAGTCACTTACAGGGCTTAGCCTTGCAACTGGCTTTGAATCTAAGGGGATTGGATTGCCATACTTGCGATCCCTGTCTGCAAAGCGCCCGCTACCTGGAACAATATACGGGATCTGGTAGGAATACGGACTAAAGCACCACTCACTTTTTCCAAGATGCTCATCATTCCAGATATATCGCTTAGGTGAAGATAATCCGGTGGCGCCTTCATTTCCCTTGCGCATAGATGCAAGCTTTGAGGCCTCACAGCCTGTACGGACAATTGATGGCCAGACAAAAGCATCCACCCGCCCGGATATTGAAGATAAGCCATCATAATCAAAATTAGGCACAGAAAATTCGATGCGGCTTTCAAAGGCTTCCTGATACACCTGCTCCGGAGCATTCAGATCACGTAATGACAACCTTGCAGTCTTGAGCTCGCCTTCATAGGCATCCTCCATTAAGATGCCACAGGATCTTGAATTACCAATATCTAAAACCAAGGTGACACCAAGCGGATTTTTATTGGAGCTCTTTAATTTAATTGCAGGAGGATCTGTCAGATTTTTAAGCATAGTCAGCATGTTGAGATAGTGAGCCTCATCCATGCGATCTTCTATAAGCTTTTCAAGATCGTCTCTAGATACTGAAAGAGAGCTATTAGATGTTAATGCGTTCTGATAGATCTTTGAGATCCACTCCTTACCCCAGGCATGCCCCGTTGCCCGCTGCTTTAGGATTTCCTTGCCGTTCTGAACAGAGAATACAAATTTCAGCCCTGCACGAACATCACTTTCTAATGGAGTTGAGTACTCCATTTCCTTGTTGATGGCAATCTTGGTATCAAAGGCGAAAACTACACGATAAACTTTCTTGTTTGGACGCTCAGGATCTTCTACTCTTACAACACGGCAACGAGCCCAGTTAAAAGGACCGGGGCCTAGTGCAAGTCCCGGCTGTGAGTTTTCTACAAAATAAGGAACAGGAAACCAGACACCGTTATAGATTGCTAATGTTTCATTATTATCATCTATCGTCTTAAGCCTGCCATCGTCATCTTCATAAAAGACACCGCTTTGAGATGGATCATAAAGCTGGCCTTGCTTATTACACTCTAAGACAACAAGCGGAGCCTGACTTGATACTTCAAGACAACTTAGTCCTTCCTGAGACGAGTGACTATCCTGAACAAACTCCTTATCAATAAATTGAATACCGGAGTTTTCTATTAGTTCAATTGATTCGTCATTAGCAAAAACTGGGGCGAGCACTTTATAAATCCTCTAAAATTAGTCCTAGTTTTGCATTATAGACATTAGAGCAGTCAAGAGGAAATTTAGCTTACAAGATTGCAATCACTCCGGCATTTTTGCTTTGATGGATGCCCCCATTGCACTGAGTTGTCAACTGCTCAGGCAGATTGAGCAGTTTTGAAAATGTATTCGCAGATCGATTGAATTTTGCTCTACTCCTTATAAATTTCAAAGAGAACAGACAATACCGTTCCCGCAAATCCTGCGGTTACAGCTATAAGCTATCCGGTATATGCATCGTCTGCACTGTTGCGGAAATTCTGTTTTTCAAGCCACAACCGTTCTTCTTCGTTTTCGGGGATATCTATACGCTCTATCTTAAAAATAACCGGTCTTGTTCCGTCATTGCAGCAGGAGATCATCATGCGCTCATCATTGGTCCAGCCATGCATGATCGATCCGCCCTGCAATGCGGTATAGACATATCGGCTTACTGCATCCCAGGCTTCACCGCAGAATTTTCCGTTCATCAGATGATAAAAATCATCCTGCTGAGGGGTACGCTTTAGTAAAAAGGTATCACCCGCCTTGAAAAACGGACAGGGACCTGACTTTGGATCTGCTAGGTATTTTTCCTGAAGCTCTGGAAATACCTTCGTTTCCAGAACAGTAATTCTGCACTCGTGCCGCATACAGTTTTCCTATATCTGCGCAAACTTCAAAGCATTTTGCCAACCGTGACCATCAATGATGAAACAGTCCGCCGGCATCATCATTAAAATAGATAGCGTAGGCTGGGATCTCATATCTGGTCTTGCCTTCCTCGTTATCAAGCTTAGGACCTTTGCCTGCAGGACACCTGTAGGCTCTGGCAGACAGGCCCACTCCAAGAAGTCCACGTGCTAAAACACCGGGGTAAACATGAGTTTCAACTAAGTGAGTAGCCCCCATACGGGAGGCCTTAAGCTTCAACTCAAAACGGGCCTGCTCAAGAGTTGCCCTGGCTCCAATGGTATCGACATCCTTAATAAAGCTACAGCCTTCTATTTCCTGAGGCAGTGCGGTAATAACCTTATTAGCATCACTCACCTCGGCATCCGAATAACAGGAGCTGAGCACAGGTATCATAGAAATCATGAAAACCGCTGTTAAAAACTTTCCTTTAATCATATTCACCGTACCTTAACATCGAGCGGGTCAATTCAACACATATTGAAGCAAGGATTTGATCCTGTAAGATCGATTATAAATCCTGATATGCAGATTTTAACTGAGCCCCCCAATTCTTCTACAAACCATCGTACTGCAGTCCCGACAGGATCAAAATCATTGAATCAAAGTTACTGCCCATAATATATAGCTACCCCTGATCCTCCGCCGCCATTCACAAAATTTTAAAATCCGATTTTTTGGCTTCATATAAAAACCTGTTGACATTTTTTTGTTTTGGTACACCCTATTCATTCGTTAGTAATTAATAGAATTTGAAGCAGCTATGATTTACCCTTTTGAGCGAGTTCCTTTACCTGATCTCAGCGGTTTTATTCAGCCTCGTAACGGTGTACGTTATTTCTTTGCCTATGTAGGACCAAGGAGAGTAACCAAAAGCGGTAAGAGCACCCATCCTGCAGCCAAGATGATTGGTCGCATCGAGACCAATGCTGAAGGTGTGGATGAGCTAATGCCCAATGAGAACTACTTCAAGGTGATAGGAATACCCAAGCCTGAGATAGCTGTAGCCGAAGGTGCTGGCCGTAAGCCTGAGGTTAGAGACGCTTCCCCTGTAAAGCAGAAGAAAGGCTCTGAGCGCTCCTTTGGCTATGGATTTGTAGCTGCCAATATCCTTGCTGAGTCCGGTGCCACTACCTGCCTTGAGAAGGCCTTTGGAAAGGAGGATGCGCAGAAGATTTCTGCCATAGCCTGCTACCTTTGCGAGGGTAATCACTCCTCCTTTGCCGACTTAAACGACTTCATCAAGGAGAACGTAATTTTAGACTGTCCTACCACCTTTGACAGACGTCGCGCAGGCGAGCTTTTAGTAAAGCTGACATCAGATAAGCGCAACGATTTCTATACCAATTGGATTGACTGGCATAAGAAAGAGCTTTCACACATATTCTATGACGTAACATCATTCTCCACCTACTCAGGACAAATCCAAAGAGCAGAGTATGGCTACAACCGTGATGGTGAGGATTTA
>CAVFIO010000017.1:0-6361 GCA_963622535.1 Akkermansia muciniphila
TGACTGCGTTCTCAAAATAATCCCATACCAAAGGAGCAACTTATGTACAGATACCAGTATCCCGTTACACTGGAGGATAACGGGGAAGGCGGTTTTCTGCTTCATTTCAGAGATGTACCGCAAATAAATTCTGAAATCAGCTCACCTGATGAATTACAAAAAACAGCGGCGGATGCCTTAATTACTGCAGCTGATATCTGTTTTGAAAAGAAAATTCCCTTTCCTAAACCATCGGATCCAAGGGATGGAGATAAGTTAATAGCCCTGCCTATATCCGTAGTAGCTAAAATTTTATTGCACGATACCATGCTGAAAGCCAATATACGTCCAAGCGACTTAGCCAGAAGGATGAAGACAAGTCCGCAGGAGGTATCCCGTATTATTGATCTTAAGCACACTACTAAAATAGACACTATTCAAAATGCCTTCAGAGCATTGGGTCAGGATCTCGATGTAATTGTAACCTGCTGAAACAAAAAAAAGGCCCATTCTTCGGGGCTGATTTTTCAAACTTCATAACAAAGTTCTGCCCTAAATAAAACAGCTCTCCCATAAGCAGAATCAAGCATTAAGCATATGTATCAGCGCCATTGCTGAATAAAATTTCATGCCTTCATCGGGGTCATTGGCAAAGGAGCTTGTACATTTGTGCTAAAATAGTCAGGATTGGAGATCCGCAGGTACCTTACCTGCAGTTGTCCCGTCAAGATGCACATATATCGTTTCTGGGGGTTTTTGTGGTCAGAACCGCAATCCTGGCTCTCGCAGACGGCACTGTTTTCAGGGGCAAAGCCTTCGGCGCTGAAAACGTCACAACTGTCGGCGAAGTCGTATTCAACACATCCATGACTGGCTATCAGGAGATCCTAACCGATCCTTCATATGCAAGTCAGCTAGTCACTCTTACCTATCCGCACATTGGCAATTACGGCACTAACGACGAAGACGTGGAATCCTCACAGATCTTCGCTATGGGTCTCATCATAAGAGATCTCTCTGTAGTAGCCTCCAATTTCCGTAGCACCAAAACCTTAAGCGATTTCTTAAAAGAGCACGGCAAGCCCGGTATCTATGGCATTGACACCCGTATGCTCACCAGAATTTTGCGTGACAAGGGTGCACAGAACGGCTGCTTAACCACCGCTGACGGCGTTACCGAGGAAATGGCGGTAGCCATGGCCAGGAATTTCGGCGGTCTTAAGGGCCTGGATCTTGCAAAGGAAGTTACCTGCAAGGATCGCTACACCTGGACTGAAGGCACCTGGCAGTTAGGTCAGGGCTATGTCAAGGGAGCACGTACCGAATTCAACGTTGTCGCCTATGACTTCGGTGTCAAGCGCAACATCTTAAGATTGCTGGCAGATCGCGGCTGCCGCGTAACCGTAGTTCCTGCCAAGACCCCGGCCTCTGAGGTTTTAAGCATGAATCCTGACGGCATATTCCTCTCAAACGGCCCGGGCGATCCTGAGCCCTGCGATTATGCTCAGGAGGCTATCCGTGAGATCCTCGATAAGAAGGTGCCTGTTTTCGGTATCTGCCTGGGTCACCAGCTGCTGTCCCTGGCATCCGGTGCCAAGACCATCAAGATGAAGTGCGGTCACCACGGTGCCAACCACCCTGTAAAGGATTTGAAGACCGGTCAGGTATTCATCACCTCCCAAAATCACGGCTTTGCTGTAGATAAGGACACCCTGCCTGCAAATTTAAAGGCCACTCATATTTCCCTGTTTGACGGCACATTGCAGGGCGTTGAGCGTACTGATGTTCCGGCATTCTCCTTCCAGGGCCACCCTGAGGCATCCCCGGGTCCTCACGATCCACAAGGGCTCTTTGATCATTTCATTGAGCTTATGCGCAACTATCGTAAGCAGGATCAGGAGTAACAAATGCCTAAACGTACAGATATAAAAACCGTATTGATTTTGGGCGCAGGTCCAATCGTCATCGGTCAGGCCTGTGAGTTTGACTACTCAGGCACCCAGGCCTGCCGCGCCTTGCGCGAGGAAGGCTATAAGGTAGTACTGGTCAATTCAAACCCTGCTACCATCATGACTGATCCGGATCTGGCCGATGTAACCTATATCGAGCCTATTCACTGGAAGGTCGTTGAACACATCATTGAAAAAGAGCGCCCTGATGCCCTGCTTCCTACCATGGGCGGTCAGACAGCATTAAACTGCGCTCTGGATCTGGAAAAGCACGGTGTTCTGGCCAAGTACGGCGTTGAGATGATCGGTGCCAAGGCTGATGCCATTGACAAGGCAGAAAACCGTGAGCGCTTTGACAAGGCCATGACCAAAATCGGTCTTGAGTGCCCCCGTGCCGGCATTGCCCACTCCATGGAGGAGGCCTGGGAGGTTCAGCACAAGGTCGGCTTCCCCTGCATTATCCGTCCTTCCTTCACCATGGGCGGTACCGGCGGCGGTATTGCCTATAACCCTGAAGAGTTTGAGAACATCTGCAACAAGGGTCTTGAGCTCTCTCCTACTCACGAGTTGCTCATCGATGAATCCCTGATCGGCTGGAAGGAGTTTGAGATGGAGGTTGTCCGCGACAAGAAGGACAACTGCATCATCGTCTGCTCCATTGAAAACCTCGATCCTATGGGCATTCACACCGGTGACTCCATCACTGTTGCACCTGCCCAGACCTTAACTGATAAGGAATACCAGATCATGCGTGATGCTGCCATGTCAGTATTGCGTGAGATCGGTGTTGAAACCGGCGGTTCCAACGTTCAGTTCGGTATCAATCCTAAAAACGGCCGCATGGTCATCATTGAGATGAACCCCCGCGTGTCCCGTTCATCAGCACTTGCCTCAAAAGCAACAGGCTTCCCTATTGCCAAGATCGCAGCCAAGCTTGCTGTAGGCTATACCCTAGATGAGCTTGGAAACGACATCACCGGTGACAGAACTCCTGCATCCTTCGAGCCTGCGCTTGACTATGTCGTAACCAAGGTTCCGCGCTTTAACTTTGAGAAGTTCCCGGGATCTGATGACAGACTTACCACCCAGATGAAGTCTGTAGGTGAGGTTATGGCTATTGGACGCACCTTCGAGGAATCCCTGCAGAAGGCTCTGCGCGGTCTTGAGACCGGCAAGAGCGGTCTGGAACCCCGTCTTGACATGAAGTCCTCAGGTGCCCGCAACAAGCTTATCCATGAGCTTGAGAATGCCGGTGCCCACCGTATCTGGTATTTAGGTGATGCCTTCAGAGTCGGAATGACTGTTGAAGAGGTCTTCAACTACACCAAGATCGATCCCTGGTTCTTAGTTCAGATCAAGGAACTCATCGACATCGAGTTAGGTCTTGACGGCCGTACCTTAAAGTCAATCGATGCAGCCGAGATGCGTGATCTCAAGTCCCGCGGCTTCTCTGACAAGCGTCTTGCCTCACTGCTTAAGACCACCGAGGATAAGGTGCGTGCCCGCCGCTGGCTGCATGAGGTCTATCCTACCTACAAACGTGTTGATACCTGCGCTGCCGAGTTCCCGACTTCAACTGCCTATATGTATTCAACCTATGAGCAGGAATGTGAAGCCTTCCCTACTGATAAGAAGAAGATAGTAGTTCTTGGCGGCGGTCCCAACCGTATCGGTCAGGGTATTGAATTTGACTACTGCTGCGTGCATGCTGCCATGGTCTTAAGAGATGACGGCTATGAAACCATCATGGTCAACTGCAACCCTGAGACTGTATCAACTGACTATGACGTTTCCGACAGACTTTATTTTGAGCCGGTCACTCTTGAGGATGTACTTGAGATCTGCCGTGTTGAAAAGCCTGACGGAGTCATCGTACAGTTCGGCGGTCAGACTCCGCTGAAGCTTGCCAAGAAGCTTGAGCAGGAGGGCGTCAAGGTTATCGGTACCAGCCCTGATGATATTGACAGAGCAGAGGATCGCAAGCTCTTCCAGGAGATCGTAAACCGTCTGCAGCTTCTGCAGCCCCGCAATGCTACTGCCATGTCCTTATCCCAGGCCGTGGCTGCTGCCGAGGAGATCGGCTATCCTCTGGTGGTCCGTCCTTCCTATGTTTTAGGCGGACGTGCCATGGAGGTTGTCTATGACGAGCACGATCTGAGACACTACTTCAAAGAAGCAGTCAAGGTTTCCAACAAGTCACCGGTGCTTCTTGACAAGTTCCTCGATCATGCAACTGAAATCGACGTTGATGCGGTAGCCGACGGTGAGGATGTTGTCATCGGCGGTATCATGGAGCACGTTGAGGAGTGCGGCGTACACTCAGGCGATGCCTCCTGCGTCCTGCCTCCATGGCATATCTCCGAGGAGATGATCAGGGAATTAACCCGTATCTCCAAGGAGCTGGCTCTGGCATTGAACGTCAAGGGCCTTATGAACGTACAGCTGGCAATCCGTGAGGATAAGATCTATCTGATCGAGGTCAATCCCCGTGCTGCCCGTACCGTACCCTTCGTATCCAAGGCCACAGGTCTGCCCTTGGCCAAGATCGCCGCCCGCATCATGACCGGAAAGAGCCTTAAGGATCAGGGTATCACCAGACAGGTTATCCCTCCTTATCACTCTGTCAAGGAAGTGGTGCTGCCTTTTGCCAAGTTCCCGGGATCTGATCCGCTCTTAGGACCTGAGATGCGTTCAACCGGTGAGGTTATGGGTACTGCCGATAACTTTGCCCAGGCCTATGCCAAGGCACAGCTTGCTGCCAAGTCTCCGGTGGTACGCGAGGGCACCGTGCTGCTTAGCGTTAAGAAGTCTGATAAGGACAGATTACCTAAGCTTGGCAAACTCCTTGAGGAAGCAGGCTTTACCCTTGAGGCAACCTCTGGCACCTATCAGTGCTTAAAGGATGCCGGTGTCAAGGTAAATCTGGTGCATAAGGTATATGAGGGACGTCCCAACATCCTTGATTACTTAAAGTCCGGCCGTTACAGCTGGGTTATCAACACCACCGAGGGCCGTCAGAGTGTAGAGGATTCCCGCTCACTGCGTCGTAATGCACTGCGCTACAGCGTAGGTTATACCACTACTTTGAATGCTGCCTTTGCCTGCATTGAGGCTCTGCCTGAGGATGAGTACTCAAGCGTACATTCTCTGCAGGAGCTTCATCAGATGATTGCTGATGCACAGTAAGGAAATCTCTTGAAAATGAAACCGGGATCCTGCGATCCCGGTTTTTTTATCTTTAAAAGACTGCCTGCCGGAAGCCTGAAGGGATTTACTAGGAGAGCTGACGGAAAATCAGCTCTTCACGGCTTAGGCGACCCCTGGAGCTGTTTTTGGAGATCTCGGCATAATCACGATCCTCGGCAATGGCTGCAGCCTCAACCTCATCCTTAGGATTTGGTACATCATTCCTAGGCAGTTCGATTTCAATGGCCTCCAGAAGCTCACCAAGACGGCGGGAGGGCTCTCCCACTATCGATCCCATGGAGCTGCTGTTAAGCTCAATTCCCGAGAGCATTCCTAAAATAACATCATCAGAGTTATAAGGAAGCCCGGCCATAGCCTGCCCGGCACCTGATAATCTTCGTCTTAGCATGACTGCAAGTGAGGTTGCCAGGAACTGCACGAGAGCCTTACCCTCAAGGCAAGAATCGTCACCGGAAATAACACGGCCGCCGCCTAAGCGCTCACGGTAGAGCTTAAAGCCTGCCCATACCTCATTTCTGTCAAAATAATCACGATAGGCCTCCACAGGATCAGAGACGGTGTCTGTAAGCAGCAGGCGTACACTGCGCTTATCAAGCGTAAGCTTTACCGCCTCCTCATCTACAGTAAGCTGCCCTGTTTTTTTATCATCTGTCATATACAGTGAGCGGAATTCCTGCAGATCATCATTTAACACATCACCGCGGGCCAGGGCCTCATATACAAGACCTATTCCGCGCTTGATGCTTTCACGGTTCTGGTTATATACGCCCTCATCAAAATAGATATGTAAATAAAGTGAGCTGCGGCGGCGCTCGCGGCGATCATCCACGGTTGCATAATAGGACCAGTGCACGCGGCGGGTGATAGCCGCACAGCCGATTGAAGGATGGTAATTGGAAAGATCAAAGAGGCGGCGGCGGGCATTTTCCATAAGCGGTCTGAAGATGCCGTGATGCACGCGGGGATTGACCAGAAAGTTCATGCCTTGCACAAGATACTGCGAGATCTTGCGCGGACCTGCATAGCCGCGATCGGCAACATAGAGCACGTTATCCTTAAGCTCAAGATGAGTAAGCTTCCTGACTAAGGCCCGTACCGCCTCCACATCAGGTACTCTGCGCCCTACGGAGATGTGATAGCACAGAGGTGCTCCTGTTTTCTCATCTACGGCCATGGTGCAGTTTTCAGGAGATCTTGATTCATCATCTGACATATCGGCACGTGCT
>CAVFIO010000017.1:6371-30073 GCA_963622535.1 Akkermansia muciniphila
GTGCAGACCAGGCAAAGGAGGTATGACGCTTGTAGATTGAGCTTGAGCAGAATACAAGAATACGAGATCTGTCATTGCTTAAGGACAGGAGACGTGATTTGAAAAGTGCAACCTTTTCAGGTGTGATCCTGGATAAAAGACGATGGATATCATCAGGCGTCATCACCCTCATCCATGGCAGATAGACATTTTTGGAAAATGTTGGAAAACGGCTCATGACATTTTCATTGCTCACTGTCAGGAAGAAGGCCAGCGACAGAAGCTTGCGCCAGTCTGAGTACTTTGAGAAGGTAGTACGCAATGCATCCTCAAGTGCCGTACCTTTTATTATCTGCGTTAATACCCAGGTTGCACCGAAGGACAGATGACAGCTGGTTTTAAGAGCAGAATCATCAACAGGCTCAAAAATGAGGTTGCCGTCAGTATCACGGGTGCAGATGAAGTCGGCAAGCTCGGGATGACGCTCAAGATATATGTCCTTCCACTCAACCGCACCATCCTTACGGCCTGACAGGATCTTGCCTACCGAGGTAGTGCTTTCACGATAAGAGCGTCCCTTCTGTGCATCCCAGGCATTTTTATAGGTACACAGGTAATAAAATCTGCCGCTACGCAGTGCGAGCATAGGTTCAAGCTCTGGCACAGCTGTTGTCATAAGACCTCCACCCTTTACTAGATAAACACTCTATTTACTAAGAGTGTGACCCATGCACGCTGATGTTTTGATAGATGTATATACAAGTTATTGATATTTAACTAAAAATAGTTTAGCACCATATCTATCGCAAATTTTATACACATCTATAAAAACAATATCTGGTTCACATTTTAGTTATTTAAAGCCGGATTTCTAAAATAGCCACCGAACAGAACGCATACGACTACCGTATGCAAGTTATTAAAACTGGCTATTCAAAAACCGTACAGTGGAGTTAAAAATGAAAATTTTATGTGTTTTAGTTGCTGCTCTGGGTCTTATTCTCTTTGCAAACAGCGCCTCAGCCACCATGGAGGCAGCCTGGAACAACGGAAGCGATAATGATGACGTGGTACATGAGGCTCCCAAGTGCCCCAACTTCATCATGATCAAGCACAAGGACGGATCTACTGAGGAGCACGTTTTTGCCCACCAGATCCTGAATAACCGTTCAAGCGTCGATGCAGGTGAGTGTGTGTTCTATTAATAGCAGGATCAATAGAACATGTGCAAAAATGATCTGATAGCGCAGAAAAATCTGCTCAGACGTCAGGCAGGAATACTCTGCCTGCTAGGCTGGAAGCTTGCTGTTGCCGGAGCTGAAACCCGTCTTGTCATGCAGACCATCGAAAGATTATGCCAGCATTTCGGTATCGAAAAGCAGGAGGTGTTTCTCACCCGCTCGGTTATCTGGATTGAGCTTTATCATGAGCATCAGAAGGCCTGTGCCCAGCGTCGCATCCAGAATTTCGGCATAAATATGTCCTGTGTCTCCGAGCTCAATCTGCTGGTGTTGAGAGTACTCAAAGGTGAGATAGAGGACCTTGGAGAATTTGCCCGTCTAATCAATGAGGTAAATCCCCTGCACTACGGACAGTGGAAGCTTACTGCAATTGAGGCGTTGGCATCCTTATGCTTTGCCTTTTTAAACGGCGGTAATCTTTCAGTCTGCATTGCAGCACTGATAGGCGGCTTTGTGCTGATGGCTGCAAGATTCTGCTTAATTAAAAGAGGATTCTTTGCTCCCTTCGCCTTCATTGCCGCAGCCTTTTTCGGATGTACCACTACCTTGCTGGTATCAAAATATGCACTGATGGCTCAGCCCTCTGATATGAAGCTTTCAATTATGGCTACCACCTTGCTTTTAGTTCCCGGCTATCCGTATATGAACGGTTTCCTCGACGTATTCAAGGGCTATCTTGAAACCGGAATTTACCGTCTTGTCAACAGCGTGGTACTGACCATGTCAGCCGGTATCGGACTTTTTGGAGCCCTGTGGCTTCTGGGTGCATTTGCCTATGTCAACTGAGCTTTTACAGAGAATCATCCTTGAAGGACTGGCAGCAGGCTTTGTGGCAGTTGCCTTTGCCATGCTCTTTGCCGTACCCATGCGTTATTTATCCTATGTAGGACTGGGGGGACTTGTAACAAGAGTACTCAGAACCTTTCTCTTTACCGGAGTCGGGATGGAGGTTGCTGTGGCAACATTTATCGCCTGCTCTGTTACTTCCCTGATGTTTATTGCCATTGCCCCGCGTCTTGGAGTACCGCGTCCGGTGTTTACGGTTGCATCGATAATCCCCCTGATCCCGGGCATGGATGCATATACCTGTCTGGTGACACTCTTTTGCGTGATCGATGATCCGTCATCCTTCATCAGTGATGATGCCTATCTTATCGTACACCACGGCATGAGATGCTTTGCCATACTCCTGTCAATATGCCTAGGTATTGCAATCCCGCCGCTCTTCTTCTACCGCGGCCGTAAAGGGGATGTGTAAGAATTCAAAACTGTCTCAACCTTTTAAACCCGCCTGGTAAAACAGGCGGGTTTTGTGTTAACTATCCTTAAGATGTGCAAAAAGCACCTGTCCTGCCTGTGTTACTGCCTCAAATTTCAAACAAGATCACATTTAAAAATGAAGTCTTTGTCAAAACTGTTTGAAATTAAAGAAAATTCCTCCATACTAAGCGTAGAGATCTGAATTTGAGGAGGAAACATGCCCAATCTTCAATTTCGCAATGCCACCAGCAGTGAAATCAAGATCATTATGGATCTGGCATCAAAGGCACTGCCAACTGAATTTGCCGGGATCCTTACCACTGACGAAATCGACATGACGCTTGAGCGCATGTATTCTCAGGAGGTACTGCAGAATTCAGTTGAATCAGGACGTCACTTTATTATTGTGACCGTTGACAGTTCTGATGCTGGCTTTGGATCCTTTATCAAGGAAGGCCCCGAGCTCTACTTTATGAGCAAGCTCTATGTATTACCTGAATACAGAGCACAGGGTGTAGGAACTGCGCTCTTTACTGCAATATGCAAGGAGATCTGGCTCCATCAGGGCAAGAGTTACTGCACGATTGAGCTTTTAGCCAACCACTCCTCGTCTGCCATAGCCTTCTATAAGAAGATGGGTATGAAAAGAGTTCGTGAAATGCTCTTTGATCTGGACAGCTTTGAAATTGCAGAGGAAGTATATAGCCTAGAGCTCAAACCTTAGAAAGATAATCACAGCTACCACAAAAAATAAAGCTAAACAGGTGTATATTTTTGACATTTCACTTAAGTTTAGATTTAATACACGCATGAACAAATGCGATAAATGGAGCATGTTTTCAAATCATAAAGTTACGTTTGATGAGAAGGAGGAAAATGGCAATGAATGATGCAGCTATGTCTGACACCGCTAAAGAAAAACAGTACTTCTCTGCAGAATATATAGAAAGATGGAAACGCACTCAGCTTGATATAGCTGATCATGATCGCGCCTCGGCGATTGCATATGCCAGACGTAAAGCAATCAAAGAAGGTGCCTTGAAGGATACAATTGATAATGCCATTTCATGTATGAAAAATGGAATGTCAATTGAGATAATCAGCAAATCACTTGATTTGCCCAGAGATATATTGTTAGACCTTGCAAAAAAGAACAATATTGCTTTATCTGATACCGCAAAAGCTTACAAACACTTCTCTGCAGAATACATAGAAAGATGGAAGCGCACTCAGCTTGATTTTGCAGATCATGATCGTGCTTCAGCGATTGCACATGCAAAAGCAGAAGCATTTAAAGAAGGATTCAAAGAAGGAGCTGAGAAACAGAATATTGAAAATGCCATTTCATTTATGAGAAACGGAGTATCCATTGAGATAGTCAGCAAAGTACATGATTTATCAAAGGATGTTTTATTAGATCTTGCAAAAAAGAACAATATTACGGTTACACAATAGCTAAACACAGGCTTTTAAATTTCCGGCAGAGAACATATAGGACAGGCCTTGTAACAGCCGGGCATGAGATATCAAAAAGCCATCATGGTAAGGATCCTTCCCATCATAAATAAGATTGAGCTTTATCTTTGCAAGCTGCGCCCTGAAGCTTATAACCTTAACAAAGATAAAAAAATCCGGATTTAAAAACAAGCAGATATCAAAGTACAGTCCGTGTGTCTTCCGGCACAAATGCAAATCCGGCAACCGCAAACGCCAGTTTTTACCTCGCCATTCAGATATCCCGCACCAAAATAGCAAACAAACTCTACCAAGGATTCAAATCAAATCCCTGTTTTGATCCTCAAGTAAAACAATCTCTCTTTTCTAATTTATTGAAATAAAAGATGTTTTAAAATAAATACCTAAAAATCAACTTAGTCTCACCATAAAAAGGCATATAAAGTAAAGTTCAATTTTAGTGCATCATGATCATTTTTGTGCCACAGTCAACTAATTTAATAAATCGTTAATTATCAATACGTTAAATCAATATTTGCACTAGCTCACATTTTTATATCTGCTTAACCTCAAAATCAGCAGGAGATAAAATTGAGCTTATATATTGATATTAAACAAGAAAATTTATATGCCCCAAAATAAGACATTACAGTTAATTCAATGCTCTATCTTGGAAACAAGCAAGAGATCCTTTGACTTAATCACCATAAAAAAGCACAATTCACATATCGGAAGTTTTAACAACAAAAATTGATATTTGGGGAGTTCCAATATGAACTTTAGCGATGTTAGCAAGCTCATGTCAGACAACGACGTTAAGTTTGCAGATCTCAGATTCACCGACACTCGTGGTAAAGAGCAGCACATCTCTCTTCCTGCAAGCTGCATCAATGAGAAGTTCTTTGAGCAGGGCAAGATGTTCGACGGCTCCTCAATTGCCGGCTGGCGTGGTATCGATAAGTCCGACATGATCCTGATGCCGGATATCGAGACCGTCAAGATCGATCCTTTCTATGCTGATCCTACCCTGATCGTCCGTTGCGATATTTTAGAGCCTCAGACCATGACCGGCTACGATCGTGATCCCCGTTCCATTGCCAAGCGTGCTGAAGAGTACCTCCGTTCAACCGGTATCGGTGATGAGGCTTTCTTCGGACCTGAGCCTGAGTTCTTCCTCTTCGATTCTGTCCGTTTCAAGACTGAGATGAAGGGCTCCATGGTTGAGATCGATGACGAGGAAGCAGCCTGGAACTCTGACACCGAGTACGAGGACGGCAACAAGGGCTACCGTCCTGCTGTCAAGGGCGGTTACTTCCCTGTTCCTCCTGTTGATTCCTCACAGAACATCCGCTCTGCCATGTGCAAGATCATGGAGAAGATGGGCATGGTTATCGAAGCTCATCACCATGAGGTTGCAACTGCTGGCCAGAACGAAATTGCTACCGAGTTCGCTTCCTTAACCAAGAAGGCTGACGATGTTCTCATGTACAAGTATGTTGTTCAGAACGTAGCCTTCCAGTACGGCAAGACCGCAACCTTCATGCCTAAGCCCATCTTCGGTGATAACGGCTCCGGTATGCACTGCCACCAGTCAATCGGCAAGGACGGCAAGAACATCTTCGCAGGTCCTCTGTACGGCGGACTCTCTCAGGAAGCTCTCTGGTACATCGGCGGTATCATCAAGCACGCCAAGTCCTTGAATGCTTTCACCAACCCTTCAACCAACTCCTACAAGCGTCTGGTTCCTCACTTCGAGGCTCCTTTGATGCTGGCTTACTCTGCAGCTAACCGCTCAGCTTCAATCCGCATTCCTTACTCTGTAAATCCTAAGGCTGCTCACATTGAGGTCCGTTTCCCTGACTGCATGGCCAACCCTTACCTCGCATTCTCCGCAATGCTGATGGCAGGCCTTGACGGTATCTTAAACCACATCGAGCCTGGTGATCCTATGGATAAGAACCTCTATGATCTGCCTCCTGAGGAAGCAGCTGCCATCCCTCAGGTCTGCGGCTCCTTAGAGGAAGCTCTGAAGGCATTGCAGGATGATCACGAGTACCTGTTACAGGGCGGCGTATTCTCCGAGGACTTCATCCAGTCCTTCATCGACCTGAAGGTTGAGGAAGACACCAAGGTTCGTTCAACTCCTCATCCTGCTGAGTTCGAGCTCTACTACGCTCTTTAATCAGTAACTTACTGATCTACATTAAAAAATAAGTAACTTTGCGGGGTCCTTTAAGGACCCCGTTCTACCACTGCACCTCAAATTGCACTAAAACAGGTAAATCTATGGCACAACAAGGCCTTTATCAAAGCGAATATGAACACGATGCCTGTGGTGTCGGCTTCATCGCACACATCAAGGGACACAAGAGCCACAGCCTGGTAGCCCAGGCACTGGAAGTGCTCAAGAATCTGACCCACCGTGGCGCTGTTGGCGCCGATCCGCTTCAGGGTGATGGCGCCGGTATCCTGATCCAGATCCCGGACCAGCTCTTCCGTGACGATATGAAACGTCAGGGCGTCACTCTTCCGCCATCTGGTGAATACGGCGTAGGTATGGTTTTCCTGCCTCAGGAGGAAGCCTCCCGTCATGCCTGCCAGGAGGAAATTGAACGTGCGGTGGCCGCAGAAGGCCAGATTATTTTAGGCTGGCGTGATGTTCCCATTGATGAGGAAACCCCCATCTCTCCCGTGGTTCGTGAAAAAGAACCGGTTATCCGCCAGATTTTCATAGGTCACAGCCCCGATGTGCTTGTGACCGACGCTTTAGAGCGTAAGCTGTACATCATCCGCAAGCGCTGCTCAATTGCAATTGACAATCTGCATCTGCAGCACTGCAAGGAATTCTATATTCCCTCACTCTCTGCAAGAACCATTGTTTATAAAGGACAGCTTCTTGCAAAGCAGATCGGTGAGTACTACAAGGATCTGCAGGATTCACGCTGCATGTCGGCAATTGCTCTCATCCATCAGCGTTTCTCCACCAATACCTTCCCGCAGTGGTCACTGGCACACCCCTTCCGCATGATTGCCCACAACGGTGAAATCAATACCTTGCGCGGCAACTTCAACTGGATAAGAGCCCGTGAGCAGCATATTTCATCTCCTGTTTTCGGTGATGATCTCTCAAAGCTGTGGCCGCTTATCTTCCAGGGCCAGTCAGACTCGGCATCCTTTGATAATGTCTTTGAGCTCTTAACCATGTCAGGCTACTCCATGGCACAGGCTGCCATGATGATGATCCCGTCAGCCTGGGAGAAGGACAAGCTCATGGATCCCAAGCTCCGTGCCTTCTATGAGTACTATGCTGCCATGATGGAGCCCTGGGACGGTCCGGCTGCTGTAGCCTTCACTGACGGCCGTCAGGTCGGTGCCACTCTGGACAGAAACGGTCTGCGTCCTGCCCGCTATCTCATCACCAAGGATGATCTGGTAGTGATGGCATCTGAGGCCGGTGTATTAAATATCGATGAGAAGCGCGTACTGCGTCACTGGAGATTAGAGCCAGGCCGTATGCTATTAATCGATACCGAGCAGGGCCGTATCATCGATGATCAGGAAATCAAAAACTCACTTGCCACATCCCGTCCCTATCCTGAATGGATTGAGAAGGTACGCATCCGCTTATCTGACATAAAGCAGGAGCCTGAGCGCATGCCGCTTGAGTTAAATCTCAAGGCCTTAATGGGAGTCTTCGGTTATACCCGCGAGGATGTCGAGCGCTTGATTAAGCCTAAGGCAGTAAACGGCAAGGAGCCTGTGGTCTCCATGGGCAACGATGCCCCGCTGGCAGTGCTCTCCAAAAAGCCACGTCAGCTCTATGATTATTTCCGTCAGCTCTTTGCCCAGGTTACCAACCCTCCTATCGATCCTATACGTGAGGCTATGGTTACCTCTCTGGTATCCTTCATCGGTCCCCGTCCAGATCTTTTAAACATCATGGACAATAATCCGCCGGTGCGTCTTGAAGTATCCCAGCCAATTCTCTCTGATGCCGACATGGAGAAGATCCGCAATATCGACGCCTTCACCGGATCCAAGTTCAGATCTCAGGAGCTAGATATCACCTATCCGCTCTCCTGGGGCAAGGATGGTATTGAGGCCCGTCTGGCATCCATCATGGCCGCAGCTGTCGATGCGGTAAAGTCTGGCAAGAATATCCTCATCATCACCGATCGCAGGGTATCAGCAAAGCGTCTTGCCATTCCGGCACTGCTTGCAACCTCTGCCGTACACCAGTGTCTGGTACGCCACGGACTGCGTACCTCAACAGGCCTCGTGGTTGAAACCGGCTCTGCCCGTACCGTGCATCAGTTTGCCCTGTTAGGCGGCTACGGTGCCGAGGCTATCAACCCCTATGCAGCCTTTGCAGTTGTCCGCTCACTTGCAAACGGTCCTGAGCAGGAGCTGCAGTATCTCAACAACTACGTCCACGCCATCGATGCAGGTCTTTACAAGACCATGTCCAAGATGGGTATTTCAACCTACATGTCCTACACCGGTGCGCAGATCTTTGAGGCCATAGGCTTATCGCAGAAATTTGTCGACACCTACTTTAAGAACACCTCAACCCAGGTAGGCGGTGTTGATCTCTTTGATATTGCCGATGAAGCAGTGAAGATCCACAACGAGGCCTTCTCCAAGCTCTCACACTCTGATCTGTCTCTATCCTCAGGCGGCGATCTCAACTGGCGCTACGGTGCTGAGGAGCACATGTGGACTCCCGAGGCGGTGGTTTCTCTGCAGCGTGCTGTAAGAGAGAACAACTACGAGACCTACAAGAAATACGCACAGGAAATCAACGATCAGTCAAAGCGTCTCATGACATTGCGCGGCATGTTTGCCTTCAAGAAGACCAATCCTGTCTCAATTGATGAGGTTGAGTCCGAGGAGAGCATCATCCACCGCTTTGCATCCTCAGCGATGTCCATGGGTGCCATTTCAACCGAGGCTCACACTGCTCTTGCCATTGCCATGAACCGTATGGGTGCCATGTCAAACTCAGGTGAAGGCGGTGAGGATTCAGACAGAGACGGCATCATTGAAAAGGATACGACGCTCAAAGCCGTGTTAGGCGATGCTGTGGTCAAGGATATCCCCTTGAAGAAGGGTGACTCATTGCGCTCTAAGGTACGTCAGGTGGCATCCGGCCGTTTTGGTGTAACCACTGATTACCTTGCTCATGCCGATATGATCCAGATCAAGATGGCTCAGGGTGCAAAGCCCGGTGAAGGCGGTCAGCTGCCAGGTCACAAGGTTTCAGCCTATATCGGCAAATTAAGACACTCACTGCCCGGTATCGGACTTATCTCCCCTCCGCCTCATCATGACATCTACTCAATTGAGGATCTGGCACAGCTCATCTTTGATCTGAAGCTCACCAATCCCAAGGCTGATATCTCCGTCAAGCTGGTATCTGAAGTCGGTATCGGAACCGTAGCTGCAGGTGTTGCCAAGTGCAAGGCCGATCACATCGTGATCTCAGGTCATGACGGCGGTACCGGTGCAGCTCCGGCCTCCTCCATGAAATACGCAGGCTCTGCCTGGGAGACCGGCCTTGCCGATGTACAGCAGACTCTCGTGATGAACAAGCTCAGATCCCGTGTCACCTTGCAGGTTGACGGTCAGATCAAGACCGGTCGCGATGTCATCATCGGAGCTCTGTTAGGTGCTGACGAGTTCGGCTTTGGTACTGCTCCTCTTGTGTGCCTTGGCTGCACCATGATGAGAAAGTGCCAGAAGAATACCTGCCCTGCAGGTATCGCAACCCAGGATCCCGAGCTTCGTGCCCAGTTCGTGGGTACTCCTGAAATGGTTCAGAACTACTTCCATTTCGTAGCCCGCGAGGTACGTGAGATCATGGCATCTCTCGGCTTTAAGAGCTTTGATGAGATGATTGGCCGTGCCGATCTCTTAGAGAAGCTTGATGAGCCTCAGTTTGCCAAGGCCAACAAGCTCTCCTTTACCAGGATCTTCTTTAAGGATCCGGCCCTTTCAGATGAGTGCGCTCACCATGCCATCAAGCAGGATCACGAGCTTGAAAAGGCTCTGGACAATGCATTCCTGGCAAAGGCTCAGAAGGCTGTTGCAGAAAACAAGAGCATCACCATTGAAAGTGAGGTTAAAAACATCAACCGCTCTGTAGGTACCATGCTTTCAGGCTATGTGGCCACACTGCCTCATGAGTTATCTGACAACACCATCACCTTAAAGCTTCACGGAACTGCAGGTCAGTCCTTAGGAGCCTTCCTTGCCAGAGGTATTACGCTGAACCTTTGCGGTGAGGCCAATGACTATGTGGGTAAAGGCCTGTCAGGCGGTATCATCGCAGTACGTCCTTATGAGAGCTCAAGCTGCGACAGACGTCAGAACATCATTGCCGGCAATACCTGCCTCTACGGTGCCACCACAGGTGAGGTCTACCTCTCAGGTGTAACCGGTGAGCGCTTTGCCGTACGTAACTCCGGTGCCCATGCAGTATGCGAGGGTGCAGGCGATCACGGCTGTGAGTACATGACCGGCGGTACGGTGATGATCCTCGGCAGAACCGGACGCAACTTCGGTGCCGGTATGTCAGGCGGTATAGCTTATGTCTATGATGAGGACAACAGCTTCCGCTCAAGACTTTCAAATGAAAACTTCCTGATTTCAAATGTAGTCTTGCAAAAGGATGCCGATCCGCGTGTTCCTTTGCATGAAGGCTTAAGCGATGAGGAGAATATCAGGCATCTGCTGCAAAGACATTATGAGATGACCGCATCTCCTGTTGCCAGAGCAATACTTGATAACTTTGAAAACGAGCTTCCCAGGTTTGTGAAGATCTTCCCCACCGAGTACTACCATGCACTTCAGGCAATGCAGGAGGCCAGATAAAATGGGTTTTGAAAGAGGATTTCTCGAATACGAACGCGTTGAATTAGAAGCAACTCCTGTTGCCGAGCGTATTCAGAACTTTAACGAGTATCATCACACCTTAAGTGATGATCAGGCTAAGATCCAGTCAGGACGCTGCATGGATTGCGGAACTCCCTTCTGCATGCATCAGTGCCCTCTGCACAACGGCATCCCTGACTTTAACGACTTTGTCTGCAACGGTCAGTATCAGAAGGCTCTGAATGTGCTCTCAAGCACCAATGCCTTCCCTGAGTTCACCGGCCGTCTGTGCCCGGCTTTATGTGAGGAGGGGTGCACCCTCTCCATTCACCGTGATGCAGTGGGCATCAAGTCAATTGAGCGCAAGATTGCAGAGTATGCCTTTGAGCACGGTTTAATCCATGCCGAGCCCTCATCCTCACGCAGCTTTAAAAAGGTTGCCATCGTAGGATCAGGTCCTGCAGCTCTGGCCTGTGCTCAGGCCTTATCCCAGCGCGGTCACAATGTCACGGTCTTTGAGAAAAACGACAAGGCAGGCGGTCTTCTGCGCTATGGTATTCCTGACTTCAAGCTTCCAAAGGAGATCCTGGACAGACGTCTGTCTGTCATGGAATCTGAGGGAATTGTATTCAAGACCGGAGTACTGGTAGGCTCGAAGAAGGATATTGCCGACGGTGTTTTCTGCAATGCCAAGGAAACCATCAGTGCCGAGGAGCTTAAAAAGAACTATGCCGCAGTAGTTCTCTGCCCGGGCTCTGAGGTTCCGCGTGATCTCAAGATAGACGGCCGTGAGCTTAAGGGAATTCACTACGCCTTAGAATTCTTAATTGCCCAGAATCTTGAAATTCAGGGGGCAGGTGAAAACCACATCGATGTTGCCGGCAAGAACGTCGTCGTCATCGGCGGCGGTGAAACTGCCTCTGACTGCATCGGTACTGCAATCCGCAAGGGTGCCAGATCAGTAACCCAGCTTGACTATCACGATGAGCTGCCTGAAAGCGTGGATGTCTTCAAGAGCTGGCCCTACTGGCGTAACATCAAGCGCACATCCCCGTCTCAGGAGGAGGGCTGCGTGAGACTGTTCTCAACCAACACCACCTCCTTTGTGGGTAAAAACGGCAAGCTTACCGGCATTACCACTCAGAAGGTCAAATGGGGACAGGGCCGTCACTTTGACGGTATCCCCGGCACCGAGGGTGCTATGGACTGTGATGTAGCTCTGATTGCCATGGGCTATTCTCATCCTTCCTCATCTCTTGCAGCTGAGTTTGGTTTAGAGACTGATGCCCGCGGCAATATCAAGGCCGATTACGAGGGTGACAACGCCTTTAAGACCTCCTGTGACAAGGTATTTGCCGCAGGTGACGGCCGTCGCGGTCAGTCCCTGGTGGTCTGGGCCCTGGCCGAGGGCCGTCGCTGTGCTGAGGCAGTTGATAAATATTTAATGCAGATCCCTCATGCATAACTAAATGGTGCGGCTGATAGCTAAGAGTTATCAGCCGCCATGAATTCAATCAAGATCAGATTAAGCGCTGTAGCTTCTCGGGAAAAAAAAATTAGACGTTGAGTAGTTCTGATCTTCTGAAAAAAGTTGCCTGTTGGTAGTTTTCCCTCCTTGTGATCTCTTATAGAGCATCTAAGGAGGGATTTTTTTGTGCAGTGCATCACACCCCATTGTTGTGCAAAATCTAAATTTTTGCACCAAAACTGCTTATATAACAGATAGTTAAGGTGCAACGGATTTGACTGGTTTTACCTTTGCTCCTTTTTAATACATTTTTGCACTCAATTAGATCATATTGCCCCGCTTTATTGCATAGATTTTTTTGAGAATTTATAGTGAGCTCATTAAAAATAATTACTAACAGGCATCTCAAATCCTCAGGAGGATTTACAAACTATGTCATACTCTGAGAAAGTATTAGCATCCCTTAAGGCTCGTTATCCCTATCAGCCTGAATTCCTTCAGGCAGCAGAGGAAATCCTTTCCACCCTGCAGCCGGCTCTTGATAAGAACCCTAACTACGAAAAGGCCAAGCTGCTTGAGCGCATGACCGAGCCTGAGAGAACCTTCTCTTTCCGCGTTGAGTGGGTTGATGACAAGGGCGAGATCCAGGTCAACCACGGCTACCGCGTCCAGTTCAACTCCGCCATCGGCCCCTACAAGGGAGGATTGCGCTTCCACCCTTCAGTAAATGAGGGCATCTTAAAGTTCTTAGGTCTTGAGCAGATCTTAAAGAACTCCCTGACCGGTACTCCTATCGGCGGTGCCAAGGGCGGTGCTGACTTTGATCCTAAGGGCAAGTCTGATCTTGAGGTTATGCGTTTCTGCCAGGCCTTCATGCTTCAGCTCTATCGCTACATCGGCGCAACTGTAGACGTTCCTGCTGGCGATATCGGTGTCGGCGGCCGTGAGATCGGTTACATGTACGGTGCTTACAAGAAGCTTACCACCAAGTACGAGGGTATCTTAACCGGTAAGGGCTTAACCTACGGCGGCTCTCTTGCACGTACCGAGGCAACCGGCTACGGCCTCATCTACTTTACCGATGCCATGCTCAAGGATCGCGGTGACTCCTTAAAGGGCAAGAAGGTATCAGTCTCAGGTGCCGGCAACGTTGCCATCTATGCAATTGAAAAGCTCTATGAATTAGGTGCCACCCCTGTTACCTGCTCTGATTCCCGCGGCTATATCTATGCTCCTAACGGCATCAAGCTTGATCTCTTAAAGCAGGTCAAGGAAGTTGAGCGTGCCTCACTTGCCCGTTATGCCGAGCTTGACAAGGATGCAAAATTCACCCCTGTTGCTGATTACCCTGCCGGCCGTCACGCTGTCTGGGATGTTCCTGTTGACGCTGCCTTCCCCTGCGCAACCCAGAACGAGCTCAATGAGGAAGATGCAATCGCCCTGCTCAAGAACGGCTGCAAGTGTGTTGCAGAAGGCGCTAACATGCCTTCAACCATCGGTGCCATCAACCAGTTCTTAAAGGCCGGCATTGCCTACGGTCCTGCCAAGGCTGCCAACGCCGGCGGTGTTGCCACCTCTCAGCTTGAGATGGAGCAGAATGCCGGTATGACCGCCTGGACCTTCGCTGAAGTTGACGGTAAGCTCCACAACATCATGACCAACCTCTATGACAATGCTGCAGCTACTGCAACTGAGTTTGGTGTCAAGGGTAACCTCGTTTTAGGTGCTAACATCGCAGGCTTCCGCAAGGTTGCTGACGCTATGCTTGCTCAGGGCGTTATCTAACAGTCAGTTACTCCCAGATATCCTTTCAGATCCCGGCTCTGGCCGGGATTTTTTTTAAATGAAGAGCATCACGGCCTCAAAACATACCTTTTAAACAGGCTTTGAATGATGTGATGATGACAGGTAATGCAGAAAATTTTCAGGATCATAAGGAAGAGCTGTGTATTTGTTATAGTATTCAGGAGATCCGGATTATCAATTGAGAGCATGTAATTATTAAGGCTCAGTAGCTGTCAGAAAAGGACTTTCCCGCTCTCAGGCAAGAAAATAAGGATCTCTGATGGAGTACTGCAAATGCCGGAAAAAAACATTGATTACGCATCCTTAAAAGGGCTGCCTGTAGCTAATACCTATCTTGATGAAATCATACAGGACAACCTCTATTACGTAGATAAGACACCTTATATAAAAAAGGTTTTTAAGGATAACACCTCCAAGGTATTACTGATAGCAAGACCAAGACGCTTTGGCAAGTCACTTGCCATGGATACCTTCAAAAGATTTCTAAGAATTAATCCTGAAAATCCTGCAGATACCTCTTATCAGGAGCAAATCTTTAAGGATACGAAAATCTATGAGGACAAGGAGTTCTGCAAAGAATACATGGGCAAATACCCGGTGATTTCTCTTTCTTTAAAAGCAGTAAGCGGAAGGGATTATGAAGTTGCCCGCGGTAATCTTGCAGGCTTTATCGCAACAATAGCCAATTCACACGAGTATCTGATAAACAGTCCTGTTTTTACCAGGGAAGAGAAGAAAAAATTTTCATTACTCAAGGACAGTACGAGGTTAGCTTTAAAAAAATACGAATCAGAGCTACATCAATCTTTATTAACCATATCGAAAATGCTCTATCGCTACTATGGCAAAAAAGTAGTGTTACTTATCGATGAATACGATGTACCCATTGCTAAGTCCTATGAGAGGGGCTATTACGATGACATGGTTGAATTAATAAGAAATCTGCTCCTCAACATCCTAAAAGAAAATGACTATTTCAAAAAGACGGTTCTTACGGGCTGTTTGCGCGTATCAAAGGAAAGTATCTTTACAGGACTTAATAATCCTAAGGTAAATACCGTAACTAACGACCGGGATGAATTTGCTGCATGCATGGGCTTTACCAAGGATGAGGTACGCACCATGCTTAATTACTATGGCCTTAGTGAATATGAAGAGGCGGTTAAGGACTGGTATGACGGCTACCGTATTGGCGACAGTGAAATTTTCTGTCCCTGGGATGTAATTAACTATTTAGATGATGCCAGAAATGATCTTAAAAACGGTCGTAAAGTCTTAGCACCGCAAAGCTACTGGACTGCTACAGGCAGCAATAATGTCATTGAGGAATTTATGCCTTATCTTGATGAGCAGGCTGTAGAGGGCATGCAAACCTTACTTGATGGCGGACAGATAGCAATTACTATAAATGAGGAGCTCAATTACAAAGAAATCGGGCGCTCCCATAAGGTTAATGATTTCTGGACCTTGCTGGTATATACCGGTTATTTAACTGCGGTTGAAACTGACGAACAGGGTAAAGTCTGTACCGTACGTATTCCCAATAAAGAAATCAGGAAAGCCTTTCAGGACTGCATTGTAGAGTATTACAATTCCACTCCTTTAACAAAAGAATCAAATGATATTGCTGAATGTCTTTTAAAAGGTGATGCCGATAAGGCAAATGATTTGCTTGAAGACCGGCTTGCTAAATTTGTCTCCTGTCGTGACTTTGCAACGCCCTCAAGGCCTGAGAATTTCTACCAGGGTTTCTTAAACGGAATATTCTCGATTCAGAGCTCTGATATCTTCAAGGAATATCGCTCAAATGAAGCTGCAGGTGATGGTTATGCAGACATCACCTTTAAAGGAAAGAAAACCCGTACCGCAGTAGTGATTGAAATCAAAGTGACCTCTGATGAAAACAGGCTTGAAAAGCTTGCCGGGGATGCTTTAAAGCAGATTGATGAGATGAAATATGCAGCAGCGGTCAGCTCTCATAGAATAAAAACGATCTACTGCTATGGAATAAGCTTCTGTCGCAAAAGCTGCTGTGTGCTATGTAAGGAAAAGCATCTATACACTGCTTTAATCAAATAATCACTGCTGTAAGAACCAAATTTTTTATTATCGAGGTACACTCATGTCCCCTATTTTTATTGCCGGCCCCTGTGTCATTGAATCACAGGAATTACTGGATACTGTTGCTAAGGAGCTGGTGCAGATCCAGAAATCACTTAATATTGAAATCATCTTCAAAGCATCCTTTGATAAAGCCAACCGTACCTCCTTAAAATCATTTCGAGGACCGGGGATCAAGGATGGTCTGTCAATGCTTGCAAAAATAAAGGAGCAGTACGGCCTTAAGATCCTGACCGATATTCATGAGGCCTGGCAGGCTCAGGAGGCTGCTCTGGTTGCTGATGTACTGCAGATCCCTGCCTTTCTTTGCAGACAGACCGATCTGCTGGTGGCTGCAGCCAGAACCTGCAAGATAATCAATATCAAAAAAGCCCAGTTTCTCTCAGGTCAGGATATGCGCTACCCGGTAGAAAAGGCCCGTGACAGCGGTGCTGCCGATATCTGGCTTACCGAGCGTGGTAACTGCTTTGGCTATAACAACCTGGTAGTTGATTTCAGAAATATCCCGGACATGCTTGAGATCACTCCCACAGTGATCATGGATTGCACCCACTCGGTACAGCGTCCTGGATCAGGTAACGGCTCAACCGGCGGTGATCGCCGCTTTGTTCCCTCCATGGCGTTAGCAGCCAAGGCCTTCGGTGCCACAGGCTATTTCTTTGAGGTTCACCCCGATCCTGACAATGCCAAGTCTGACGGACCTAATATGCTTTACTTAAAAGATCTCAGGCAGGTAATAACGGATCTTCTCTGAAACTTTTTAAATGAGTAACAGCCAGCATTAGTATAATGTCCTGTATTTCACTACATAAATTACTTGTTTAACAACAAGATAATGATTTTATTCCCGTTTTATGATCTGATTATCAGGCATTGCGGGAATAATAAATATAGGAAAGATCATGGATAAGCAAGATTTTACAGAAGAGCGTTTACAGCATGCCAGAGAGTATGCTGAAAAATGTCTTAAGGATGAAAGTGAGGCCCTGCTTTCACTGATCCCTCAGCTGGGAGATGATTTTGAAAAAGCCGTACGCCTTATCTTCAGCTGCAAGGGCAAGGTAATCGTTACAGGTGTCGGTAAAAGCGGTCACATCGGTGCCAAGATAGCAGCTACGCTGTGCTCTACAGGAACCCCTGCTTTCTTTATAAATCCTCTGGATGCCTTCCATGGTGATCTTGGAGCCTTTACCGCAGATGATGTGGTTATTGCTATCTCCTACTCAGGCAATACTGATGAGCTCTTACGCTTCATACCTATTCTTTTAAAGGAAAAGATTAAGATCATAGGTATGTGCGGCTTTAAGGACTCTCTGCTTGGAAGATCCTGTGATGTATTTTTATCAGCCAACGTAAAACGTGAAGCCTGCCCCTTAAATCTTGCACCAACCTCAAGTACCACTGCCGCTCTGGCTTTGGGTGATGCACTGGCAATTGCCCTCATGCAGGCCAGGGACTTCAAGCCTAAGGATTTTGCCCAGTTCCATCCGGGCGGCAGCTTGGGACGCAGACTTTTAACCACTGCTGCAGATGTCATGCGTACTGATGATCTGCCTTATCTGCAGGAAAACACTCTACTTGGAGATGCCATAATCACCATCTCGGATAAAAAGCTTGGTTTAGGCCTGGTGGTTAATAGTGAGGAAGTACTGCAGGGACTGATCACTGACGGTGACATACGCCGTGCTATGCTGAAAAATCAGAGCAGATTTTTTGAGACAAAGGCCTGCGAGGTAATGACCGTTAATCCGACAACAGTAAAAGCCAGAACAAAGATTGCTGATGTTGAAAAGCTTTTTAAGGAAAAGCTTATTCATTCGGTTCCGGTGATGACAGATGACGGCAAAAAGGTATTGGGCGTGGTGGATCACTTCTCCTGCATGATTTGAGCATACTGCTGCGTATCTTTAGGCGGATAGCTTATCCGCCTTTATCAAAATCATTCAGGTTGCTTCAACTAATCTAATTATCCAGAATTCTCAGCAGATCAGATCACTACATCAGCAAACATCAATTAAAGTAGTAACATAGAAATATGCTCCATTGTCCAAACCGCCATAGAACCACGCAGACATCCCGAATAATCAGATATTAAGTCATACTAAAGAACCTGTTTTCAACCATTTTCATCTGATCACTTTAGGTAATCTGACAATAAACGTAGTCGAATTTTCTTTGTCTTGTATAGCAGAGAACTTATTAAACAATTGCTTTCTTACTGAAAATCAAAGAAAAAAAGTATGTAAGAGCTTTTATCAGCTGATTTAAATTTTTAAGGAAACAGATCAGATCTATTCTTAATTTTTTTGACAGAGCGCACAATTATTCATTGTGTTACGCGTATACAATATGCGCAGTTAAATAAGTTTCTGTTTTTTTGGAGTGATTACTATGATCTTAGAAGGTAAGACCGCTTTAGTATCTGGTGGTGGCCGTGGTATCGGCTTTGCAATTGCCGAGCTCTTCTACAAGGAAGGCGCTAACGTCTACATCATGTCCCGTACTGCAGAGCAGCTGGCTCAGGCCGTACAGAAGATCGGTGGCGGTGATGAGACCCGTATTCACGCTATTGCCTGTGACGTAAGCTCTGAGACCTCTGTCAACGAAGCCTTTGAGCGTCTTGCTGCTGACGGTGCCGAGATCGACGTTCTCGTAAACTGCGCAGGTGTCAACCTCCGCGGACCTCTTGAGACCATGCCTCTTGAGACCTGGAACAAGAACATCGGCATCAACCTTACCGGAACCTTCCTGCTGACTCAGAAGGTCTTCCCTGCCATGAAGAAGAACGGCGGCGGCAAGATCGTTAACATTGCCTCCCTGATGTCCGAGGTTGCCCGTCCTACCATCGCTCCGTACGTAGCTTCAAAGGGCGGCGTCAAGATGTTCACCAAGGCAATCGCTGTTGAGTGGGCTCCGTATAACATTCAGGCCAATGCTATCATCCCGGGCTACATTGACACTGAAATGAATACTCCTTTGATCAATGATCCGGTATTTGACGGCAAGATCAAGGCCCGTACTCCTGCCGGCCGCTGGGGCAAGCCTGAAGAGGTTGCTCACGCAGCTCTGTTCTTTGCATCCAAGGGTGCAGACTTTGTTACCGGTCAGCTGATTGCAGTTGACGGCGGTATCCTGGCAGCCCTGATGTAATTTAAGAAAATTACCGGAAATTGAAAATCCCTGCAGTACTCCTGCGGGGATTTTTTATTGTGGTGCTGAAATCAGGCAGGCTGACACAGCTTCAAAGCCCGGATACGCTTTCTGTCCTCTTATGCAGATATCATTGCTCACAAAACAGGCAGAGGGAAAGCTGCCTGACAATTCACTTCAAAATCCACATAGCAGAAGTAGCCAGAATGCAATCCTGCAACAGCCTCAATTGCAGCTTTTTTCCATCAGCAAAAGCTATCTTGTTTCATTGAGCTTGCGATAATGCTCATCACCTACCCTCTCCAGCCACTCATTTGAGGTGTTCTCACCCGGGCACTCAAAGGCAAGATGGGCAAACCAGCTGTCATCTGCCGCGCCATGCCAGTGCTTTACATCTGCAGGAATATGGATCACGGTACCCGGCAGTATTTCCTGAGCCTTTTTCCCCCATTCCTGATACCAGCCGCGGCCTGCCACACCGACCAGCATCTGACCGCCCCCAGATACCGCATGGTGTATGTGCCAGTTGTTACGGCACCCGGGCTCAAAGGTCACGTTATAAAAGGGAATCTGTGCTGTGGATACTGCCGCAAGATAGCTCTGACCTGTGAAATACTCTGCATAGGCGGTATTAGGCTCACCTATGGGGAAGATCATCTGCTGCTCAAACTGCTCTCTCTCATTTAACGCTTTGTCATCACGCCAGATCTCCCTGGCAAGATTAAAGGCCGCCCATGCCTTGGGCCAGCCTGCGTAAAAGGCAATATGCGTCAGGATCTCTGCAATCTCGGTGCGGGTAATGCCATTGTCACGCGCGCTCTTTAAATGATAGCTTAAGGACTGATCTGTGATCCCCTGAGCAATCAGGGTGGTGACAGTTACCAGCGAGCGATCACGCAGTGACAGAAGATCGTTGCGTCCCCATACCTCCGCAAATAAAACGTCATCATTCAAATGCGCAAATTCCGGAGCAAAGTCACCTAAAATTTCATGCCCGGCTCTCTGTACTACCTTAACCCTTGCTGTCATATCCTTGTCCTTTTTATCAGAATTCTGCTGCTGATGCCTTATAAATGCCGCAATGCAATCTTTCAAAAGCAGAACATGCCTCTGAAAGATAAAGCGGATCGGTCCTCCCGGCATGAGCAGACATCAGCTATGCTTTAACTTTAGCAAGTAAAAGCTCAGCAGAATAAACTACCGCTAAAACAGGTACAATCTGACAAAAGAGCGAAACTAAAAGGCAAAGACTGAGGCCTCTTATCAGGTAGACTTATGACATTTAAAAAGATAACGCGGTATTTACCCCGCACAGCCCGCCATCATCATTTACGGTTAAGACTATGCAGCTAAAGCCTGTTTGCAAGAAAATCATGCTTTTATTTTCAGTACTGCTGTTAATCATTGCAGCTATCATCACCTACATTCTGACGCTCCCCGATTTCGGACGTCTGCCAACAGGAGAGCGCCTGCAGAGGATCAATGCATCAAGCCACTTTCTTGACGGAACCTTCGTTCCCCTGGAGACTACTGAAACGCACCTTAAAAAGGGCTTTATTGCCGGCATGTACAGTTTTCTGTTTGAGGAAAAGCCAGATCTCAAGCCTTCAAAGACAGTGCCGACAGTTAAAACCGATCTTAAGAGTCTGGATGTCAATGAGGATCTCATAGTATGGATGGGACACTCCTCCTTTTATATGCAGCTTGGTGGAAAGAGGATCCTGGTAGATCCGATATTTTCAGGACATTCCTCCCCCTTTAAGGCCATGATGAAGGCCTTCCCGGGATCGGATGTCTACACAGCAGAGGACATGCCTCCTATTGATGCCCTCCTCATTTCGCATGATCACTGGGATCATCTTGACTTTGAAACCGTGACCGCCCTTAAGGACAAGGTAGGAGTGGTGTTGACCGGCCTTGGAAGTGGCGAGCACTTTGAATACTGGGGCTATGAAAAGGAGAGGATAGTAGAAAAGGACTGGGATGAGGAGCCGCTGGTATTAGGGGATTTAAAGATAACCATCACTCCCACACGCCATTTCTCGGGTCGTTTTTTAAAGCGCAATCCCACACTCCCCGTATCCTTCGTATTTGAAAGCCCCAAGCGCAAGGTGTTTTACTCAGGTGATGGCGCCTTTGGCAGGCATTTTAAAGAAATTGCCCGCAAATACGGTCCCTTTGATTTTGCGGTAATGGAGGACGGTCAGTATAACGAGCAATGGCACTTTGTACATATGTTCCCAGAGGAGATGCTGGAGGCCTCGAAGATCCTTGGGGCAAAATACGTACTGCCGGTGCACAACTCAAAATTCATCCTCGCAGAGCACAGGTGGGATGAGCCATTAATCAAGGCAGCAAAGGAGGCGCCTGACTTCGGGATCATGCTGCAGACTCCAAAGATTGGAGATAAGGTAAGCCTTGATGATCCTCATTCTCAGGAAAGATGGTGGGAGGATTTAGAGTAAAGCGCCAAAGAAAGACGGGAATTAAGAGCCGGAAGATCATCCTGAAGCTTTTAAGCTCTGCGCTACAGTCTCCGGTAAATCAGCAAAAGCCCCTGCTTTAAGGCAGGATCCTGATTAAGCTTAAGCCCTGACACTCTGACACCTGAGGAAAACCTTAAGACAGAGTTTAACCTCAGGAAAAATGTGAAAGGCCACGCTTCTGCTGTGGCCTTCTAAAGATTTGCCGGGAGCTGATTACTTTAAGCCCAGCACATCATTGAGGTTATAAAGCCCCGGCTCCTTGTCCTCAAGCCAGCGGGCAGAGCGCAGAGCACCGGTTGCGAAGGTCTGACGGGAGGTTGCAATATGCTTAAGCTCCAGTCTCTCACCATCGGCACAGAACATGGCAGTATGCTCACCTACAATATCACCGCCGCGAACGGATGAAAAGCCGATAGTGCCGTACTGACGGGCACCGCTTTCCTCATCACGGCCGGTAACCATTACATCCTGCAGATTGACATGACGTCCGGCAGCGGCAGCCTCACCCATGGCAATAGCAGTACCTGAGGGGGCATCAACCTTATAGCGGTGATGAGCCTCAACGATCTCAAGATCAGTCTCGGCAAGCACGCCTGCAGCAGTACGGATGAGATTGCACAAAACAGTCACACCTACAGAGAAGTTAGCAGCAAATACAATAGGGATCTTCTTTGAGGCATTCTTGATCTCATCACGCTGCTCTGGGGTAAAGCCGGTGGTACCCAGAACCAGACCTACCTTGTGCGCTACACAGAAGGACAGGATCTTCATTGAGCATTCAGGGCGGGAGAAATCGATGAATACATCAGGGATTTCCTTAAGCTTTGATGGCTCATCCTCAAGCTCTGATGCAAAGCCTGCAGGCAGAGAGTCTGCCATTCTGTCTATTCCGCAGACAACCTTTAAATTATCAAGTCCCTGACAGCAGTCCCAGATAGCATGGCCCATACGTCCGCCGATGCCTACTATGCCCAACTTAAGCACTTTAAAACTCCTTCAACATGGTAATGAGATTTTTCTGATTTGCTGATTTTACATCGTATGCCCTAAAATGTAACGTCTCATAGAATAACTTTGCACCTTTATTGCCCATTTGCACCTTCACCTCAAGTTTATGCCCCTGCCTGAGCGCTACCAGTCTTGCAGCCGTATTGATAAGAAGCGAGCCTGTTCCCTGACGCATGCAGGAGGGGTGAATATACAAGGCCGTGATCTGACCTGAGGATAAGGGCTCTGCCAGTGCGATGAAGCCTGAGAGCATGCCATCCTTATTTAAAGACTTTACACTCTGTCCGGGATCTGCCTTAAAGGAAGTGCGCTCTGCAGAAGTCTTACCCTGCAGAGGAGCATTCAGGATCTTAGTATCAGTGCTGACGCCCTGTGCTCTCTGGAGGATCCTCCAAGAATGCACATCCCCCTTAGCTTCAGCATGATGAGCAGCATGAGCATTAAAGGTCTTAAGCACCTGTTTCTGCGCCGGATCTTTGCAAGGATAAAGCTCATGCTCTTTTGCAGCACTGGCCGCACTCTTTGCAAAAGTGGAAACTGAAGCAGCCTGGCAGGCTTTCTTATGCAAGCTCTCCTTAATATCACTGCCTGCATTGAGGACAGTATCGCCCTTCTTTAAAAAGGCTAATATCACGCTGCCAGATCCTGTGGATAATCTGAGATCCCACAACGCCGCAAGATCATGCTCATTTAAAAGCCTGCAGCTGTCACTGCGGCTTTCAAAGGCTATAGATCGTACCTCCAATGAGGCGATCGCCTGCGCATCAGCTCTCACAGCCCACCTGAGCATAATCTCATGATTTCTGCCGCGCTCCGGCTTTGCCTCATGAAAAAGATCATACCTATGCATAGCAC
>CAVFIO010000018.1:0-27655 GCA_963622535.1 Akkermansia muciniphila
TTATTGAGCGTAATCTTTACTACGTTGATAAGACTCCATATATCAAAAAGGTTTTCCTGCAGAGCGATGCAGACGTTTTTTTAATGTTGACGCTCACAAAATGATCCCTGTTGATGTCATTACAACCGATCCGTACAGCGCTAACACACCGATCCTATTTTTTTCTGTTAGGGTTTATTAGCGATTACATTATAGATACCCCTGTAAAACAAGCATTGTCATTACAAACAGAGATAGATTTTGCGAAGTGATGAAGAGGAGTGATTGATTAAAGAATAGACATGAATTTTAGGATCGGTTCGCTGGTTGCAATAGGATCGATTTCACTTTTTTTCACAAAACTAAGGAGCTGTAAAACTGATATGCCGGGAGCCCAGCCTTATCAATATCAATCATGAGATTTATTACCGCGGCATGGTTATATGCTGCGGGAATTGCTGTTCACAACAGAAATAAAAAAACGTGGCAGCTAAATGCTGCTTAATCTAAACATTGCTTTGGAAAATACCAATGTCAGACTTTATTGTTAATGAAAGTAAATTCATCATCGATGATGATCTTTATGAATCATCATTTGTGCCGGAGGGCTTTACCCTGCCTGATGGTATTATCTTTGGTGAGAAAATCGATGATGCTCCCTTATGGCAGCTTTATATCTCCGAGGATGAGCGTTATAACATTCTGGTTGCAAAAGAGGAGCTTGTTGAAAAATGGGTTGACGGTCATCTGTTACCTCAATCTATGCTGATGCCGTTAGAGCTTCCTGACGGCACCTGTTACATGCTGATTTCTCCTGCATCACACCGTCTGTGCCGTGTAACCCAGATCCGTTTTGATGGCTCCTTGCGTTATGCCATGTCTTTTTTCAGTGCTCTGCAGCATACGAGATCGAAGGATGCCGATAACTCTCTTCGTGACGGCATTTTCTGTGAGCTTTTAAGTGTGATCCTTCCTTGCTATTCCCTGGTGCCTCCTGTTGCAGACAGAGCATTGTTTAAAAATGCACTGCGTGGAAAAAACGAGGATGAATCATTGCTCACTGCCGAGCAGATGGGGGGCAATGGCGGACTTGCCTATGCCGCCATGATCAGGGATCTTAAGGATAAGGGCTATGAGGTTCCTGAAATTCAGCCTCTGCTGGAAAGTGGTGAGCCTATTGATGATTTCTTTAATGGAAACAGTATCCACGGTCAGATTGTCACCGGCCCGCTGGTTTTAAAGCGTCAGTACCAGATCTTTGATACCAGCTCGTCTTTCTATGTGCTTTTAATTGATAAGCTCTGGGGGGATGCTCTGCTGCATACCACTTTGCTAAGCCGTATTACTTTGAATACCGTACCGCTTTGCGGCCGTGCCACCTATGTTCTGACTCTGCCTAAGCGTGAGGCGCTGGAGTCATTAGACAACACTCATTACGGTTATGACAAGTATTCAATGATGGATCTTGCACAGGCTATAAGACGTACCCGTGCATCTGTTCCATCCTGTGATTTAAGCTGCGGATTGTATTCATCAAAGCTTGGCATAGTTTTGCCGCTGGTGTTTAACGCCATAGAGCACGATGACGGAAAGGTGATGTGGAATATCATCCAGAAAGGTCCTTTCTCATCAGCACCGCTTATGCAGGATATTGCCTACGATGTTCTGAGTGTGGCGCGCTCTCAGGATTAATTACAGGATGTAAGTCTGATTCACAGTCTGTCATGCAGACAAAAAAAGGGAGTTTTGAATAACTCCCCTTTTTTTCAGCAGCTCAGGTTACAGATCCTGCGCCTTAATCTTCTTCATATCGTCTTCAAGCTTTTTCTTCCTGCGATCTGCAAGCTTGGCCTTAGTCTCAGGTGGTACGTACTTGGTAAAGTAGCGCATTACCAGCACGAAGAACACCGGCACGAAGAAAATTGCCAGTACGGTAGCAGTGAGCATACCGCCGATCACGCCATAACCGATTTCATTACGGCCCGCAGCACCTGCACCTGAGGAGAGAGCCAGAGGCAATACACCCAGAATGAAGGCCATGGAGGTCATCAGAATAGGACGGAAACGTAATCTTGCGGCGTTAACCACGGCATCGGTCAGACGCTGTCCCTGATCGTACAGATCCTTTGCGAACTCGACGATCAGAATTGCGTTCTTGGAGGCCAGACCCACTGTCGTCAGCAGACCTACCTGGAAGTACACGTCGTTTGTAAGCTGAGTTCTTACCGGGATGTATTGAGTAAGGATAGCTGCACCGACTGCACCGATAATACCTAAGGGCAGAACCAGAATAACGGCAAAAGGAATTGACCAGGATTCATACAGTGCTGCGAGGGATAGGAACACAATCAGAATTGAGATTGCGTACAGGGCACCGGCCTGCTCACCGGATTGCTTTTCCTGGAAGGAGACACCTGCCCAGGAGATTCCGAAGCCTGCAGGCAGGATCTCATCTGCAATACGCTGCATTTCGTTCATGGCCTCACCGGTTGAGATACCCGGGGCCGGGGCACCCTGAATGTTAACAGCAGGAACACCGTTGAAACGCTGAAGCATAGGAGGGCCGAAGGTCCACTCGGTTGTAGCAAAGGCTGAGAAGGGCACCATTTCACCGAGGTTATTCTTCACATACCATTTGTTCAGATCAGCCTCGGTCATACGTGAATTTGCTTCACCCTGAAGGTAAATCTTCTTGACACGGCCGCGATCCATGAAGTTATCAAGATACTTGGAGCCCCATGCAACAGACAGGGTGGTATTGATTTCATCAACACTTAAGCCTAGTGACATGGCTTTGTCGTAGTCAAGATTGATCTTAAAGCGCGGAGTGTCATCCTGACCGTTCACACGTACTTGAGTCAGTAACGGAGATGCAGAGGCTGCAGCCATGTACTGATCACGTACCTCCATCAGCTGCTCGTGAGTTGCACCGCCGTTATTCTGCAGATAGAGATTAAAGCCTGTTGCAGTACCTAATTCCGGAATTGCCGGAATATTAAAGGCATATACCAGACCCTCACGGATGCTAAGCAGCGGGAACAGTGCACGCTGTGAGATCTGATCAGGGTGCTGTTCACGGTTGGTACGTTCTGCCCAGTCCTTGAGTTTTATGAAGGCCATACCGGCATTCTGACCCTGTCCTGCAAAGGAGAAGCCTAAAACATACATCATGGAATCCACGTTATCTTTTTCTGCGGTCATGAAGTAGCTGGCAGCTTTTTCCATAGCATTTCTGGTCTTTTCTATGGTGGAGCCTGCAGGCAGGTTTGCCATAGCCATGAGCACGCCCTGATCCTCATTTGGCAGGAAGGCTGAAGGAATGTGCAGGAAGCCTACAACCAGAAGGGCACAGATGCCGATATAGTAGACAATGTACAGCTTGATGCGATGTACCACCTTGCTTACGTGATTTACATAAGCATTGGACATTGCGTTAAAGAAGCGGTTCCAGAGATCAAGGAGCTTATAGACCGGAGTCCAGAGCAACTCGAGATTTCTTTCTGCAAAACGGACCAGCTTATTCTTAGGGGCGGCATCACGTTCAGCCTGCGACTTAAGCATGGTTGCGCAAAGTGCCGGAGTCAGGATCAGGGCAATTAAAACCGACAGCACCATGGCTGATACGATAGTAATTGAGAACTGACGGTAAATAACACCGGTTGATCCGCCAAAGAAGGCCATAGGAATAAATACGGCAGAGAGCACCATGGCAATACCAACCAGTGCGCCGGTGAGCTCATCCATGGATTTCATTGCTGCCTGCTTAGGCGTTATATCCGGATCCTCAGACAGAATACGCTCTACGTTTTCAACCACGATAATGGCATCATCCACCAGAAGACCGATTGCCAGCACCAGACCGAACATCGTGAGAGTGTTAATTGAGAAATCGCAGGCCTTCATGATGGCGAAGGCTCCAAGCAGTACAACCGGAACGGTGATTGACGGGATCAGTGTTGCACGGAAGTTCTGCATGAAGAGGTACATAATGAGAACCACCAGTATGATAGCCTCAAACAGAGTATGTACTACCTCGTTAATGGATTCATTAATGAACTCGGTGGTATCGTACGGATAGTTAACCTCCATCCACTCCGGGAAGTACGGGGAGAGGTTGTTCATCAACTCCTTGATTCGGTTGGCGGTATCAAGAGCGTTGGCACCGGCTGACAGACGGATCGCAATACCGGAGCTTACCTTGCCGTTATATTTTGAATCGTAGTTATAGGACTGTTCACCAAGCTCAACACGGGCTACATCCTTAAGATAAACCTTGGTTCCATCAGTGTTTACTCGTAAGAGCACGTTCTCAAACTGTTCGACTGTCTCAAGATTTGACTGACCGGTGATTGAGTAGTTGTACAGAGTGCCGGGTACAGCCGGAGTACCGCCTAGGGAGCCGTAGGTAACCTGGGCATTCTGTACCTTAATGGCAGCAGATACCTCAGATGGAGAGATCTTAAGGTTATTCAGCTTATCAGGATCAAGCCAGACGCGCATGGCATATTTGCCGCCGAATACCTGAACAGATCCTACACCGTCAATACGGGACAGAGGCTCCTTGATGTTAGATTCCAGATAATCTGAAAGGTCGGCATTGGAGTGATTGTCATCCTTGGAAACAAGGCCGATAACCATCAGGAATGCATCGGTGGATTTTGATACGTCAACACCGTTTTGCTGAACTACAGACGGCAGCTGTGACTGGGTCTGCTGCATCTTGTTCTGTACCTGCACCTGTGCAATATCGGCGTTGGTACCTGGCTCAAAGGTGATCTGGATTGATGAGTTACCATAGGAGTCTGAGGATGCATCCATGTACATGTAGCCATCAAGACCCACCATGTTCTGCTCGATGATCTGGGTTACCGCACGCTCGGTGGTGGTGGCATCAGCACCGGGATATGAGGCGCGGATAGATACTGAAGGCGGAGCAATCGTCGGGTACTGGGATACCGGTAATGTTTTGATGGACAGGATACCTGCCAGCATGATCATGATCGCGATCACCCATGCAAAGACAGGTCTGTTAATAAAGAAACGTGCCATGAGTTGTTATTAACCTCTTAACCGTTTTACTGTGCGGCCTGGGCTTTTTCTGCCTGAGCCTTTTCCATTGCCTGAGCCTGCTCTGGAGTAAGCGGGGTTACCGGAGCACCCTCACGTATCTTCTGGGTATTGCTGATGATGACCTTTTCACCACCCTTCAAACCTTCCTTTACGAGATACATATTATTGCTCGATGCTCCTAATACCACGTTACGGCGCTCTACGATGTTCTGATCGTTGGCAAGCAGCACATAGGTGGTACCGTTAGCCTCACGCTGAACACCGGCAGCAGTTACCACTACTGCATTGGGGGTTAGGCCCTCATTGATGTCTCCGCGCAGGAACATTGAAGGAAGAATGGCGTGATCGGGATTTGGTACCAGGGCACGTAAATTCACCATGCCGGTAGTTTCATCAACGGACACTTCAGCAAATTCGAGGGTACCCTGATAAGGGTATTTATCGCCGTTTGAATAATAGATATCGACGGAGGTCTTGCCGTTTTCGGTTTTCAGCTGACCGTCTTCTATAGCCTTGCGCATGGCAATGTTGTCCTCAACGGTCTGACCTAAGTCGACATAGATAGGATCAAGCTGCTGAATGGTTGCAAGCGGCGTTGCCTGACCGTTTGATACCAAGGCGCCTTCAGTGATGTTAGAGCGGCTGATGGTACCGGTGATAGGTGCATAGACCTTGGTATAGGCTAGATTGATGTTGGCAGTTTTTAGGGCTGCCTCGGCAGACTGTACTGCAGCCTTGTTTGAAAGGTAGGTTGCCTGGGCGTCATCATAATCCTGCTTGGACACAGCCTTCTGATTTAACAATGAGGCAAAGCGTTCAGCCTTAAGCTGTGAGCTGTGCAAGGTTGCCTTGGCAGATGCCAGCGCGGCCTGGGCAGATGCTACCTGAGCCTCATATACTGAAGGATCGATCTGATAGAGTTGGGTGCCCTTTTCAACAACAGCACCCTCCTCAAAAAGACGCTCCTGAATGATGCCTGAAACCTGAGGTCTTACCTCAGCCTTACGGGTTGAATTGGCGCGTCCGGTCAGATGAGAGATGACCGGCATATCCTGAGTGGTCACAATGCTTACATCAACAGGGGTTGCAGGTCTTTCTCCCTGCTGATCTTCCTTAGAGCAACCTTGCATAGTAAGAGCCAGTGCTATGGAGGCAGAAATAAGGGTGAGCGATCTTAATGAAATATTCATACTTGATCCTAGTCTTTGGGTGGCTGCGGTGATCTCATCAGATCATCTACAGAAAAAAAGTCGTAAATCTTTTTCTTAAATCCGAATGCGTAATTCTAAAGACACTTTGTCTTTTTTGTACTGTACAACTTTAAAAATCTGTTACTTTACAAAAAGTGTAAAATCGTACCCAATTATTCTATTAAATCAAACACATATCAGACTTAGTGCGTGCAGTATATCACAGACATACATTCGTAAATGTATGTTTAGATTAAATTTACATACATTTATGTCTGTATGTGTAAAATATGTGCTAGAATTCGTCAGTCTTAAACATACATACGTGGAGGTATGTAAAACATGGCCAAGAGAACTCACGAGGAGGCCGAGCGTACCAGACAGGCTATTCTGGAGTCCGCCTACCGACTTTTTTCAAGAAGAGGATATGAGAGTACATCCTTATCTGATATTGCAAGATTTGCCAATGTAACCCGTGGTGCTATCTACTGGCACTTTAAGGATAAGGGCGACATCTTAGTTGAGATCTGTGAAAATTTCTGCGGCGATAACAGCGTCTCTGATCTGGATTATATAAGGCAGGCAGCCGATCCTAGGGAGCAGGATCCACTGGGAAAGCTCAAAATGTGGCTTTTGCGCTGTAATGATAACGATCGCGTACAGTTCTTCTCCTCGGCTCTGTTTGGTCTTGTGGGCAAGATCATGTCAGGTGCCTGCGGATCTGATAATGTGCGTGAGCGTCTTGCCGAGCTTTTTAACAAGCAGGAGACCTTTGTACAGCAGGCTCTGGAGAATGCGGTGCTGAAAAAACAGCTGCCTGCTGATTTGAATGTGGCACTGGCAGCTGAGATGCTGGGGGTGTTCTTCTGCGGCTATATCACCTTTATGCGTGATGGCAATGCCAAGAATATTCAGAACAACTTCAATCTGGTTGTGGATATTATTTTTGGCAGCATGCTTCACGGCGACGCGGGGTCCCGTCAGCATTAAGTCCGACTGAACCTGCATCAATCCCCTCAGACGCAACCTTTGATGCAGATTCTGGCAGCGGTACCGGGCGCCCGTGAGAGTTTACCTTAACGTAGGTATAGTGCGCCTTGGTAACCATATGTCTTTCTATATGCTCATTGATGCCGTCTCCATCTGAAACGATCTGCTTTACCCACAGCTCAAGCTCAATGGTGATGGAGGTTCTGCCAAGTCTTGAGCAGTGCCCGTAGCAGCACACGACGTTTCCGACCTTAACCGGCTTTAAAAAGGACATGCCGTCTACAGCCACGGTGACAACGCGTCCGCAGGCAATTTCTCTTGCCAGAAGAGAGCCTGCAATGTCCATCTGTGACATGATCCAGCCGCCGAAGATATCACCTGCAGGATTGGTGTCTCCGGGCATGGCCAGAGTTCTCAGCAGCAGATTGCCGGCAGGAGGCTCCGGGGTTTTGATTCCGTGATCAGGGCTCATCAATGACTCCTTCATTTCTTTTTAAATGTCGCTTGAGACTTTTTTTAATGGTTAGCAGATTTAGTTTAGCTCAAAGCGCATTCAAAATAGTGTTAGCCTGTTAGAATATTGCCACAAATAAAACGAGGTTATTCATGCAGGATCAGGCAATATCACTAGAGTGTCAGCACGGGCATCTGCTCAGGGTTTCGCGTACCTTTGCACTGACTATTCCTCTTTTGCCGGAGGATGTGGCAATCGAGGTTTCAAATGCCTACCTGCTGTGCCGCATAGCTGATACTGTGGAGGATGATCCAAGGGCCGGTACATCTGACAAGGTCACATGGCTTAGAGATTTTGCCAGGTTTTCACTGAATCTGTACGAGGATGATGCGGATCTCATTGAGCTTGCAGAGCGGGGATACAGACTGGTAAAGGATGGTGCCAAGGCCTCAGAGCTTGCGCTCATGCAGGATTTTGCAGGTGTCATCAGGCTTACCCGTACCTTTCCGCTTGCCATAAGACGTGTACTCTGCCGCGGTGTGGCTATTCTTTCATCAGGTATGGCCAGCAGTCTGAACGGAGTAAGGATTACGACTCTTGCTGATGTGGATGAGTACTGCTACAGCGTTGCAGGTGTAGTGGGGGAGCTTCTGGCCTGTATCTTTGCAGAAAACTGCAGGACAATAGACAAAGAGAGATTACTGTCCTTAAGTGTAAGCTTCGGTGAGGGGTTGCAGCTTACCAATATTTTAAAGGACCGTCTGGAGGATGCCGCCCGCGGCGTATCCTTCCTTCCGCCTGATGCCGCAACTGAAGAGGGCGTACAGCATTATGTAGCCATCACCAAGGGGCATCTTGATGATGCCAGAGATTTTATTCTGGCAATTCCCGCAAGTGAAAGCGGAATAAGGAAATTCTGTCTTTTAAATATTTTAATGGCTGAGGCTACGGTGAAGCTGATGCATGCTGATCCCAAGGGCGTGCTTAAAATCACCCGCCGTGCCGTAAAAGTACTGTATGCAGCCACGTCTGTCTGTGCACGCTTTAACTGTTTAACCAGAGCTCTGTATGCCGTTGTGGGTATGGGGCTTGCAAGCGACAGACGCGATGCCGCGCTTCTGCGTAAAACTGTATCAAAATGGGACAGAGCGTCCATTGAAATTTTGATTGAGGATCAAAAAGATGCTTAAGAAACTTGTTATTACAGCCTTATCCGCCGCCTTGCTCTTAACAACCTCGGCATCAAGCTATGCCAGGGACTATAAGGAAGGAGTGGATTATGAGATAAGAGGTAATGTGAAATCGGCATCTCCTGAGATCCGTGAGTTCTTCTCCTTCTATTGCGGACACTGCTTCATGATGCGTGAGCAGTTTGGCAAGGTCAGAGAGCATTTTAAGGATCAGGCTGAGTTTGTATTGAATCCGGTATTCGTGCTGGGAGGAGATTTCGGCGTATATTCCGAGACTGCCTATGCTGTTGCCAAGGTAGCCGGAGTCGCCGATGAGTTTGCAGAGGAGCTTTTTAATGCAATTCATGTTGATAATGAGGATCCTCAGAACATAGATTACTTCTTTGACAAGCTGCAGAAGGTAGGTGTTCCTGAGGCTAAGGCACGTCAGTCCTATAATTCCTTTGTGGTAAAGGGCATGGTTGCAGCCTGGGATAAGATGGTGGATTATGCCAAGATTGAGGCCGTGCCTGAGCTTATGGTCAACGGCAAATATATGGTCAAGATGGATGATGTGAATTCTGTTGAGGATTTGGAGAACGTTGTCCAGTATCTTCTGACTCTGGATTAAGCACAATTTACAGGGCCGGTTATGGCCCTGTAAATCAAGGATGCTCTTTATTTTTTCTGCCTGTATTCATCAAGCATGTTTTCGATAAGCTCGTCCTTTTTAACCCACAGTGCCTTTAAATTGCTGGTAAAGGCACGCTTGTATTCCTTATTGCCTAAATAATCACCGGTCATATCCTCTGTGACCGGCATTACCTCAATATGAGCTCTTACTGCCTTAAAGCGTCCCATCAGCAGGTCGATAAAGCCCTTATGCGGATAGCTGTTTTCAGGGTAGACAAGAGTTGTATTTAAAATGCAGTCGATATCTTTGCCGATCTCTCCTAAGGCTACGGCAACAGAGGCGGCCTTGGGAGGCATCAGGTGACGGTAGCTTGAGCGCTGGGCCCTGGCCTTAAGTGGAGTATAGCGGGTACCCTCAACGAAATTTATCAGGGATGAGGGGTGGATAGCAAGGCGCTTGCAGGCCTTTTTGGTAGTCTCCATATCCTTCTGACGCAGCTTGGGATTTTTTAAAAGCTTTTCCCTTGAATAGCGGCGCAGAAAGGGCATACCCAGGGCATAGCAGGCAAGGCCGATGAAGGGAATATAGATGAGCGAGTGCTTCATAAAGAATTTGGTGGTAGGGATCTTGCCGCGGTAAATATGGCACAGCACGATGATATCCACCCAGCTCTGATGATTTGAAATCACTACGCAGGATTTTTTTATCTCAGGGATCTTATCTCCGGTGATCCTCCAGTCTATCTTGTTGGTAAGTGACATTATAAGAGCCACATTTATCACCCACAGGCGATAGAGGTAGTAATTGATGCGGTCGATAAAGGACACTATGGCATGAATCGGCAGCAGGAATCTGAATATTCCCAGGATCATTATGGGAGTGGAGATGATGATCCCGTTTAGCGCAAGCAGAATACAGTTAATGATCAACAAAATGGGGCTTGGAAGAAAGGCCAGCATGTGTTTCATCCTATGTAGAAAATTTGCGCTATTTTAACAAATTTAGCGAAGTTAATAATTTTTGCAAAAAAGGGAATATATGATTAATTATGTTCCGCAAAGTGGTATATAATCTTATAAAATTTTTTGATGAGCAGTTTACTTCTATATACTCATCAGAACACAATCCTGTGGCTGTGCTACACTCAAGAATCAGGCGTAACAGGCCAGTATAATTTTTTAGTGAGCATTCTCAATGCTTTGTGAGGATGCTTGAAATGCAAAAAGAGGTATTAGAAATGGCAGATCATCCTGAGTCCCTGTGGTATAACGGTGAAATGGTTCCCTGGGACAGCGCAAAGGTTCACGTTACTGCTCACGCTCTCCACTACGGCTCTGCTGTGTTTGAAGGTATCCGTGCCTACAAGACCGATAAGGGCCCTCAGATCTTCCGTTTGAAGGATCACATCAACCGCCTCTTCAATTCTGCAAGAATCTACCGTTTCCCTGTCGGATACACCAAGGAAGATATCTGTGAGGCCTGCAGAAAGTCCATCTCCGCCAACCACATGGAGTTTGGCTATATCCGTCCTCTGATCTTCATGGGCGAGGTCGGTCTGGGTGTTAAGTTCAAGAAGGGCGTCAATGCTGATGCTATGGTCTGCTCCCTCCCCTGGGGTGCATATTTAGGCGAGGAAGGCTTGAAGAAGGGCATCAGGGTTGCAGTTTCCTCCTGGAGACGTCTGGCTCCTGATACCATCCCTACCGAAGCCAAGGCTGCAGGTAACTACCTCTCTTCAATTCTGATTGCCAACGAGGTAACCGGCAACGGCTATGACGAGGCTATCGCACTGGATGTCAACGGCTACATCTCAGAAGGCTCAGGCGAGAACGTCTTCATCGTCAAGGATAATGTTCTCTATACCGCTCCTTTCACCTGCGGTCTGCTCCCCGGCATTACCCGTGATGCAGTTATTCACTTTGCTCACGACATGGGCTACGAGGTTGTCGAGAAGAGACTGGCCCGTGAGGCTGTATATGGTGCTGATGAGGCCTTCTTCACCGGTACTGCAGCTGAGATCACTCCTATTGCCTCTGTTGACGGCTTAGATGTCGGTCCCGGCCACCGCGGTCCTATCACCGAGGCTCTGCAGCAGCACTTCTTCGACTATGTCCAGGGCAAGATCGAAGACAAGTACGGCTGGTTAACCCCCTGCAACGATTAATTAAAATTTAATAACCTAAGACCCCGCAGACGCTAAGTGAATGCGGGGTTTTTATTAACGGAATTTAAAATGGCTAACAACTATCGCTCCAGTATTACCTATAAAGAAAAGAAGATGGCCGGTGCCCGTGCCCTGTGGAAGGCAACCGGCATGAAGGATGAGGACTTCGGCAAGCCCATCATTGCAGTGTGCAACTCCTTCACCCAGTTTGTTCCCGGTCACGTGCATCTGCACGATATCGGCCAGCTCGTCGTCAAGGAAATTGAAAAGGCCGGCGGTATTGCCAAGGAATTCAACACCATCGCTGTTGACGACGGTATCGCCATGGGCCACGACGGCATGCTCTACTCTCTGCCCTCCCGTGACATCATCGCAGACTCCTGTGAGTATATGATCAATGCACACAAGGCCGATGCCATGGTCTGCATTTCAAACTGCGACAAGGTTACCCCGGGTATGCTGATGGCTGCCATGCGTCTTAACATCCCTGCAATCTTCGTCTCAGGCGGTCCTATGGAAGCAGGCCGCATGAAGGGCTGTGATTATAAGGTTGACCTTATCGATGCCATGATCGTGTCCGCAGAGCCGGGTGTCTCTGACGAGCGCGTATCCGAGGTTGAATACGCAGCCTGCCCGACCTGCGGCTCCTGCTCAGGCATGTTCACTGCAAACTCCATGAACTCCTTAACCGAGGCTCTTGGTCTGTCCCTGCCCGGTAACGGCTCACTGGTTGCAACTCATGCAAACCGCAAGAAGCTTTTTGAAAAAGCAGCTCACCGTATTGTAGAGATGGCCAAGGCCTATTATGAAAATGGCGACAAATCTGTACTGCCACGCTCAATTGCCACTCGTAACACCTTTGAAAATGCCATGTCCCTTGACATCGCCATGGGCGGCTCTACCAATACTGTGCTGCATCTGCTCGCAGTGGCTCAGGAAGCCGGAGTGGACTTTACCATGAAGGATATCGATGCCTTATCCCGCAAGGTTCCTCATATCTGCAAGGTATCCCCTTCAACTCATGAATATCATATGGAGGAGGTTCACAACGCAGGCGGCATTATGAACATTCTGGCTCAGCTTAAGAAGCATCATCTGCTCCACGAGGATTCCATGACCGTTTCTGGCATGACCTTAGGTGCTGAGATCGATAAGTACGATATCGAGAAGACCACTGATCCTGAGATCATCAAATTCTACAAGTCAGTAGGTGCCGGCCGTCAGTGCATTGAGGCCTTCTCTCAGGAAACCTATGTGGATGAGCTTGATACTAATCGTGAATCTGGCTGTATCCATGACATCGAGCATGCCTATTCAAAGGATGGCGGCCTTGCAGTGCTGCACGGCAATCTCGCTGAAAACGGCTGCATAGTCAAGACTGCAGGTGTGGACTCCTCAATTCTCAAGTTTGTCGGTCCTGCACGTATCTTCGAGTCTCAGGAGGACGCAGTTGACGGCATCCTAGGCGGCAAGGTCAAGGCAGGCGACGTCGTGATCGTCCGCTATGAAGGCCCCCGCGGCGGTCCCGGCATGCAGGAGATGCTCTATCCTACCTCCTATATCAAGTCTGTAGGTCTTGGCAAAAAGTGTGCATTGATTACTGACGGCCGTTTCTCCGGCGGCTCCTCCGGTCTTTCAATCGGTCACGTCTCTCCTGAGGCTGCAAACGGCGGTAATATCGGATTGCTTGAGGAAAACGATATCATTGAGATCGATATTCCCAACCGCTCCATTCATATGGCAGTCTCTGATGAGGAGCTTGCCAAGCGTCGTGCAGCCATGGAGGCTAAGGGCAGGAAGGCCTGGCAGCCTGAGAACCGTGATCGCAATGTTTCCTTTGCTCTGCGTGCTTATGCCAAGATGGCATCAAGTGCTGACAAGGGCGGTGTACGTGATCGTTCAAAGCTTGAGGGACTGTAATGGCAGACAAACAGTATGATGCACAGGAATATCTGCATAAGATCCTGCTTGCGCGTATCTATGATCTGGTAAAGGTAACTCCGCTGCAGAAGCTGGAGTCGCTTTCATCAAGATTAGGCGTCAATGTCCTCTTAAAGCGTGAGGATCTGCAGAAGATCCACTCCTTTAAGCTGCGTGGTGCCTATAACATGATCAAGGGCCTGACCCCATCTCAGCTTAAAGCAGGTGTTATTACCGCATCTGCAGGCAATCATGCTCAGGGTGTGGCACTGTCGACTCAGAAACTTGGTGTGCGTGCTGTGATCGTCATGCCTACCACTACTCCTGATCTGAAGGTTGATGCCGTACGTCATTACGGTGCTGAGGTTGTGCTCTATGGCGACAGCTTCAATCAGTCCTATGATTATGCACAGCAGCTGGCACGTAAGAAGGGCTTTACCATGATCCCTCCCTATGATGATCCTGAGGTCATCACCGGTCAGGGTACCATTGCCCATGAGATAGTAGGTCAGTGCGATGATATTGATACTATCTTCGTACAGATCGGCGGCGGCGGTATGGCATCAGGTATTGCCGTGTACATCAAGGCGCTGCTGCCTGATATCAAGGTAGTGGGTGTTGAGGCTGAGGGCAGTGCTTCGATGAAGGCTGCGCTGAAGGCCGGCAAGCCTGTTGATATCGGCTATGTGTCTCACTTTGCAGACGGTGTGGCTGTATCTAAGGCCGGCACTGAGACCTTCAGGGTTCTGAGCAAGTACCTAGATGACATCGTTACCTGCTCAAACGATGAGATCTGTGCTGCCATGAAGGATATCTTCGATGACACCCGTGCCATCGCCGAGCCCTCCGGTGCCTTGTCTTTAGCAGGTCTTAAGAAGTATGTGCGTGAGCATAACTGCAAGAGCGGCAACTTCGTGGCCATTCTTTCAGGTGCCAATGTCAAGTTCCATACTCTGCGCATGGTGGCTGAGCGCTGTGATGTCGGTGAAATGACCGAGGGTATCTTATCTGTTGAGATCCCCGAGACTCAGGGCTCATTCCTTGAGTTCTGCAAGACCATCGGTTCCCGTACCGTAACCGAGTTCAGCTACCGTCATGCTGATTCTCAGAGAGCGCGCGTGTTTGCATCAATTGAGCTTACTGGCGGCAAGAAGGAGCTGGGGGAGATCTCAAAGTCCTTAAAGAAGAAGGGCTATCTGGTATCCGATCTTACCGATGACTCGATTGCCAAGGATCATGTGCGCTACTTAGTCGGCGGTCATCTGAATCCTAAGATCTCAGAGAAGCTGTTCCTCTTTGAGTTCCCGGCAACCTCAAATGCACTTTTGCGCTTCCTTGAGACTTTAGGTGATTCCTACAGCATCTCTCTTTTCCACTTCCGTATTACTGGTCTTGAGTTCTGCAGTGTGCTGTGCGGCTTTGATGTCACCGATAAGGAAGAGGGTGTGATGGAGTTTATCAAGAAGATAGGTTACCCCGTAACCGAGGTTACCTCCAACAGCACCTATCAGCAGTTCTTACGATAGGTGATTGAGATAATGATGCGTAGGTTTGCTTTTGCCTGCAGCTGTATTCTGTGCTCAGCGCTTTTGTGCTCAGATGCAATGTCTGAGGATGCAGGCTTTGAGATGCAGAGTAACGGCAATGAGGTTACCTTTGTAAAGGGTGACGGCTCAGCTCAGGCATCCTTACGCATTTTAATGCCCGTAAATACTCTAAGCACCACCAAAGGCTATGCCCAGTACGTTATGGACAGGTACAGCGGCTGGGGCTTGACTCCCGTGCTTGATGTGCGCGGCTTTTCATTTAAGTATGTGGACAATGCACCCTGTGCAGGACTTGTTACCTATTTTGACGGCCGCTCCTTTCTGCTTTTTACAAGCTGTGGAAAGATAGAGTCCGGTACTCTGCAACAACTCTATTTAAGGGCTGACAGGGAGCTTAGGATCTCTGAAAAGCTAAAGCGCGAGGGCAAAGCTAACTTTTATTAAAGAGCACTCTTTAATAAAAAGGCAGATCGTTTGATCTGCCTTTTTTGATTGGGAGCTGTTTACTGTTATTTTGTAAGGATCCTGTTTAGATTGGGCTCTGAGTCCCTGGCAGAGCTGGCCTTGATAAAGTAGTCGGCAGCCTCTGCATAGTTCTGCTGACGCGCAAGCACCTGACCTATCTTGTTATATATTTCAGCTGTAGGTGAGAATTCCAGGGCGGCACGGTAATCATCAAGCGCCTCCTGCAAAAGGCCCTCGCGCAGCTCCAGATTGGCCTTGGCCTTAAGCAGCGGCAGATTGACCCCGCCTGAAATGGCATCACTTTTGTTGGTGATGTATTTTAAGACATCGGGAATACAGGCATCCCATTGCGAAACAGCCTCTAAAAATTCAGGATCAAGACCGTTTTTCAATACCGACATCGACATGGTACGGGCAGTTGAGATGTCGCCTGTCTGAATAAGACGCTTGGCATAAAGACCGATAGCACCGGGATCCTTTCTGATCTGCTTGGATAAGCCCCTCCACAGCTGCTGCAGTTCGGCTGCATTCTGGGCCTTGCCAAGTCTTAAGTCAAAGGAGCGTGTCTCAATTGCGGCGGCTTCATCCTCGGTGATGAGCTTGTGCTTTACTAGCTCAGAGGAGATCTCTGCAAGCTTCATAACATCATTTTCATGCTGGTAGCAAAGAAGATACAGACGGTAGATAAGCTTGTTGCGCTGATTGGGACGCAGTGCGGAAAGATCCTCTAAGGCAGCCTTTGAGTTATTGATACGCAGATTAAGCTTGGCTCTTACTATCTTTGATGCAGCCTTGGCATCCTCATTGATAGCAGCTGCCTGATCAAGATAGGCACGGCACTTGTCGTATTCACCGTAGTTGAAGGCAGACTTTGCTCCGACAAACAAGGCATGTAACGGCAGATCCTCAATAGCTCCGCTTTTATCGAGCAGATTTAAGGTCTGGGCGTAATCACCCTCCTCATAGGCAAGGTAGGCATTATCCTGCAGTGTAAGCGCCTTTTGTCTGCTGCGAAGACGCAGCCATCTGGCAGCTCCTTTGGGAATGTGGATAAAGCGCCTGACAAGACTTAATACCAGGCACAGCACAGCAAGTGCAATAACAGTAATTACCACCGCACTTACAAGTGAGGTCTCAATAATATAGTTGCCGGCAGCAATATGTACAAAGCCCTGGGACTCAGAGGTCATGGGGCCTGCAATAATTGCAATGCATAAAACTGCAATCAGGAGCACTAATTTAATCATTTGACGCTCCCGTTTTCAGTCTGCTCAGTGTTTTCTGTGCTGTTTACTGAAGGTGAGATAACCTTAAGGCGGGATGCTGCCAGCTCTCTGAAGGCGCTGTAGCTTGAAAGCACGGAGGGAACATCAACTACCACCTGCAGATCCTTTATGGATTCAAGGGTGGCAAGATTAGCTCTGGCGGCCTCAGAGGATGCATCATAATATCCCTTGATAAGCTCTATGGCCTGACTGATATTGCTCTTGTAGGAGGCGGCATCACTGTGAGTCAGACTCTGCTTTGAAAGCAGCAGCAGTGCGCGGATATTCTCACGCAGTGTTTCCTCCTGAGCTGAGGAGAGGAACTCAGAGAGTGCATGATCGTCGCGACGGCGGATCTCAATAAAGCGTGAGGAGAAATCCTTTACCGCACGCCATAGATTACTCTGCCAGTTGGCAATATCTGATGTAAGACTTCTATCATCCTGCTTGAGCTTGTTTTTAGCACCAAAGCTGTCATCCATGCCGTTTAAGGTCATGGAGCTTAGGTTTTCGCAGACACTGTCAAGCTTAAAGAGGATCCCGCGCTTGTCAACTGAGGGGATATTGGCAAGTTTTAACAGATCAGATGCTATAGCCTTGCGTATGGAGACTACCTCCTGATCCTCCATATTCAAAAGCAGTGCATCGGCATCCTTAAGGCACCATAGAGCTGAGGTGGTATCAGCCTGGAATACAGCTGCCTGATAGGCAGAGTTAACGAGGAAATAAGCCTGTGCAAGCTTCCAGTCATCAGGGTTGCGCTGCTCGTATTGCGAGAGCTTGATGCTGGCATCCGAGAGCTTCTTGTCGGTTGCATCAAGGCGTGAGGCAAGGCCTGCGATATCTGATTTAAGAGCCAGATTTTCATCCTTAAGTCTGTCATTTGTCTCAAGGAGGGTACTGATACGTGCATTCTGCTCAGAGAAGGTGGCAAGGATTTTGTCTGCACGGTCGGCGGCATCCTGCGAGGAGGCTTTGACTGCATTTGATTCAACCACTGCCTTGTTCAGCTGCTCTGATAAAAAGAATCCCCCGGCGGCAGCTCCTGCTATGACTAAGACTGTAAGGGCCGTGAGAATACTTACGCGACCTCTGACATGCTGCAGCTGCTGTGTAAGATCTGCATTGCCTGCCCTGGTACTGTTCGTGGCGGTAACAGCTTTGGAGCGTTGTGCCTGCTCTTCTTTTTTCAAAGCTTCAGCCTGCTCTTCAATTACCTGAGCCTCGGCCTCTAATTTAGCACTCAGCGTATCCTGCTTGTCGTTACTGGTGTTGTCCTGCATGTGACACCTCAAAATTGGAAATTCGGGGCAAAGAAAGCCTTGTTATCTGATTGCAAGAATAATAGCTTACATCCTGCCTGTACTGATTTTAGCACAGCCAAAAGTTGCAAAGTTTCGACGAGCTTGCAAAAGCAAGCTAAAGCACAGATGAGTATAATAGGAGTGTTCAGGCTGAATGAAAATTACATGCAAATCACCAGAGAAGAAGCCTCTTTAAGATACGAGCGCTATATAGCTATCAATGAAGCACGTCTGTCTGCGGCCAAGGAGGTCATGGACCGGCGTACACGCAGTATTTTCGAGCAGGTTCCGGTGATCCTGCATTATAACGATCCGCATATTCCAGGCTTTCGAAACAGGAATATTCCCTATGGCATCGATGGCTTCGTGCCTGATGCCTATCAGAGCTCATGGATCTCAAAATTAGGCGTTGATCCTAAAAAGCCCTCCTCAGGCTCTCATACTATCAGGGCTCTGTACTGCATGGGCTCTACTGCATCCATAGGTCAGGGCAAGGCCTCGGATCTTGATCTGTGGGTATGTGTGGGATCTGATTTATCTGATGAGGAGACGGCCACACTTCGCGATAAATGCTCCTTTATTACTGCTTATGCCGCGTCATTGGGAGTTGAGGTCAATCTGTTTATCACCCCGGAGGATCGCTTTACCAGGGGAATGTCCGGTGAAATGGATACCGAGGATTGCGGCAGTGCCCAGTCCTTATTCCTGTTAGATGAGTTTTACCGCAGCTCACTTAGGATCTGCGGACGCTGTATTATCTGGTATTTAGTGTCCCCTGATGAAGAGCTTAAGGACTATCATGAGGCGGTGAAGGCACTGTATGACAGCGGCTTTGGTAATGCTGATCTGTGGTTTGATTTCGGTTCAATTACCAAAAGCTCACCCTCTGAATACTTCGGATCAGGTCTCTGGCTTTTGTATAAGGGCATCGATTCTCCCTTCAAGGCAGTATTAAAGAGTCTGCTTATGGAGGCCTATGCTGCCAGCTACCCCAGTGCAGAGCTCGTATCACTGCAGTTTAAGCGTCAGCTTTTTAAGAATATTCACAGCGGGTTGAGTGTAGATGCCTACTTTCTGATGTATAGGAGAGTTGCGAACTATTTAAAGTCAATTGGGGACTTTGAGCGTCTCGATCTCGTGCGCCGCTGCTTTTATCTCAAGGTCTGCAGTTCATTAGACGGTATGCCTGAATGCAGGCAGAAGCATGTACGCGTAAGACTGCTGCGCCGTCTGTGCATGCTGTGGAAATGGAATATAAGAGAGCAGGATCCCAACAATGTTTTAAAAAAAAGGAGTGTTGAGGGGGTACTGAATACCGAGCAGCAGCTCTTTGACTCCTTCATGAAAAGCTATAAGGCACTGCTTGGGTTTTCTGTATCTCACGGCATCGAGTATGCAATCACCTCAGATGACGCAGGAGTATTGTCAAGAAAGCTCTATGCCGCCTATGACTGCTATGCAGGCAAGATCCTTCATTTAAGCCGCTCACTTCTGGGATCCATTACGCAGAAGGCTCTTTATTTTATCTACACCGGAGATGACCGGCTGTGCTTTAAGGGCTGGCATGTATATGCATCAGCAGATCCTTTTACGCTGCTTGAATCCTCGGAGATTTATTCCTGCAGGACACTTACCGAGGCTGTAGTCTGGTGTGTGTATAACGGCATATGCGATCATGAGACCAGGATTGCCTGCAAGGGCCCTGATCCTTATCTTAAACCGAAGATAAGCCGGCTGGTTGATCAGCTGCTGTCATTTTTTGAAAAGGCCGATTTAAATGTGGTACAGCAGGATCTCTCCCGTACCCGCCGTCTGAGAGAATGTCTGGGTCTCATCAATTTTGAGGATGATGAAACTGCAGATGCAACTATTTCAGTAGGTGCTGCCGAGGGATCATCCTTAAGCTGCGGGCATGATAAGCGCTGTCTTATAGGATCAGTTGCGGCAGTTACAGTCAATTCCTGGGGTGAGGTTAACTGTCATCATTTTGCCAGAGGAGCGCAGGGAGTAGTTGAGCTTATGACTTACATCATGCGCCAGAATGCCAGAGATGAAATTGACAGCTCATTAGTCAAGCGTACAGCCTTCTATTCCTGCTCTGTAAACTGCGCCGAGCTTATCCGTTATGATCTCGAGGAGTTATTACGTGAGCTTGCATGGTGTGCCTCAGACAGTGATTCAAGCTACAGCTTCGAGGCAGGCTCTGAGACCTATACTGCCAGATCCTCAGGCTCCCGTGGAATATCAATTACCCGTCACTCTCCCTTTGGAACGGTGGATATTACGGTGCTTACGCGTTACGGTATGCGTCCTGAGTATGCGCTGCAGGTGCCGATGGCGGTTGAATCCAGTGCCTCTATCGGGATCACGCAGTATTTCTTTGCCCCGCTCAGGGAGAAGGGACACTGGGATATCTATGTTGCCGATGAGCAGAACAAGGTCACAATTTTCAGAGATTACATAGGATCACGCTCAGAGCTTGTAAATGCAGTAAACCGTTTTGTGACCCGTCAGACTGAAGAGCACACCAATTATGCAGTGAACTTCAATCTGCCGCAGTATTTTGTACTGTCACATGATTTTCGCTCTATTCATCCCTTCTCAATCAGGCTGTAGATGCGGTTTATCCCTGCGTCGTGAATGTGCGCTTAATCTGTAAAGGTAAGTAGATCCTAACTTCGTGTTATAGTTTACAGATTGTGAATTTTATTTCGTCATGCTAGTGCAGTAAAAGCCCGGCAGACGATAGCTCAAAGCTTAAGCTTTGGAGAAATGCTATGAATTTTAAGTTACTTGCAGCTCTTATGCTGCTGTCAGCATCGGTTGCAGGCTGTGGCATCAAGGGACCCTTATATTTGCCACCTGAGGATAGTGCAGCTGCAGCTGATGAGGAGAGCACAGGACAGGTTGTGACCGCTGCTGATGCTTCCTCACAGGTTGCAGATGATCAGCAGAGCAGTGCTGCCATCACTGATGATGAAATTATGACTGATGCAGATAAGGTCAGCTCTGCTCTTAACAGCGACAATGTAGGCAATAAGGCCTCTGCTACCACCAGATAATAAAAGCCCGGAGATAAAAATGGATTATTTTAATTTTAAAAATGGCAGCCTGTTTGCAGAGGATCTTGAGGTAAAGGCTCTGACAGAGCAATACGGTACTCCTCTTTATATCTATTCCAAGGCTACCCTAGAGCGTCACTATCATTCCTTCGAGCGTGCATTAAGCCGTATTCCGCATTTAGTCTGCTACAGCGTTAAATCAAACTCCAATCTGGCTCTTATTCATTTGATGGCCAGGCTTGGCTCAGGCTTTGATATTGTGTCTGAAGGTGAGCTGCGTCGAGTGATCGCCGCAGGTGGAGATCCTGCAAAGACTGTATTCTCGGGTGTAGGCAAGACCGAGGCCGAGCTTGAGTTTGCATTAAAGTCCGGGATCCGCTGCCTGAATGTGGAGTCTGCAGAGGAGCTTGATGCCGTCTCACGCGTAGCCTCCCGCCTTGGAGTTAAGGCTCCGGTTGCCCTGCGTATCAATCCTGATGTTGATGCCAGAACCCTGCCTGCAATTTCCACCGGTCTTAAGAATAATAAATTCGGTATCTGCACCGATGAGGCCTATGAGCTCTATTTAAAGATGGCACAGGATCCTAATTTACATGTTGCCGGTATCGACTGTCATATCGGCTCGCAGATGACCTCCTGTGTACCTATTTTGGAGGCTGCAGATAAGATCATTGCCTTCTATAAGCGTCTGCAGGCTGCAGGCATCTATGTAGATCACATCGATTTAGGCGGTGGCCTTGGTGTTACCTATGATGACGAGCTGCCTCCGTCACCTGATGATTTCTTTGACGGTATCTGTGAGCGCTTTAAGGATCTGGACTGTGCCCTCTATATCGAGCCCGGGCGTGCGATGGTGGCCAATGCAGGTATTCTGGCATGTAAAGTAGTCTATAAAAAGCACAACGGTGACAAGCAGTTCCTCGTAACTGACGGTGCCATGAATGATCTCATCCGTCCTGCTCTTTATAACGCGCATATGACTATTGTGAATGCAACAGATCATGCAGATGAAGATGAGGTCAAATACGATGTAGTAGGTCCCATCTGCGAGTCAGATGATTTCCTGGGTAAGGACAGAATGCTTAAGGCCAGGGTTGGTGATGTACTTGCAGTACGCGGTGCCGGTGCCTATGGCAGCTCCATGTCATCAAACTATAATTCCCGCCGTCTGGCTGCTGAAATTCTGGTTGACGGTGCTGTCTCTCATGTAGTACGCAAGCGTCAGACCTTTGAGCAGATGATGGAACTTGAGCAGATCGTAGACTGAGGATAGAAAAATGCTGTTGAAATTTACCAAGATGCAGGGGCTTGGCAATGACTTCATGGTAGTCAATGCCGTGACCCAGAAGTTTTTCTTCAGTCCCGAGCTTATCAAGAAGCTCTCAGACCGTCATTTCGGCATCGGCTTTGATCAGCTGCTGGTGGTTGAACCTCCCTATGATCCTGAGGTTGATTTCCACTACCGTATTTTCAATGCCGACGGCTCAGAGGTGCAGATGTGCGGCAACGGTGCCCGCTGCTTTGCCCGTTTCGTGCTTGATCATGGCCTTATCAATAAAAAGGAAATAAATGTTACTACCGTATCAGGCCGTCTGAAGCTTATTGCCAATGATGACGGTACGGTTACCGTGAACATGGGTGCTCCGAACTTTACTCCATCTGCTCTGCCCTTTAATGCAAATGAGGAGAGGGACAGCTATGAGGTAACTCTACAGGACGGTACTGTAGTAGAAGGCGGTGCGGTTTCCATGGGTAATCCTCATTTTGTAACCTTCTGGGATGATGTGAAAACAGCTCCGGTTGAAAGCTTCGGTCCGCAGCTTGAAAGCCATAAGGATTTCCCTGAGCGCGTAAACGTCGGCTTTGCTCAGGTAACCTCCGAGCATTCCCTGAATTTACGTGTATTTGAGCGCGGCTGCGGTGAAACCCTGGCCTGCGGCTCAGGTGCCTGTGCCGCTGTCAGCGTGGCCATCAGGCAGGGACGTGTAAAGTCTCCTGTGACCGTGAATTTAAAGGGCGGAACGCTCAGGCTTTCATGGGATGGCAGCAAAGGACCTGTGATGATGTCAGGTGATGCCGTACGTGTCTATGAAGGAAGCATCATTATCTGATGGCACTGCAGGATGACGCAAAGGATTTTATTTCATATCTTTTGCATGAGAAGCGTTACAGCAGTAAGACCGCCGATGCCTACGAAAGAGTGATGCACAAGGCTGTGGAGTCTCTTAACCGTGAGGCACCGGAGGTAACGTCATGGGATAAGGTAGATCAGAGAGAAATGCGCATTCTGGCGCGCGAGTTTAATTTTGGCGTTGATGCCAATACCTTAAGCTCGAGCTCTGTGGCTCACGATCTCTATGCGTTAAGCTCCTTCTTTTCCTTCATGGTAGCTAAGGGGAGACTTGAGAGCTCCCCCTTTAGCTATATCAAGGCTCCAAGAGTAAAAAGACCTCTTCCCAAGATCCTGACCTTAAATGAGATCAATACTCTTTTAAGCTTTGAGCCTGAAAACAAGTTTCAGATAAGAGATCTGGCAATTGCCGAGCTTTTATTCTCATCAGGTCTGCGTGTATCGGAGCTTACCTCATTAAAGCTTGATGATTACATTGCAACGGTATCCGAGGTCATAGTTACCGGTAAGGGCAATAAAACCCGCGTAGTACCTGTGGGAACTCAGGCCATCAAAAAAATAGGTGCCTATCTTGCGGTACGTGATGAGTTTGAGCCTAAGGATGACAGCCTTTTTTTAAACCGCTTCGGCAGTGGCATGAGCACGCGTGCCGTGGAGCAGAATCTGCAGAAACTGGCCATAAATGCAGGCTTGAATATTGTGCTTTTTCCGCATAAGCTCAGACACTCCTTTGCAACAACCTTAGTTGAGCATGGAGCAGATCTCAGATCTGTACAGGAGATGCTCGGACATTCATCGCTTGCGGCAACTCAGATTTATACTAATCTGGACTTTGCTCATCTGCGCAAGGTATACAATGCCGCCCATCCCCGGGCATTAATGAAAAACGGACAGAAAGATCCCAAGGATCAAAAATGATTTTCTTCAAGGGCTTTGCAGGTCCTATCAAGGCTTTGTCCTTTGATCTTGACGATACTCTCTATGACAATGTTCCGGTGATAAACAGGGCAGAGAAGATATTTTCCCGGTATCTTTATGAAAAATATGCTTTGAAAGAGGAAGCCTCCGAGAGTACCTTCTGGTCCTCGGTGCGTCGTGATCTGCTAAAAGCAGAGCCTCGCTATGAAAGTGATATGACTCTTTGGCGTACTCATTCAATCATGCAGGGCCTTGAAAATGCAGGAATTGAAATCAGTGAGACTGATGCCTATCAGGAGGCACTTTATTTTATAAAGGTACGCTCTGAGATCACAGTGCCGGAAACCTCCTTTGCTTTATTAAGAGATTTAAGAGTGCATTATCCGCTCGCGGCACTTTCAAACGGGAACTCTGATTTAAAGCAGGATGGGCTTGAGAGCTTTTTTGATATAGATTTAAGAGCCTCCTTTAACGGCCCCAGATGCAAGCCCAATCCTGATCTTTTTTTGCTGGCTGCCAGAGAGCTTGGGGTAAAGCCCTGTGAAATGCTGCATATCGGTGATGATCCTGTTACTGACATCAAAGGGGCTGTTTGTGCAGGAGTCAATGCCGCCTGGCTTGTAAAGGGTATTGCCGGAAAGAATGCTGGGTTTGAGGCCCTGAGAGCCCTACCGCATGTTTGCTTAAATGATCTTGAAGAATTACGTAATCTGCTCCTTTAGGTGAGATATGGCTGATAAGAATTCTGAATTTTTACTTAAGGGACTTAATGATGAGCAGTGTGAGGTGGTAAGTGCTCCGCTGCAGAATATGCTCATAGTGGCAGGTGCCGGTACCGGTAAGACCCGGGTGCTGGTGTCCCGTATCGCCTGGCTTTTGAAGGTTGAGAATATTCCGCCACGCTCAATTATGGCGGTAACTTTTACCAACAAAGCTGCAGCTGAGATGCAGTCGCGTATTAATATGCTGGTCGGTAATGAAGGATTGCATTCAATCTGGACCTCAACCTTTCACTCCATGTGCCTAAGACTTCTGCGCGCTTATTCCTCAAGAGCAAATCTTCCGACAAACTTTTCTATTCTGGATGGTGAGGGACAGAAGCTCTTAATCAAACGTATTGAGGTTGAGCTGGATATTGATGTTAAGGAGTATAAGCCGGCGCAGGTGGCAGGAGTTATCTCAAGACTTAAGGAAAGAGGACTCAGAGCTGCGGACTTTCTAAAAAAGCATGATGGCTCAAGTGCTCTGCAGAGAGTTATCGCCAGGATCTATCCTGCCTACGAGCAAAGCTGTAATAAGGAAGGTCTGGTTGATTTTACCGAGCTGCTGCTGCGCGTTAAGGAGCTTTTGCAGAATAATCAGGATCTGCCTGAGCTGCAGCATCGCCGTTTTAAGGAAATTCTGGTCGATGAGTTCCAGGATACCAGTACACTTCAATATGATCTGTTAAGGCTCATCGCAGGACCTGAGACTCATCTTCTGGTAGTAGGCGATGACGATCAGTCAATTTATGGCTGGCGTGGCGCTGAAATTACCAACATGAAGCATTTTTCTGAGGAGTTTAAGGACGTAAAGATCTATGCTCTGATGAGAAACTACCGCTCACGCCAGAATATTCTGGATGTTGCCAATACCATCATTTCAGGAAATGATGAACGTATGGTGAACAAAACTCTTGAGGGCGTGAAAGGCTCGGGCTCTCCTGTCGACATCATAAAATGCGTAAGCGGTTATTATGAAAGCTTCAATGTAGTCAAACTCATTGCCGATCTTATTGATGATGGAGTTAATCCGCGCGACATTGCGGTGCTCTATCGTAATAACTCACTGTCAGCCTCCATTGAAGCCGAGCTTTCCACGAGAGGAATAAGCTATGCCGTATATGGTGGCCTGAAGTTCTTTGACCGAGCCGAGGTTCAGGATGCATTAGCTTATTTACGCGTGCTTTTAAATGAGGCTGATGATACGGCGCTCTTGCGTATTATCAATGTTCCCTCCCGAAAGATAGGGCCCAAGGTAGTGGAGAGTCTTAGAAAAATCGCCACCGATCGTCAGTGCTCTATCATGCAGGCGGTGCGCCTTATCAGACAATACGGTGAGGCAAAAGGTGCTCCTAAGGAGTTAAGCTCGCTTGCAAAGAAATTGCGCGTCTTCTCTGAGCTTTATGAGGAGTTAGCAGAATACCGCCGAACATCAGCTACTCTTGCTGACTTTATTAAGGAAGTAATTAATAAGTCGGGCCTATATGAGATGTACCGGCTCAAGGATGAAAAGGAAGAGCGCGGTAAGTATGACAATCAGCGTCATCTGAACCTTGAGCAGTTAGTATCTAATGCCGTAACCTTTGAGGAGAGATCTCAAAGCTCCGGCCCTGAGTACAACGACTATGTTGATTACGCTGAGGATGCAAAAGATCCCTCACATGATAATGATTTGTTGCTTGATTTCTTGTCCACTGTATCACTTGCTGCGGGAACAGAAATTACCGGAAATGGCAGCGATGAGTGCGTGCCGAATGCAGTTAACCTCATGACTATTCATTCAGCCAAAGGTCTTGAGTTTAAATATGTATTCTTAATCGGCTTTGAAAACGGTATTTTGCCATCAGGCAGATCTGAGCGTGACGGGAATATTTCCGAGGAAAGACGTCTTGCCTATGTCGGTGTAACACGCGCAATTGAGAAGCTTTATATTTCTTATGCAAACGAGCGCCTGATGTATGGACAGATGGAATACGCTGGTCCCAGCGTGTTTCTGCGCGAGCTTGTTAATGAGTATCAGGGGTGTAATGCTGATGAGCGGCCCTTTGAAATTTGTCGGTAATTGAACGATTACCGACATAAAGGTACTTTACTGGACAAAATAAAAGATAAGATGAGCGCTAACTAGCGCACCAATACCTGCGAGGATATCATCGACCATTACTCCAAGTCCTCCTGGGATTTTTTCGTCAGCTAAAGAAATTGGCCAAGGCTTCAGAATGTCGAAAATTCTGAATAATATAAATGCCAAAAAAGCCAAATACCATTGCTGAGGAAAAGCGATAATTGAAATAAACATTCCATCGAACTCATCAATAACGATGGAACTGTTGTCATGCATGCCCATTGCTTTTTCTGTAATTGAAGCCGCTGTTGTCCCAATGATAAAACAAAGTATTGCTACTGTAATTTGGACATATACGGGGCAGTAAATTAGTATCATGCATAGCGGAATTGAAGCAACAGAGCCCCAAGTTCCAGGTGCTTTCGGTGCTAACCCGGATCCAAAGCCTACTGCAATCAAGTGCCAAGGATTTTTTAATGAAATTTTTTGCAATGGGGACCTGTCATGCTTATCCATATGCGAGATCTCTCTAATTTTATCTGTGACGCTTATTGTTCTGATATGAAG
>CAVFIO010000019.1:0-27448 GCA_963622535.1 Akkermansia muciniphila
AACCTGAACACGATACTCTTCACCTACAAATGTGAAATCTTTACCGAATTCCAAAATAAAATTTTTTAGGTTTCTGACAATTGAGCGCTGTAAATCATGCTCAGAATAGTTTTCTGACATTCCCAAAAAATCAAGGACATATGTATCCAGAAAAACATTTCCTGTTGCCTTTTTTGCATGCACAATAGCAGGTGTTATAGGATTTTGCGAAAGCATGTATCTCTCGTAATACGCACTATCAATCTGCCTTTCGAGTTCTCGCTTTGAAAGATGCTCCTTAATACACATATTCATATAGAAAATGCGTTCTTCCATGGTTTTACATGCCGACATAATCTTAAGATGATTTGTCCAGCTCAATTGGGTTATTCGAGCTAAAGCGACATCATTATCCTTATAAAGCTCATAAAACTGCTTCATTCTATAAAGACCACGGATATTAAATCCTTTCAGCTCTGGATAATCCGTATCAAAAAAAGCAGCAAGTTTCTTTACAAAGGCATCACCATAGCCGGCATTCTCTGAATGCCTGCTGATATATTCACCAATATCTCGATATAGGGAAACAAGCTCTTCATTTACTTTACGATATGCTCTTTCCTTAGCTGACTCTATTATGTTTACGATTTTTTTAAATTCTTCATCATAGCTAGGCAAAGTATTCATAAGCACTCCTGACTTTGAACTCCAGGAAACATAACAGTTTAGAAAATCGGTTATAGCGAAAACTAATGGTCTTACTTTCCATCAGTTCATTACTCAAACCAATACACTCACTTAAATTGTGTCACCACTGGTGACACTTTTTGAAGAACGTCTTTTTAAACACTTCATCATCAAAAGCGTTATGCACTTTCATAATCATTGTTCACTGTGAGCAAACACGAAAGTTACTTCTCTAATGCAAGAAGTAATACTCAAAAAATACAATTGTGACGTCCTAATAAGTCCCAGATAGCTTATTAGATTTACTCAATAACTACATTGATTAATTTAGCAGTATATGTATATATTTTATATATACATAATATAACTAAAATTTTAATTTTTCAACATTCTAAAAACAAAAATCCCCTCTTAGACTGCGCCAAGAAGGGACCACAACTACGTAAAACAAAGATTAAGGAAGCAAGAAGCCTACTTTCTTATAAACATCATCCAAAGTCTTCTGTGCACGCTCTGCAGCCTTCTGTGCACCATGCTTTAAAACTTCCCTGAGATAGCCCTCATCACTGCGTAACTCTGCATAACGCTTCTGAATAGGCTCAACCATGGCCACAACAGCCTCGGCAACCTCAGTCTTGAAGGTACCGTACATCTGGCCCTTAAAGTGCTCAACCAGATCTTCAACACTCTGACCTGTTGATGCGGACATAAGCTCCAGGAGATTTGAAACGCCGGGCTTTTTATCCCAGTCATAGGCAATAACAGGAGGATTGTCAGAATCAGTTACAGCACGCTTGAGCTTCTTCAGGATGGACTTGGGATCTTCCAAAAGACGGATGACATTATTAGGATTGTCATCAGACTTTGACATCTTCTTGCCAGGATCCTGCAGGGACATGATTCGGGCACCGGCCTTGGGGAAATAGCCCTCAGGTAATACGAAGGTATCACCGTATAACGCATTAAAACGCTCTGCAATATCACGGGTGATCTCGATGTGCTGCTTCTGATCATCACCTACCGGAACCAGCTGTGCCTGATAGAGGAGAATATCTGCAGCCATCAAGACAGGATAATCATACAAACCGGCAGTTACATTACCCTGACCATAGCGGGCAGACTTATCCTTAAACTGAGTCATACGGGAGAGCTCACCAAACTGGGTATAGCAGTTTAATACCCATGCAAGCTGACAGTGAGCAGGAACATGAGACTGCAAAAACAGCACGCATTTTTCAGGATCGATGCCGGCAGCCATGAAGATGGACAACACGTCCAGAGAACGGGTCTCAAGTAATTTAGGATCTTGTCTTACAGTGATAGCATGCTCGTTTACAACACAATACACGCAGTCATACTCATCCTGCAGCTTCACCCAATTGCGCAGGGAACCGATGTAATTACCAATAGAAAGTTCACCTGAGGGCTGAATGCCACTGAAAATAACCTTTTTTGACATGAGTACTATCTCTTTGAAAAACCAGAAATCAGCGCAGTAAAGTCACCGAAATCATCAAATTTATGATCAGGATGCATTGTAGCAGGATCACCGCAAAAATAACCGTAAGTGAGGAAAACGCTCGGCATTTGCGCACGCTGTCCACCCAGCACGTCATTTTCACTGTCCCCTACCATTACACACTCTGAGGGCAAAAGGCCCAGACGACCACACACATACAATATAGGAGCAGGATCAGGCTTTCTTTGAGCAAGCACCTCTCCGCCTAAAATGAAATCAAAGAAGCCTGCAATTCCCATAAGTTTAAGCAAAGGAACTGCAAACATTTGAGGCTTGTTGGTACAGACTGCAAGCTTGATATCCTGAGATTTGAAATACTCCAATCCTTCCCAGACCCCGGGATAGACAGAATAATTGCGGGACAGCCCTTCTGAATAGAAGTGGTTAAAGTGTTCTCTAACCAAAGCTAAAAGAGATGGATCAACATCCTCGGCCGTAGCCTCACGGCGACCTGCTATACAACGGCTTAGCAGAAGCTTTACACCGTTGCCGACATAGCTTTTAGCCTCATCCACCGTTGGTGCCTTGACACCTGCAGCTTCGCAGGAGAGCTTTGCAGCAAGTGCCAGCTGCGGAATAGTGTCAGCAAGCGTACCGTCGAGATCAAAAATAATGCCTGACGGCTTTTTTTCAATCTTCATAAAGATTATGCCAAAGCCTCATGCAAGGCTTTAAGCGCAGCTCCCTTATCCTCAACACCAAAGAAGGCCGAGCCTACAACAAACATGGAGGCACCATAATCTGAAACTTCACTGATATTTGTTGATTTCACTCCGCCATCAACCTCGATGACTATCTCATGGCCAAGATCCCCTTTGGCAAGCTCGCGCACATCGGAGCATTTGGTAAGACAGGATGGCAGCAGCTTCTGTCCGCCATAGCCTGGATTTACCGTCATCACGAGCACGAAATCAAGCACATGCCACAGATAGTGCAGCATATCGACAGGAGTACCGGGATTTAAGGCAAGACCTGCCTTAACCCCGCGCTCACGAATATGAGAGAGCATACGCTCCACATGAGTACAGGCCTCGGGGTGGAAAGATACCCAGGAGGCGCCTGCATCGATAAAGTCATCTACTATCTTTTCAGTTACCGGCTCTACCATCAGATGTACGTCGAACTCCGCATCAGGGAAGCGCTTGTGCATCTTCTCAAGAAACATCGGACCAAAGGTCATATTCGGTACAAAATGAAAATCCATGACGTCAAAGTGAATAACATCAACGCCCTGTGCAATTGCATCGCCGACATCCTTCTCAAGATTCAGAAGATCGGCAGATAAAATAGAACCTGCAATTAAAAATTTCTTACTGTCCATTAGATGGTGCTAACCCCATTTCCAGTTGAATACGACTAAAGCTCTTGGAGAAAGGCCCGCCTGCACGCAATGAGGCAGGTAAATCCTTAACATGGCTCATAGCCTCGCTGGCAGATGCATAATCACCAGTTACCAGAACAAACCAGGGCTTGCGCTCACGGGTAGTTTCATAGATCCAGTAACGCCCCGAGACTGCCCCTGAGGCCTCTACTACAGATGAACGGTTGCGACCTGCAATCACCTGCAGAGCATAATGCTTAGGATCTTTGGACTTAAGCTCTGATGAAGCACCAGGTATGCCATCCCCGCGAGGCTGAACTCTGGAGCTTGCGACCTTCTGTGAAGAGGATTCTTTCTTGCTCTTGGCACTGGCGGCAGCCTTAGCTTTTTCATCATCTAAAGCCCTGGCCTTAGCATCGGCAGCCTTCTTTAATGCCTCTTCCTTTGCTTTGGCTTCTGCTTCCTGCTTGCTCTTAAGTTCAGCAAGCTTACGTACTTCCTCAGCTTTGGCCTTAGCTATTTCTTCATCTTCGGCCTTGATTTCATCAGCATGAAGAATGTTATTTTCACGCTTTAAGACAACGACATCACTGGAGGTATTGGTGTCAGTCTTATCGTCAGCCTTATCAGTATTTTCGTTATTTACAGATCCTCCCACTCCTGGCCGGGGTAAGTCAGGATCGTTTCCTGATCCTGCCTCACTCTTTTCAATTGCATCTAAGGTCTTGCCCTTAAGCACAACTGAATTTTTGCTGTCAGAGTTAGGAGTATTAGCCTCCAGGCCATCCTGAATATCAGGCAGCAGGCCACCATCATCAAGCTTGGCCTCATCGGCTGTACCATGATCACTGCTGGCCCTGAGATCAGGATTTGTTCCACGTCCCTGACGCAGAGGATCAGATGAGGTTTCTATAGCCTTTTTAGTATCCTCATCAGTAATTCCAGCCCTGGTCAGAGGATCCTGCTTGGCATCATCCTCATCTTTGGGAATAACAAGCGAGCTTTGATTTTCCGCATCAGCAATGCGCTCTTTAAGCTCCTCCTCGTCTGAACCGAATAAAGAGCCTCCCATAAAGAGCGGAACTAAACATGCCGCGGCAATAGCCAGACACACTACAGTAATAAATATTCCTGCAGAGCCATGCTTTTTCTTGGTTGCAGCGCGTAATTGCGCCTCATTCTCAGGCGGTCTGCCGCTCTGAGCTAATTTTGGATCATCCATCAGAAGCTCCGTTTGTTTGATAACTTTACTAATATTACCCTTACATGCCTCTAAATACTCAGGCAAGTTAGGAGAAATAGAATTGAATTCACGCTCAAGCCCTGCTGCTTTGAAATAAGATTCCACCAGGCTTAGTGATTCTGCCGTGGTCAAAGGAGGCATTGCCAGCTCCTCGACACTGCCGCGACTGGGAATTTTCTGAACCTTCTGTGCCCAAAGAGGATGAGATGTTACCAAAAAGGCAAAGCGTCCTCCACCTAAGGTCTGCTCATACAAAGCCTTGAGCTCTTCAAAAAAGCCTGACTGCACCTTGTCGATATCATCGGCCACCACTAAAATTCTGCGACGGCCGGGGATCGGGAGCTTATGCAGGGTATCTGCCAGATTTACCCCAAGATCCCATTTGCTGTCAGGTAAAAGCTGCATTAAAAACAGCTTTCTTAAATCCTGCAGTGATTCATCACCGGTGCAGGGCACAAACAGCACCTGATATCTGGCATCAAGCTCTGAAATCACCGCCTCCAGAACTCCGGTGCGACCGCTGCCGCTGTCACCTGAAAAGATCACAAAACGACCGGGATCTTTAAATCTGGCAATAAGATCCTCGGTTATCTTGAGACGGGTATTTGGAACGCGGGGCAGATTTTTCACTTTGAAGCCTTCAGGGAATTAATAAGCTCAACTACCTCAGTATCAGAGACGTCAGTATACAAACCGACCTTTCCTAACTTTTGAGGCAGTACATATCTTATAACACCTTGACGTACTTTCTTATCATGACGCATCAAACGCAGAAAATCTTCTGCCTGCATGCTCTCAGGAATTCTATCCGGAAGCTTGCAGCGCACAATCAGAGCACGCATGCGATCAAAATCAACCTGACTGATTAAACCGCGCTTTAACGACAAGGCTGCCGCAATCACCATACCAAGACCGACCCCCTCGCCATGAAGCCAGGTGCCAAAGCCCAGGAAGGCCTCAACTGCGTGACCGAAGGTATGTCCGAAGTTCAGGATAGCACGTAAACCATGCTCCTCCTCATCCTTGGATACAACATCTGCCTTGATTTCACAGCAACGTTTTACGATATGGGTAATCACCTCATCGTCGTGCAGAAAGACCTTGTGGGCATGCTGCTCAAGATATTCAAAGAAATCCTCATCATAGATGATGCCGGTTTTCACAATCTCACCCATGCCGCAGGCTATCTCACGCTCAGGCAAGGTCTTAAGCACACTGATATCTGCAGCAACAGCCTTAGGCTGATGGAAGGCACCGATCATGTTCTTGCCCAGAGGATGGTTAACAGCAGTTTTGCCGCCAACAGATGAATCCACCATGGCAAGAAGCGTAGTCGGGATCTGAATAAAAGCGATACCTCTCTGATAGCAGGCAGCTGCAAAGCCTGCCATATCACCTACGACACCACCGCCTAAAGCGACCACGGCACCATCTCTGCCAAAGGAATTTTCCAAAAGAGCTGTTTCAATCTGCATCCATGAATCGACAGTCTTATAAGCCTCACCGTCTTTTAAAATGCACTCCCGCACCTTAAAGCCTTCATGCTCAAGCTCTGATCTGACTCTGTCCATATACAAGGGTGCAACAGTGTCATTGGACACCACCAGTAAATCCTGAACCTTAGGTAGAGCCTTTTTGGCAACAGCACCGTAGTTTAATGAGCTGTCAATATAAATCGGATAAGAACGGTCACCAAGACCAACCGTTATTTCTGCCATTTTTATTCTCCAAGCTCTGCACGTATTAATTCAACACAATTATGAACATCATGACTGCCGCTATCTACAACAAAGTCTGCAATAGAGCTGTACAGAGGATCACGGAAGGCGAAGATTGATTCGACTCTTGCACGTCTGTCATCTGCATACAGCATCGGTCTGCCATTGTCCTTCTTGGTACGCTGGTACTGAGTTTCAACATCCGGTCTTAAATACACCACCAGACCGCTTTGCTTTAAAAGCTCAAGATTCTCCGCAGTGACGACTATGCCGCCACCTGTTGCAATCACTGCCTCATACCTGAGGCCGTCTTTTAATGCCTGAGTTTCTCTTTGCCTGAACCCCTTTTCCTCTTCTTTAGCAAAAATATCAGGAATGCTCATACCGGCAGTCTCTGCAATGAGTTCATCCAGATCTAAAAATGGCTTCTGCAGCATTAAAGCTAACGCTTTACCTATGGTAGTTTTGCCTGCACCCATGGGGCCTATCAGAAAGATCCGCTTACTTAAGCCTTTCATCACAATTCCTTAATTTATATAGCTAGCTAAAATCTAATTTTCTAAATGGTAGAATACAGCATTATTTGAGATTTCGGAGTTAAATGTGATTTTTCGTTTCGCTCGCACTGCTTTGTGGACCTGTCTTTTTATGGGAGCAGTGTCCTCTGCAGCAGGAGCTGGTCTATATTACAACGCCTTAGGATCATTACCAGATGTATCTGAGCTTAAAAAAGTAAGCTTTGAGATCCCTATGCAGATTTTTACCAGGGATGGTAAGTTAATTGGCGAATTCGGTGAAGCCAAGCGTATCCCTGTTCCGTTAAATGATATTCCGTTAAAACTGCGTCAGGCCTTTCTTGCAATTGAAGATTCACGTTTTTATGAGCACAGCGGAGTTGATCCCATAGGTATCGCCCGTGCAGCTGTGGTTGCCCTGGCAAATGCCGGTAACGCCACTCAGGGTGCCTCAACCATCACACAGCAGGTTGCCAGAAATTTCTTTTTAACCCGTGAAAAAACGCTCAAGCGTAAGATCCGTGAAGTATTCATCTCCCTGCGCATCGAGCAGGTATTAACCAAGGATGAAATCTTTGAGCTCTACCTAAATAAAATTGCCCTGGGACATAATGCCTATGGTGTAGCCGCGGCAGCCCAGATCTACTACGGCAAGGAATTAAAGGATTTAACTCTTGCCCAGATGGCAACCATTGCAGGCCTGCCTAAGGCTCCTTCAACTTTAAATCCGATCTCAGCACCTGAACGCTCCCGTGACCGCCGTAATACTGTCTTAGGACGTATGCTCGATCTGGGCTTCATTACTCAGGATGAATTTAATGAAGCGGCCAATGCACCCTACAGAACCTTCCTGCATGGCGCACCGCTTGAGGCCTATGCGCCATATGTCGCTGAAAACGCGCGTCAGTTTGCAATCAGCCAGTACGGTGAAAATGCCTACACCGACGGATATAAAATCTACACATCGGTTGACTCTAAAATTCAAAATGATGCTCATTATGCCGTCTTCAAGGGCGTAACCGCCTATGATACACGTCACGGATACCGCGGTCCTGTTACCAGACTTTCAGATCAGAAGGATTTTAATAACACTGACATTGATCGTGAAAAGCTGCTGCGTTCATATGACAAGTACCATTTCATCTCCCCTGCAATCGTAGATAAGGTAAGTGACAGTGAAAAATGTGCCTACATATCTCTGCGCGGAAATAAGAACACCCGCCTTCCTTTTGACGGCATGAAATGGGCAGCTCCCTTTAAATCAGACAGATCTCAGGGGGCATCTCCCAAGAAGGTCTCCGATGTGATGCATGAAGGAGATGTTATCTTCGTATACCACAATGAAAAAAACGAGCTGAGACTTACCCAGCTGCCGGAGGTTGAATCGTCTCTTATAGCTCTTAACCCCTACACCGGCGGGATTGAGGCTTTAGTCGGCGGATATGACTTTGAAAAAAGCAAATTTGACCGTACCACCATGGCCAAGCGTCAGGTCGGCTCTAATTTCAAGCCCTTCCTGTATTCATCAGCTGTTGCCAAGGGGATCTCGATTAACTCACTCTTTATGGATGAGCCCCTAAAAACATGGGATCCGGGCTCACGCACCTGGTGGGAGCCTAAAAACACACCCAACCGCTATGACGGCATCATGACCCTGCGTGAGGGTCTCGCGCGCTCTAAAAATGTGGTATCCGTACGTCTGATACGTCAAATAGGAGTTCCCAGTGCGGTAACTCACGTGCAGAAATTTGGCTTTAACATTCCCCGCTCACAGCAGGTTGAATCCATGGCTCTGGGCTCTGTTGAGGTAACCCCGCTTGAGCTTTGCACCGGATATTCAGTCTTTGCCAATGGCGGCTACCTGCTCTCTCCCTACTTTATAGAAAAAATTGAAAAGGACGGACAGGTAATTTATCAGGCAGAGGTAAAGCGTGCTGTTCCTGACGCACCTGACAGAGTTATCAACGCTGTCGAGCTTAAATTTGATGACTCTATCCCCGAGGATCCTAACCTGGCTCCTCAGGTACTGTCACACGGCAATGCCTATATCGTCGCTGACATGATGCGTTCTGTTATCTACGGCGGTAACGGAATGACCGGTCCTTACTGGGGCACCGGCGGCAGGGCCTCAGCCACCACCGGACGTCAGGATCTACATGGCAAGACAGGTACCACCAATGATGTCCATGATGCCTGGTTCTCAGGCTTTAACGCAAATATCGTAGCTACTGCATGGATGGGCTTTGATACTGATCGCGACCTCGGACATTCACCCTCAGGTCCTGAAGGTGGTGCTTATTCAGCACTGCCGGTGTGGGCTGAGTTTATCAAGCTCTCTCAACAGGGTGCTCCAAACAGGGATCTGATAAAACCTGCAGGTGTTATGCAATGTACTAACGAAGGCATAACCGATCTCTGCCTCAAGGGCAGTCAGGCAATATCTCAGGCATCCTCTGAAGATTTAGGATCATCTTCAGATGAAAGCGGAGATGCCACTGCGCCCACACCTGCTGCGGCACAGCCTGCTGCAGGCGATAGTGCTGACGATATTTTCTAAGACAGCATTTTGCTGAAAATCTAAGGCTCAAAGCTTATGCTTTGGGCCTTTAAAGTGATGTTCAGAAGGATGTTTTTGCCAGTTTTGTCCCCACAAAAACAGCTACTCCGTATTTAAGCCTGGAAAGATGGCTAAACTGTTCTGAGGAAGCATATCTTTGAACCTGAGACATAGCCTCATTAAATTTTCTCTCCACGGCTGCACCTGTTCCTTCTGCAATGCCAAGATATTTAAATTCTATCAGCCACATCCTTCGATCATTACTTTCAGTATTCTCTTCAATCAACAGATCGTAATATCCCTGTCCCAGAGATTCTGCATCTGAGGTAGCTTTAAAATCAGCTGTACACAGACATAAACTCTGTGTTATCGCCTGCACCACCATCTCAGAAAACTTAGACAAGGCATGAAAACCTGTATTACGCCCCATCATCAACGACACATATTCAAGATAAGGCCTGATTTCACCATCATGCATTGCAAGGTATGCCTGCTTTAATTCCGGGGTTAGAACCAAAGAGAAATCGGCGCCCTCCAGAATACTTCTGAAAAAATATCTGAAAAACTGCTCCTTAACGGCCTTATTCGGACAGCAAAGATCCAAAGTCCCCTGTCCTGACCATGTCAGAAATCCCATGTACAAAAAAATTGACAGCAATTCATTGCGGTTGAATTTTTTTATTTTATTCATATTGATACTTGCAGGCAAAGCATCCATATGAATAGGTCTGTCAGTCAAGGCCCGCTGACAGATTTCGGCTTTAAAATGTTCCTCACTGCTTAATTTCATAAAGCCTTCAACCTTAGTGATATCCATATTGGCACTGGAATCAAAAAGAACATCAGGCTCAGCATTGTCCATTACTATTTCCTGCAAATAATCAAGACACATCGAAGGATTGAAAACCGTAACCTCGCTTTTACGGCTAAAACGGTAACCGTTGTATAAATCCTTCATGCGGCTGAGGATTTCTTGGGCAGTATGTCCATATTTCTCAAGATCAACTGTTTTATTGATAAGAGTCAACAGCTCATCTGAAGTGAAGCCGAACATGGATGCAAAGGCTGGCTTATCACTGAGGTTTGTCGCAATATTAAACCCGGAGGATATTGAATCTAAGGAAACTGATGTCACCCCCGTTATGAACACCTTATCAATAACCGTGTCGGTTCCGTCTTTTATGGCTGCATAGAATGTTTTTAAAAATCCATCCTCAGACGTCATTGCTCTGAATACATCATCATCCTGAGACAGGATCTCGTTTGCAAACTGATCATATTCATCGATGATGATATAAATATCAGGCTCATTTATGTCCAGTACTACATCAGAGCAGAAATCCCGAAAAATGGAAGCAGGATCATCAGTCCTGTCCTGATAGTAATTTAAAGGGATCCCTTCGTAGGGATATGTGCGAAGAAAATCCTTAATTCCGTTGAGAACAGTCTTAGTAAAATTCACCATCAGATTGGGAGACTTGATAAGACCTGAAAAATTGAATCTCAGAACACGGTATTTTCCCTGTGAGGGAGTCTTATGATCGTGGATATAGGTTCCGGAAAACAGCTCATCAAACTGATCTGCCTTGGATTTGTCATAATAATCGGCAAGTGTATTTACAAATAAAGTCTTTCCGAACCGGCGCGGGCGGATAATGAATGGATAATCAATCTGATATTTTTCCAGAAGCTCGATAAACATGGTCTTGTCTACATACGCATTGTTATTCCTGCGTATTTTGCTAAACAATGATTTATTGCAGGGCAATGTCAATAAACTCACGTATGCCATATTCATCTCCACAGAATTATCTTTTACGATTTCCTATCATAACTAAGATCCTGAAAAAAAATCAGTAAAAAAACACCAAACTTCTCTCCCAAAATCAAAAAGCCTCGCAATCTTTTGGATCACGAGGCTTATTTTAGGAACTGATTCCCAGGTGATTTCGGGGATGAATTACATCATGCCGCCCATACCACCCATGCCGCCCATGCCAGGAGCACCGGCAGGAACATCAGCTTCCTTCTTAGGAGCATCGGCAATCATGCACTCGGTGGTGATCATGAGGCCTGCGATTGAGGCTGCATATTCCAAAGCAGAACGGGTAACCTTGGTAGGATCCAGAATACCCATCTCAATCATATCGCCGTACTCGCCGGTTGCAGCATTGTAACCGAAGGTGTCATTGCCATCGCGAACCTTGTTGGCAATTACAGAGGCTTCTTCACCAGCGTTGGTAACGATCTGACGTAAAGGAGCTTCCATAGCGGTCAGAGCAACCTTAATACCAACGTTCTGATCCTGATTGTCACCAGTCAGACCGGCAATCTTCTGAGCAACGTGCATCAATGCAACACCGCCGCCAGCAACAACGCCTTCTTCAACAGCAGCGCGGGTTGCGTGCATAGCATCTTCAACACGGGCCTTCTTTTCCTTCATGGCAACTTCGGTAGCAGCACCAACCTTGATGACGGCAACACCGCCTGCAAGCTTAGCAACACGCTCCTGAAGTTTCTCACGATCGTACTCAGAGGTGGACTCTTCGATCTGCTTACGGATCTGAGCTACGCGATCAGCAATAGCTTCCTTATCACCGGCACCCTTAACGATGGTGGTGTCATCCTTGGTGATAACAACTTTCTTAGCCTGACCTAAATCATCGATGGTAGCCTTGTCAAGCTCCATGCCAAGCTCTGAAGAAATTACGGTACCGCCAGTTAAGATAGCGATATCCTGCAACATGGCCTTACGGCGATCACCAAAGCCAGGAGCCTTAACAGCAGCAACCTTGACGATACCACGCATGTTGTTAACAACCAGAGTAGCCAAAGCTTCGCTCTCAACGTCCTCAGCAACCAGAATCAAAGCCTTGCCGGACTTGGCAACAGCCTCAAGAACAGGAAGGATGTCACGGATGTTGGAGATCTTCTTATCGCAAAGGAGCAGATAAGGATCATCAAGCTCAACGGTAGAGGTGTCAGCCTTGTTTACGAAGTAAGGAGAGAGGTAGCCACGGTCAAACTGCATACCTTCGACAACGTCTAACTGATCCTCAAAGCCCTGACCGTCTTCAATGGTGATAACGCCGTCGTGACCAACCTTTTCCATAGCCTCAGCAATGAGGTTACCAACGGTTGCATCAGAGTTAGCAGAAATGGTACCAACCTGAGCGATTGCCTTCTCATCGTCGCACTTGACAGAAAGCTTCTTGAGCTCTTCGATAGCTGCAGTAACAGCCTTATCGATGCCGCGCTTAAGATCCATAGGATTCATACCGGCAGCGACAGACTTCAAGCCCTCGTTAACAATAGCCTGAGCCAAAACAGTAGCAGTAGTGGTACCGTCACCTGCAGCATCATTAGCCTTGGATGCAACCTCACGAACCATCTGAGCGCCCATGTTCTGGAACTTGCCCTCAAGCTCAATCTCCTTGGCAACGGTCACACCGTCCTTGGTGATAAGAGGAGCACCGTAAGCACGGTCCAGAACAACATTACGACCCTTAGGGCCTAAGGTAACCTTAACTGCGTTAGCAAGAATATTTACGCCCTCAAGCATCTGAGTGCGGGCTTCGTTACCGAAAAATACCTGTTTTGCTGACATTTTATAATCTTCCTAAAAATGAAATCTGTAGATTAGTCTTCAACGATTGCCATGATGTCGCTCTCTGACAGGATGATCACATCCTCGCCGTCAAGCTTCTCTTTCTTAGAGCCGTAGCCCTCGTTGTAGATCACGGTGTCGCCAGCCTTAACAACCATCTTGGCAACCTGGCCGTTCTCAAGAATACGGCCCTCACCAACAGCGATAACTTTACCGCGAGTTGACTTCTCAGCCTGGCTACCTAACAAAATGCCACCAGAGGACTTTTTCTCCTCCTCAAAAGGCTTGACGATAACGCGATCATATAAAGGAACTAATTTCATAGGACACCGCTTAAATAATTCTCATGCGGACGATTAATGGCTCGTCCAACCGCCTGACGTTTTAAACGTCTTCACTTTTTACAGATACTAAAATGGGGACGAATAATCCCCATTCAAGTAAAAATTTAAAATATTTTTTATCTGATTGATATTACAGTAAAAAATTAACCTTTATTCACCTTTGATCTGGCCTCAGCCTTGTATCTGGCAATAGTCTCAGAGGATTTGCCACTCTTAAGTGCAAGCTTTGAGCGGGTGGTAATAATCATGCCCAGTACCACTACCGCACCTCCGACAAACTGCGATATAAAAAGCTGTTCACCTAATAGTAAAAAGCCTGTAACGGCACCTGCAAACGGCACAACGTAGACAAAGGTCCCGGCCTTACTTACCCCTACTCTTACTGCAGCCCAGTTCCAGCCTAAAAAGGCGATGACTCCTGAAAACAGTACCAGATAGGCAAATGCGAAGTAATCAGTAATATCCAGAGGGTCCACATGAGTCTCATCCAGAGCAAAACCATAGGCAAAGCACATCAGAGCTCCGCAAAATGATGACCAGGCAGTTGCTGACGCAACCGAGGCCCTCTTGCTTAAAAACCATCCTGTCACGGTATAGCAGGACCACATGGCCTCACACACGACGATGATAAGATCGCCCCGGTTGAAATTTAACCCAAGTAAAATATCCAGAGATCCGTGCGAAACAATTGATAGAGCACCAAGGCATGAGATAAAAATACCAAGCCATCCCTTAATACTCAGTCTCTCCCCCACTACCAGAAAAGCCAATATGCAGGTTACCGTAGGACCTATGCTTTCAATCATGGCCGTGTTTGAGGCAGTGGTATAACGCACACCGGTCATAAGCATGGTGTTGTGTAAAAAAACACCGAACATTCCCATCAGCGCCATGATGAGAAAATCATGCTTATCAGGTCTTAATTCTTTAATCCTGCCGGATACAATGACAAATGCGAATAACACAAATGACATTAAGAGAAATCTCATTGCGGTCAGAAAAACCGGTGAGATCTTCATAGCCAGCATTTTGCCACATGCCGGGGTTGCCCCCCAGATGATACACACAATCACCAAAGCGAGATAATACTTACTCTTTGCCATACCCAAGGCCCTCTGTTAAGGAACTTACGAATGATCTTTTTTCTCTAGCGATTGAAACAGTAGTAATTATTTATGATCAATCTCTTCATCCTGAATCTCTGTACAGGTAGCATCAATGGTACGTCCACCGGAGCTGCTGGCTGATTCAGAACTGCCCGATCGGGTCTTAGAAGAGCTGTAGGAAAATCCTGCAGATTTCATGCTATGAGCATGTAATTTCTTATTTAAAAGATCCATCACCATACGCTGCACCGGAGGCAGCAACAGCAGCAAGGCAACGATGTCAGAAATAAAGCCCGGGAAAATAAAAAAGAAACCTGCAATGGGAGTCCACAGGATCTGCAAGGATGGATTTGGATTGTTCTGCAATTCCAGCAATGCCATTTTAAAGCGAGCCTTAACTAACATAGCACCTATGACCATGAAAGCAAAAAGCACCGTAATAGTGGCAAAGGCACCTATGGCAGATCCGACCTTGATGATCACACCAAGTTCAATTAAAAATAAAAGTGCAAAAGCCAGAACAAAACGACCCATAAAGTCTCCGAATTTCTCGAGGGCTAACTCATTTTTCGCTATGATAATACACTGCAGAACTAAAACAAGGACAGCAAGCAAAATAAGCTGCATGCCGCTAATATGTTAAAAAATTTTCTTCCTATTATCATCTGTGTATTGTGTCTGTATATCCTCCCGAGCAAGGCAGATCCTGCTCTTAGCGAGGATCTTTTCGATCTTGGAGTAACCGCTCAGGAAAGCTCTCACAGCGCCACACCTTTTACAGCTTCAGGCTTTTTTGATAAAAGCACCGGCAATATCATCTTTGAAATAACCGCAGAGGACGGAGCATATATTTATAAGGACTCAATAGAAATTGAAGGAAGTGCAAATACCGAACTGGTAATGAACAGGCTTCCTCAGGGGCAAATGCATGAGGATCTAAATGGTAAAAAAGAGGTTTTCTTTAACAGTCTTTCAGTAAGTGCCCGTCTTTTAAAGGCTGATGATAAAGGTGAGGCTAAGTTAAGCTTCCGGGGATGTGACAGCGACGGTATCTGCTATCCGCCAAAGACAGTCTCAATTAAGCTTGAGTCCTATGACAGCCCGTCCTCAATTAAAGACAGTCTGAACTCACAGAAGGCTCAGGAGAATGCTGTAAGCGAGGATGAAAATGATTCAGCACCGCTCTCAGGCTCCTCTCTTATTACGCATCTTGCTTTATTTACTCTGCTGGGAGCAACTCTTGATCTGACTCCCTGCGTATTACCGCTGCTTGGAATATTCTCTGCAATGATCATGGGGCAGGGAGCTACAGGCTTAAAGCGCGCGCTTTTACTGAATGCAGCATATCTTTCTGGTCTTATTGCCTCCTACACTCTTTTAGGATGGATCTTTGCATCTCTGGGCATGAAAGCTCATGCCTTCTTATCATCCCCTGTCTTTACCATGATATTAGGTTTTATTTTTGTGGTGCTGTCCCTGGACTGCCTGGGGCTCATTACCCTGAAAACGCCTAAGCTTTTAAACGACAGGATCCAGCAGAAGCTCTCCGCCCAGAAAAGAGGGAATCTTCTTTCAGCGCTATCCTTTGGCACACTTTCAGGTCTTATGACCACCCCCTGTACCTCCGCCCCTCTTGCCGGAGCCTTGCTCTATATAGCAAAACAGGGGGATATTACCGCCGGCACCTTAATGTTTGCCGCCATCGGACTTGGTATGGGATTACCGCTTGCAGCAATTGGACTTTTCGGATCACGCTTTCTGCCAAAGCCCGGTGCTATTACCGGAACTGTAAAGGAGCTTATTGCACTTCCGCTGCTTTTTGCTGCCTTTATGATCATGCAGCCTCTATGGGATTACAACCGTACTGCCCAGATTGTTTTTGCCGCAATTCTAATGCTGCTTCTGGTTGTGATCCTGATGAAGTCTGCACACAGCATACCTAAATCATACTGTGCAACAGTGGGAATTCTATACGCCTTCTGTACAGCCTATATCACCTATGAGGCCCAGCCTCATGAAACAGAACTGCCATTTACCGATTTAACCTCTCTCTTGGCACTTGATAATTATCAAAATCAGGATTTATACATCAGCTTCTCTGCTGCATGGTGCGGTAACTGTCACGTGATGGATGAGAAGATCTATGGACAGGAGGATTTTAAGGAAGAGCTTAAAAAACAGAGCCTTAATGCCATACGCTTTGACCTGACAGATCCCGATAACGGGGAAATAGCGAAAATTGCCTCGCATTTTAAAATCTCAGGAGTCCCTGCAGCCTTGATTGTAAGAGACGGGGAGGTAATAAAGCGTATCGACGGATACCATGAAATGGATGAGATAAAAGCCTTTATGCAGTCTGAGCAATAGCTTTCACACAAAAAAAACGGGGAGTGCTCGACTCCCCAGCTTATACATTAAATCAGTTATTCAGCCTTGGGAGCCTCTGCAGCGGAAGCAGCCTTTTTTACAGCCTTTAAGGTTACATTGAAAATCAGGACGCTGTTAGGAGCAATGGCATCTCCTGCACCAGCCTCACCATAGGCAAGCTTTGACGGAATATAGAATTCATATTCAGAGCCGGCATTCATAAGCTCGATACCCTCAATCCAGCCTGGGATCATGTTATCAAGAGGGAAATCAACACCTTCACGCTGCTCATCAAAAACCTTACCGTCTATGGTAGTACCCTTATAGGTTACAGTGACGGTATCACCCTTCTTGGCAGTCTCACCGTCGCCCTGCTTGATAACCTTATACTGAAGACCGGACTCGGTAACCTTTACGCCTTCCTTTGACTTGTTATCAGCAAGGAACTTTTCACCATCCTCAAGGTTCTTCTTGGCAAGCTCAGCCTGCTTCTTCTGCATGGATTCCTTAAGCTTCATATCCAGAGCATGAAGGGTATCCTGAATGTCCTTATCCTTAAGTGCGTTAGAGCCCTTTAAGGCATCAGCTACACCCTTCAAAACGATCTCCTCGTCCATAGGTGCGATAAATTCCTTTTGCTGCTCAAGCATGTTCTTTACGTACATGCCGATGGATGCACCGATAGAATAAGCAGACTTTTCTTCAAAGGAGCTTTCCTGAGTAATAGGAGAAACCTTCTTCTCACCACATGCGGTTACAGCAAAAACGGTAGCAGCCAACATGGAAACAACAGCTGCTTTCTTAAATAACTTAGTCAAAATTAACTCCAAAATTCAATTCTGTCAGAAGTGCTCAAACGACTTCATGGCAGGTGCGAAGATTTTATCATTAAACATTACACGCAGTTGTCCGCTATCAGTAATAGTACCAATACGTGTAACCTGATCGCCACATTCCTCAAAGTATTCCTGAGCCTCCTCTTCAAGCTCGGAGGGAACAGTGAACAAAAGCTCATAATCCCCGCCGCCCCAGGCTGCAAGCTTGTAGCGCTCAACAGGATCTGCCACATAATCGTAAAGCTCCTGAGGCAGAGGCAATTTATCTAACTGCAGATCAGCGCCTACCCCGCTTAACTTCAGGATATGCATCAGATCACCTACCAGGCCATCTGAAATATCAATTGCACATGACGACAGCTCACGCTCTGCAAGATCTCTGGCAAAGGCGCAGCGACATTCAATATGCATTGATTTATAACAAAGCGAGCTTAGTACAGACTTATCCAGAAGGATGCGTCCGTAGCCTGCTTCAACATAAAGACCGGGAAGGCCTAAGGTACCTGTAACATAGATACCGTCGCCGACCCTGGCGTTGGAGCGCTCGAGAGCTTCCCAGCGCAGAATACCATAGGCACTTACGGTAAATGACAAAGGACCTCTGGTGGTATTACCGCCAATCAAGGCTACCTGCTCACTTTCAGCAAGATCAAAGAGTCCTTTGGCATATTTTGTTAAAAATTCCTCATCAGAATCAGGCAGCGTCAGAGAAAGAGTAAAGGCGCGAGGCTGTGCCCCCATAGCCGCCAGATCAGAGAGATTGACCAGTAAGGACTTATACCCCAGTAAATAAGGATCGGTACCCTTGAAAAAATGTATCCCCTCATTTTGAGTATCTGTCGTGATCGCCAAGCTCTCGTCGCGGCCAAAAGACATAAGGGCACAATCGTCGCCTATGCCTAGATCGACGTTTCTGCCCCTATCATGACCTGAGAAATACTTTTTGATGAGATCAAACTCACCTATCATTTCATCAAAGCCTTAATTTTCTACTTTTTTATTCTCAACAGTACGGACAGCGCGGTATACCTTATCTAAAACGCCATTTACAAACTTGTGTGAATCCTGCTGAGCAAACTCTTTTGCAAGAACAATACCCTCATTGATAACCACACGGGGAGGAACATCCTGACGATAGAGCAGCTCAAAGGTAGATAAACGCAGAATAGCCTTATCCACTTCATCAAGATCCTTGATAGGACGGCTGGTGAACGGCTCATAGGTCTCATCTAGATGATCACAATTGGCAATGACACCTGAGACTAAATCATGGAAGTAATCGAGATCGGCACCCTGAACAGGCTGTTCTTCTAAATACTGCTTTTCAATTGCCGCAGCACTGTCACCGGTCATCTGCCAGGTATATAGAGCCTGCAATACAAAATGACGGGCTCTGTGACGCATGGCAGGAGTTACTGCACCTTCAGTTGAATCCATTATTAAACCTTTGTTATATAAATTAAATCTGCTTTAAAACATTGACGAGTTCAAGAGCGGCGGCGGCTGCCTCTGCACCCTTGTTACCCATCTTAGAACCTGCGCGCTGTACGGCCTGATCGAGATTGTCAGTAGTAAGCACACCATTTGAAATCACCACACCGGTCTCCAGGGTAACCTGAGTTAAGCCCTTGGCACACTCATTGGAAACTACCTCAAAGTGATAGGTTGAACCACGGATCACGCAGCCACAGGTGATGATGGCATCATATTTACCGCTCTTAGCAAGCTTTTTGCACACCAGAGGGATCTCAATGGCACCTGGCACATGTACTAAGGTGATGTTATCCTCAGGAACCTCACCCTGACGCTTTAAAACATCCAGGGCTCCGTCAACCAGACGCTCACAGATGAAGCTGTTGAAGCGGGAAACTACAATGGCAAATCTGCCATCTCTACAAGGCAAAGCGCCTTCTATCTTAGTAAGAGACATATTATTCCTCGTCAAAATCCGTTTTCAATAAGCGTCTCTAAAGTGAGTCCGCCTTCATTATTATTCTTTTGTTCATCTCGTGCTGTGATTAAGCGCTCTAAATAACGCGCAAGTACATCAGCCTCAAGATTTACTCCCTGACCTACTCTCCAGGAAGCAAAATTAGTTACACCGCGGGTGTGAGGGATCAGGGTCAGACGGAAGGAATCATCACCAACATCATTTACTGTAAGGGAAATTCCATCTACCGTAATCGATCCCTTATAAGCGATATAACGCATAAGCTCTTTTGGACAGGAGATCATCACATCAGTGGCATCAGAGGTTTTAGTAACCGCTGATACTATACCGGTTGCATCCACATGCCCCTGCACTATATGTCCGCCCATGTGAGTTGACGGAGTAACTGCCGCCTCAAGATTCAGCACAGTTCCGCGGACGTAATTTTTAAAACAGGTATGCTCCATAGTCTCATATGAAACGTCTGCTGTAAAAATCCTGTCCTCAATTGATGTCACCGTAAGACATACCCCGTTGCAGGCAATAGAATCTCCAAGCCTGACGTTTTCAACCTGCATAAAAGCATCAGGAGTTTCAACACGGATCACCGCGCCTGCGCCCTTTCGCTCAACGCCTAATAAAGTTCCTACACCTGCAACTATTCCGGTAAACATCAGACCTCCGTCAGAGCATCGTACTGCCTGGCTATGCTCTTGCTGAGCAAACGTATACGAATATCGTTTTTAAGCTTTTCCACATCATGCAGGACTAATGATTTGGCATCCTTAAGCTTGCGGGGTGATTCAATATCGATAAAAGCGCTGTAGGCTTCGTTGCCTAAAAACTTGGGTGCCTGATAGATATAAAGCTCATCTACGAGATCTGCTTTTAACAGAGCATTGGTAAATGTTGGACCTGCTTCAACCATAACATGGCGGATCTTTAATGTACCTAAATACTCAAGTAAGCCCTTGAGACTTAAGAAATCACCATCCTGACACCCCTGCAGACGCACAATTGAAACATGATCATTAAGCTTGGTCTCAGGGATGCTGAACATATCCCCTGCTTCAACTATGATAGTCTTGCCTTCCTTGAAGATCCTGAATTCATCGATATCGCGACATTTGTTGCCACTGAATTCATCCAGAATACCATCAGTATTAACCACAATCTTCAAAGGCTGTCTTAAATCACTCTTTGAAACCTTAGCCCGGGTGGTTGCAGGCAGCTCGTCATAGCGAACATTCATCAGCGGATCATCGGCCTTCACTGTTTCAAAGGTTGTGATAATACAGTCGCACTGAGCCCGCAGATCCTGCACATCCTGACGTGAAACCTCATCGGTTATCCACTTGCTCTCGCGATTTTTAAGAGCAATGGCACCATCAAGGCTCATACCTATCTTGGCTGTTACAAAGGGAGTCGGCGAAACTATAGCTTTCATGAAAGCTCGGTTTAAAAACCATGCTTCCTTTTCCATTACATGCTCAATGACATCAATACCTGCATCACGCAGGATCTTAACGCCCTTGCCTGACACCTTGGGATTGGGATCACCTGCTGCAATGAACACTCTGGCTACGCCTTCCTCAACGAGTCGTAATGCACAGGGAGGAGTGCGACCGTAGTGAGAACAGGGCTCTAAGGTTACATACGCGGTGGCACCTTTGACATCACCACCGGCATTCTCTATAGCCATCACCTCAGCATGGGACTGCCCTGCCTTATGGTGCCAGCCCTCTCCAATGATCTGATCTCCACGTACAAAAACACAACCTACCGCCGGATTGGGATAGGTTGTGTAGAGACCGTGGGATGCGAGCTCCAGAGCCCGCATCATATAACGGCGATCAGACTCCGTAACCGGGGTCGTCATTTATTTAATCCTTGTATACAGGGAAACGCTTGCACAGAGCAACGGCACGGGCCTTGCACTGCTCAATAACAGCTTCATCCTTGTAGTTATCAAGAACATCACAGATGATGGATGCCAGTTCCTTGATCTCAGCTTCTTTAAAGCCGCGACGGGTGCAGGCAGGAGTACCGATACGTAAACCGGAGGTTACGAAAGGAGAACGCTTCTCACCAGGAACGGTATTCTTATTAACAGTGATGTTGGCACGACCTAATGCAGCCTCTGCATCAGCACCGGTCATCTCAATATCAGAGAAGTCCATCAGGAAAAGGTGGTTGTGAGTGCCGCCGGATACAACCTTGTAACCACGCTTCTGAACTTCCTCAGCCAAAAGCTGAGCATTCTTTAAAATCTGCTTCTGATAATCAACGTACCAGGGCTCCATACACTCCTTAAAGAGAACAGCCTTAGCGGCGATGATGTGCATCAAAGGACCGCCCTGATTGCCGGGGAATACTGCTGAATTGATCTTCTTATACAGAGCTTCATCGTGGCAGTTTGACAAAATAAAGCCTGAACGGGGACCGCCTAATGACTTGTGAGTAGTAGAGGTTACCACGTGAGCATAATCAATGGGAGAAGGATAGACACCAGCTGCAATGAGACCTGCCACATGAGCCATATCTACCATGAGATAAGCGCCGACCGAGTCAGCGATTTCACGCATTTTCTTCCAGTCAACAATACCAGAATAGGCAGAGAAACCTGCAACGATTACCTTAGGGTGATGCTCGTTAGCTAAAGCCTGAACCTGCTCATAGTCAATCTCGCCGTTTACATCTACATCATAGTTTAATGAATTGTAGATCTTACCTGAGAAGTTGACCTTATAGCCGTGAGTCAGATGACCGCCGGATGCTAAGGATAAACCCAGAATAGTATCACCGGGCTTACACATGGCGGCATAAGCGCAGCAGTTAGCCTGAGAGCCTGCATGAGGCTGAACATTAGCAAAATCGCAGTGGAATACCTGCTTTGCACGATCAATAGCAAGCTGCTCAACCTTATCCACATACTCGCAGCCGCCGTAATAACGCTTATTAGGATAGCCTTCTGCATACTTGTTAGTAAGCTGAGAGCCCTGAGCCTCCATCACGCATTTAGAAGCATAGTTCTCAGATGCGATGAGCTCGATGTGGTCTTCCTGACGCTGATTCTCGTCAGCGATAGATGCCCACAATTCGGGATCAAATTCTGCAATTGACTTGGCTTTGTTGATGAAGCTCATTTTAATTTCCTCTTAGGGTGTACCAGTGGCAGAAAAAATATGTGAGGATTTTAACATTTTTAGGGTGTATTTCGGCAAAAATCCGCAATTTACCTGTTTCAAAAAAATAAAAAACAAGAGAGATCCAGTAATATCTATGTATCATGCTCAAAGTAACTGAGATTTTCTGAAAGCAGCTTAAAACTTAAAAGCGGGATCACCAAAATGAATGCACATGGAAAAATTGGCTATTTAAATGATTCCAATCTTGCTTTTAAAAAGGTTTTGAACAGTGAAATCTATGTAGACAAGTCGTCTCTGATAGCAAAGCTCAACACCAGGATCGGCACCGATAACTGCTGTATCTGTGTAAGCAGGCCAAGACGCTTTGGCAAGTCAGTCACAGCCAAAATGATAGCTGCCTATTACGGAAGAGAGCAGGACAGCTCGGCACTTTTTGCATCTTTGGATATAGCAAAGGATCCATCCTATAAAAGGCATCTTAACAAGTACAACACTCTTTTTATCAATATGACCGACGAACTAAATCACAGTCATAAGGATATAGAGCTGATGCTCACCAAGCTTGGTGCCAAAATTATCAATGAGCTCAGAGATCACTACCCGCAGATAATCTTTACTGATCCCTTAAATCTTGAACAGTGCCTAAGTCAGGTTTTTAACGAATGCGGGATCTTCTTTGTGATCATTATTGATGAATGGGACTGCATCATGCGTGAAAAAAAGGATGATGCCGAGGGCCTTAGAAAATATCTTGACTGGCTGAAAATCCTTTTAAAGGACAAAACATATTTGGGCCTTGCCTATATGACAGGCATCCTTCCCATAAAAAAATACGGAACCCAAAGTGCGCTTAATATGTTTGATGAGTTCACCATGCTAGATCCCAGCGTACTGGCACAGTTTATCGGATTTACAGCTCCCGAGGTTGAGAGCTTATGCGACTGCTACCATGTTGATTATCAGAGTATGAAAAAATGGTATGACGGCTATTCCTTTAAAAAAACACCTCATATATACAATCCAAGCTCAGTGGTAAAAGCCATAGCAAGAGATGAATTTAAAAGCTACTGGACGCAAACTGAAACCTTCGAGTCCCTTAAAGCTTTTGTTGATATGAACTTTGACGGGCTGAAAGAAGAGATCGTTAAACTGCTGGCCGGTGAAAGTATTCTTATCGATTACACCACGTTCTCAAACGACATGTCATCCTTCGCTATCAAAGATGACGTTTTAACATTGCTGCTACACCTGGGCTATCTGTCAATGCAGAGCGACGAGGACAACATACTCCACAGCTACGATGACAACAGGTTATGCCGCGTACATATTCCCAATCAGGAAATAAAAAATGAATTCATATCGACAATGCGCCAGAATGCGCGCTATGCAGGGATCTACGATTTAATCAATGCCTCTTATGCCTTACTTGAAAATATATGCCGGCATAACTGCGAGGCTGTAGCAAAAGCCTTTGATAAGATTCACACAGAAAACACATCAATCCTCAGGTATAACGATGAGAATTCGCTGGCCTGTGTCATATCCTTATCATTATTACTGTGCAGTCGTGATCTTTATACGGTAAGACGGGAGATGGCGACCGGAAAAGGTTTTGCTGATCTGGTCTATCTTCCTAAAAAAGGTGTAACCAGGCCTGCCCTGCTGATTGAGCTTAAATACGATCAGTCTGCACAATCTGCAATTTCTCAGATTAAGAGCAGGCAATACACCAGCTTTTTTGAAGATTATCAGGGAGAGGTGCTTTTAGTTGGAATCAATTACGATAAAAAGAGCAAAACTCATGAATGTCTTATAGAAAAATATATACCTGAAAAATGATGGCAAAAGAACTTTTCAAACTGTTCAGCCCCGGGCATTTTTTCTCACAGTTACCTTACGCTCATCACAATTTTTTAAGGAAAAACGACGTTTTTTTAAAAATTTGTGGTGTTTTTCGCTTGTTTTTACCTTTTTTTGGCTTAAAATCCGATCCAGTCTAAATTCGGGGGATTGTCATTACTCAATAGTATTAAAACTCTACTATATGGGTGATTAATAAATTCCCTCTTTTAGAATTCTCAGCTGATGAAGGAATCTGCTTTTGCAAAATTTATCCATACTGGTTATCAACGGACCTAACTTAAATCTACTAGGAACACGTGAACCTGAGATATATGGCCACGAGACCTTAAAAGATCTCGAAGATATGCTCCATAAACGCGCCGGCGAACTTGGAGTAAATATTGAATGCTATCAGTCCAATCATGAAGGTTCTATCGTTGATAAGATTCAGGAAGCCCGCGGTAAGGCCGGCTTTATCCTGCTCAACGCTGGAGCCTATACTCATACATCTGTTGCCATTCGCGATGCGCTGTCCGGAGTTGAGATCCCTTTTTATGAGATCCACATTTCAAATGTCCACAGCCGTGAAGAATTCAGGCACCACTCATATTTAAGTGCAATCGCCAAAGGTGTGATTGTGGGATTCGGGCTTTCAGGATACCTGTATGCCCTCGACAGCGCGGCACAATATCTACGCGCTTTGCAATAACCAATTTCTAAATACAAAAGGTAACTGTCTATGCAGATTGACATCCATAAGATTTCAAAACTCATCGAGATCGTCTCCAAATCCGACATTTCAGAAATTAATTTGAAGCAGGGCGAAGAAGAGCTCAAAATCACCCGTGATAAGACTATCGTTGCAGCAGCTCCTGTCCAGACTGTAATTGCAGCTCCTGCTGCAGTTGCCCCAGCTCCTGTTGCCGCCGCACCTGCTGCTCCTGCACCGGTAGCAGCACCTGCAGCCTCCGAACCTGTTGCAGCAAACCTGATGAAATCTCCCATGGTTGGTACCTTCTACCGTTCCTCCTCACCTACTGCAGATCCTTTCGTTACTGAAGGCCAGAGTGTTAAGGAAGGCGATACCCTCTGCATCATTGAGGCAATGAAGATGATGAATCAGGTACAGGCAGATCGCTCCGGTGTTATTAAGAAGGTCTTGGTAGACAACGGTTCCACTGTTGAATTTGATCAGCCTCTCTTCGAGTTTGAATAATTCGGGGATTGTGCCTAATTATGAAAATTGAAAAAGTACTGATCGCCAACCGCGGTGAGATTGCACTCCGCATTTTGCGTGCCTGCCGTCAGCTGGGGCTTAAGACTGTAGCTGTTCATTCAACTGCTGATCGCGACTTAATGCACGTTAAGCTTGCCGATGAGTCGATATGTATCGGACCTGCAGCTCCTAAAGATTCATATTTAAATATTCCATCCCTGATTGCTGCCGCAGAATCCTGCGGTGCATCCGCTATCCATCCTGGCTATGGCTTCCTGTCTGAAAGCGCAGACTTTGCCGAGATGGTGGAAAAATCAGGCTTCATTTTCATTGGACCTACTGCAGATACCATCCGCCTCATGGGTGACAAGGTATCAGCCAAAAAGGCTATGCAGCGCGCAGGTGTACCCTGCGTTCCGGGCTCTGCCGGTGCCCTTGGTCCTGATATTGAGGAAAATAAGAAGCTTGCAGCTAAAATTGGTTATCCGATTATCATTAAGGCTGCAGGTGGTGGCGGCGGCCGTGGCATGAGAGTTGTCCGCTCAGAGTCTGAGCTTGAAGCATCTATTGCGCTTACCCGTCAGGAAGCCGATATGTTCTTCAACAACCCGTCAGTGTATATGGAAAAATTCCTGGAAAATCCACGTCACGTTGAATTCCAGGTCTTATCTGATGGTCAGGGGCATGCAGTCTACCTAGGTGAGCGTGACTGCTCCATGCAGCGTCGCAATCAGAAGGTTTTAGAGGAGGCTCCGGCCCCCTTCATTACCGCAGAGCAGCGAAAGAGTATTGGTACCCGCTGTGCCAAAGCCTGTGAAGAGATCGGCTATCGCGGTGCCGGCACCTTCGAGTTCCTCTATGAAAACGGTGAGTTCTATTTCATTGAAATGAATACCCGCGTTCAGGTTGAGCATCCGGTAACCGAAATGATTACCGGTGTTGATATCGTCCGTGAAATGATTTCCGTTTGCGCAGGCAATCCTCTGTCCATTAAGCAGAGCGATGTCAAAATTCACGGTCACGCATTTGAATGCCGTATTAATGCCGAGGATCCTAAGACCTTTATCCCGTCCCCCGGTACTATCTCCTGGCTGCATGTTCCAGGTGGTCCGGGTGTGCGTTGGGATTCACATGTCTATCAGGGCTATAAGGTTCCGCCTCACTACGACTCTCTGGTAGGCAAGCTCATTATTCACGATGATACCCGTGAGCTTGCAAGATTACGTGCGCTTGAGGCCTTAGACGAACTGGTCTTAGACGGTATCAAAACCAATATTCCATTGCATAAGGAATTATTGACTGATCCTGCTGAGATCAAGGGAGGCGTAAGCATCCACTACCTTGAACACAAGCTTGAGGACGATCAGAAAAAAACAGAAGCTATTAAAGCTGATGTTCAGAAAAAAGCTTAAGTCAGGATAAAGATATCGATTTTATCCACCATAATCGATAGTATGGGAAATTTTTTAAGGAATACTGAAGATTCAGTATTCCTTTTTATTTCTTAATATG
>CAVFIO010000020.1:0-27077 GCA_963622535.1 Akkermansia muciniphila
TACCAATTCCATCACTTCGGCATCAGAAGATGTGCACATTATAGCGAAAGTTTTTTGATATGCAAGTGTTTTTATTTATTATCCAGCCAGACAACAAATTTCTCGCCTGAAGCATTACGAAAATGCTGTTTCACTAACAGCAGCACATCCAGATAAGCTAAAAGACACATCTTTAACGGATTTATCCGTAAAAGAAGATGCCAAGTATTGAAGCTATGCCTTACGTCTTAAGAGGTAGAATGCAAGAATTCCGAATACTATAGACGCCATAGATGCACCTATGACAGGCGGGATCCCGTAAACCAGAGAGAACGGGGCTACTATCTGGTTTAACACATAATAGCCAAAGCCTAAAGTAATACCAGCTAAAATTCTTGTTCCCATGTTCATAGAGCGCAATGGTCCAAAAACAGTTGATAAGGCAAGAAAAAGCATAATGACCATAATGACAGGCTGCATCAATTTCTCATACAGCTGCAATCTGTATTGAGATGATAACTGGTTGTTTTCCTCAAGATAACCGATATAATCAACCAGTCCTTTCACAGTTAAGCTTCTGTCAATATTATTAATTACATCGACCCTCTCAGGATTTAAATTAAGCTGCCACTCTTCCTGATCGAGTTTTTCTATTTTAAGATTATCCCCCTGATTAATACGGCTGACGTTCTTCATGATCCATTTGCCGTCTATGTATGAGCCGGATACAGCTCTGCTTTTGGATACTAATTTATCTCCATCAGTATCGTATCTTACGATATCCTGCAAAGAACCGTCTCTTAACATGGAGCGGATACCGATGAAAGAATTTCCCTCTCTAAGCCAAATGCCGGAGCGGGACACCGACATTTTTCCATCTGATGCATAAACTGAATACTGCGTCTCTGCGTAGGTATCAAGCTTAGGTACTACCGTCTCGCCTATTGCCAGTACCGCAATTATGACCGGAATTAAGCTCTTTAATGAAGAAAAAGCGATCTGCAGTCTGGATAATCCCAGGGACTGCAAAACAGTAATTTCACTTCCGCGCGCAAGATTACCAAGACCTATCACACCACCTATGAGAATTGACACCGGAAAATATGTTACAAAAATACCCGGTAACTGATAGCCGACGTACTGGCACACAAAAAAGAAATCGATAGAGCCGCGACCTATATAACGCATCTTATCAATGAAGGTAATAAGCCCGGTAAAAAGAGTTAAACATACGGCAATCAACAGCACCGAGGTTAGCATGGTGCGGCCGACATACAGATCAAGGATGCCAAAGGGGCGAGATAATTTACGTAACATGGGCAGATTATACGGCATCACACAAAAAAACTTGTGAAAAATCCATGAAAGTTAACAAAAGAAAATGCGTCTTTAAGTGCTGTTTAAAGAATATGGCTTGCAACAACCTGTTTCAAATTGCTTACGTCAATTGGTTTGCTTACATGATCGGTCATACCGGCCTCACGACAGACTTTTTTATCCTCTGCAAAAGCATTCGCAGTCATGGCAATAACCGGAATACTCTTAGCATCCTCACGAGACATGGAACGAATACGCATGGTTGCCTCTAACCCATCCATAACGGGCATCATCACATCCATAAAAATAAAATCGAATTCATTGATGGAGGATTTACCGAAAATCTCTACCGCCTCCTGTCCATTTTTTGCCTCGACTACCTCAAATCCGATTTCCTCAAGCATCATGCAGGCAATTTCCATATTTAGGATATTGTCTTCAACTAATAACACCTTCATGCCCTTTAAATTTATGGTATTGGGATCCAGCTGTCCACTGCTGACTGAATCTAGCTCCTTGTCAACCTTAAGCGGCAGGGTAACCTTCACCCTGGTGCCGACATTTTCCTTGCTCTCAAGCTCAACCTTTCCGCCCATAAGTTCAGTTATATCCCTGACAATCGAGAGTCCGAGACCTGAGCCTGAAAACGAAGTGGTTGTCTCCTTTCCCTCCTGAGCAAAAGGTTCAAAGGCATGCTCAATGAAATCATCGCTCATCCCAAGGCCATTATCGACACATTCAAATTCGTAAACTGCAATGCTGCCGTCAAAGCTTATCTCATTACAGGAAAGCCTGAGCATTCCACCTCTACGGTTGTATTTAATGGAATTTGAGGCAACATTCATCAACACACGCTTCAAATGCACAGCGCTGCCGATGACATTGCGATGTACAAGATGACTTATACTGGCACCACCTTCCAGGCTTATGCCATTTTCATTTGCAGATTGCTCAACGATATCAAGGAGCTTAAACAGCTGCTTTCCAAGGTTAAACGGCTGTTCATCTAAAACAATGGCACCTGACTCTAATTTAGAGATATCCAGCACATTGTTTACAAGGTCCATTAGATAGTCAGCAGAATTCAGAATCTTTTCGCGGCAATCTTTGCGTTTTTGAGGATCATCTTCATATCGCTCCACGACATGCATCATTCCGATGATGCCGTTTAACGGCGTTCTGATGTCATGACTCATGCGACGCAGGAAGGCTGTTTTTGAGAGATTGGCTCGTTTGGCATCCTCGGCATTATCCTTAAGCTCCTGCTGCAGCTGCATTTCGTGCTCTTTGCTTTCAGTAATGTCACGGGAAACATATAAAACCTTAACTACCCTGCCGTTTTCATCACGCTTCTTGGCAATAAAACTTGAGTTATACCAACGGCCGTTTACATGCAGAAAAACTGTATCGATGGTATTTTTAAATGCCAGACGGTCCGCCAGATCATCAAAATTCAAAAACTTCCGCATTGCATTCTGATAGTCAGGACTTACGACAGTATGCACAACCTTGTCTATTACATCATCCGTGCAGCCTGAGCGACCTGTAATAAAATGGAGAATATTGCTATCCTCTATAAGCTCGTAGTCGTGAGTAACAAGATCGATAATAAAGACAACAGAATAAATTGTAGCCAGAGCCGCAATGATCTCAGACTGCTTGTTCTGTCTGATCATTATCTGACGCTCTATTTCAGCAGCTACGATGTCATCAATTGATCTGTATCCTAAAATGATCCTGTAGGAATTCTGATCCTCATAAAACTTTACCGCCTTAACTTCAAACCATTCACATCCCAGTTCATTTGGCTTTACTCTGATACGTACCACAAGGGCGTCATGCTCTGCAAGATACGAGCGCAGCTGCCTAGGATCAAAATATTGCCAGAAATCAGGACATGAATCCTTGACAAGAAATTCATCCCAGTTGAGCTTTAACCATTGTGAGTAGCTTAAATCATCTCCCTGCTGATTCTTAAAGAGCTTGGATGTATCCCAATAATGCTGGGTTTTAACATGCTCCATGGTATCTTTTGATAAATCCACGAGGTACGCTGCCGAGTAGTCGATGCACAAGGCCTCCAGGGCCTGCTGATTACGACTCTGCTCCTCAAGCTCTCTTACCTTCAGGGCAGTAATATCCTGCAACATTATCAGGATCTTATTAGGATATTCCTCGTTTTCATACTCAAGAGGGCAGGATACTGCACGGCAATACCTGAAGGCCTCATAACGGTAGGAACGGTAATCGGTATAAAAATTCACACTCCCTTCAGGGGTTTGATATTTCTTTGAAAGCTGCTCTTTAAGATTATCTGCTGCAAGAATATTGGTAACGCGTAAACAGTCATCCCCCCTGAGATACTGTTTAACCAGCATAGCTACAAGCTCTGTATATATACCATGCTCAGGAACTGCACTAAGCCATGGAGCTGCGAACAAAGTTTTATAGGCATCTGCATTAAGGTCGACTACGAAGGCTGCAAAATAGCTCTGGCACAAAGCATTCACGATCTCAGGAGTAATTTCATGTTTTAGATCTATATTCATGCTCTGCAACCGTTTCTAAAATTCAATGACAAAAGAAAGATTTGATATTGCAACAATTATGCCTGTCCCAATATATTCATACTTTATCACGATGAGCATCATTTGCAATTTTGAAAGTAAAAACTTCCTTCAACTTCAATAAAAAAAGTCCTGAATATGACTTCATACTCAGGACAAACTCACCTAAAACCAGGAGCTCTAAGAGTGAGACTTGGCAAAAATTCTCTTTAAAAGAGGTCTGTAGGTTGGAGATAGCAGAGATATTAAAGAGAGCACCAGCAGTACCGCACAGATAGGATTTTCTGCAAAGACAGCCATAGAGCCGTCGCTCATCATCAAGCTGCCGGTGAAGTTTTCCTCAGCAAGCTTACCCAGAATAATACCGATAATGACACCCGGTACGCTCATATCACACTTGTGCATAACAAAGCCTATGATACCTGCAGCCACCATGATCCAGACATCGCAAAGAGAGTTTGAATAGGAGTAGGTACCAAGCATTGCCATCACTGTAATGATGGGAAGCAGGATCTTCTTAGGTACGTTTACTACCTTGGTAAATACCCTGATTAAGCTAAAGCCCATAACACCCATCAGTGCATTTGCCAGAAGCAGGCCAATAAAGATGGTATAGATCTCAACAGGATTGTTCACAAAGAGCAGCGGACCTGGCTGAATGCCGTGAACCATGAGTGCACCTAAAATAATGGCAGTAGCACCGTCACCTGGAATTCCAAGAGTTAATACCGGAATAAAAGCGCCACCCACAACTGAGTTGTTTCCAGACTCAGAGGCGGCAATACCACGGGGATCACCCTTGCCAAACTGCGAAGAGTCACGGGCCCAGGTCTTAGCCTGGTTATATGAAATCCATGAGCCGATATCACCGCCGGTACCTGGAACACAGCCGATAAAGGTACCGATTGCAGATGAACGGATAAGAGTTGGCAGAGTAAGCTTAAAGTCAGCTGCAGTTGGCAATACACCGTCGATCTTCAGATCAGGTATTTTGGCCTGACCGTTTTTTATATCCTCAACATTAACAAATACCTGAGTTAATGCAAAAAGACCAATCAGGATGGGCATGAAGGAAACGCCACCTGAAAGATACAGAGTCCCAAGGGTATAACGCTCCATACCTGACATGGCATCCAAACCGATAGTTGCAATCCAAAGCCCCACGAGACAGCCTATAACGCCCTTTAAAATTGAGCCTGCAGATACGGAGGTAACCATTGAGATACCAAAGATTGCCAGAGCAAAATATTCAGGCTTTGAGAAGGTAAGCGCAACCTGTGCCAGAAGCGGAGCACAGAGAATTAAGCAGATAACAGAGAAAATACCGCCAAAGGTTGATGCCGTGGTTGAAATGGACAGAGCTCTTCCCGGCTGTCCGTTTTCAATTGCCATAGGATAGCCATCAAGGGTGGTTGCAGCCGATGCCGGAGTTCCCGGGGTTCTGAGCAGAATTGCAGTAATTGAGCCACCGTAAATAGCACCGCAGTAGATACCCAGGAGCATGATAATGCCACCTAAGCCACCTACAGAGAATGTTACCGGGAATAACAGCGCCAGTCCCATATTTACAGAAAGACCTGGCATGGCACCGATAAAGATACCGACACCGGTGCCCATAACCAGCAAGGCCAGATTTTCAAAGGTTCCGACCTGGAGTAGTGCGTCTAATACAGCCTGCATGATCCTTACTCCATAAAGAAAGGCAAAGGCAACTGAATATGCAATGCCAAAGTAAACAAAAGATAGATTGCAGCAAGAAAGCCTGCACAAACGCCAGCTGCTAAAAGTTTGCTGTTAACGCCCAGCATCAGCATGCCAGCAAATAAAAAAATGAAGGATGAAACATAGAAGCCAAGCAGCGGGAAGAGAACTGCATATATAATGACCACAGCCATCATACGGTAGGCACCAAAGCATCCCTGAGAGTTAAAAACCACCTTCTGCTTTGAAAACTCATCCCTGCATCTTATGGTGTCAACTACGATTAAAAGGGCAATAATGAGTAAGCCCAGGCCTAATATAAAAGGCCAGAAGCCAGCTCCCGGGCCAAACATCGACATTTCGATGCCATAACCGTACGCATTATACGAAATGGCACCTCCAACTATCGCTGTTATAAGCGCTACAGCTATATTACATACAGCCATTGACGGCATAAGCGTCCTCCTTATTATTGCGCCTTGCGATAATGTAATTTACTAATGCAACGCGCTCTTAAACAAATCCCGACCAAGGCTCTCCAAAAGAAAACCTGTAAGAGCGTTGGTCGGGAATTGCTTTTTTCAGGATCACTCACTGTACCTTGAGGTGAGAAGTACAGTGAGGATCCATCTATAAAGCTATTTGAGCTTCATAAATCACTTGGCCTTGGCAAGCTCTGCCAGGAATTCTGCATACATGGCATCGTCAGCTTCCATCATCTTGTCGGCATCCTCACCAATGATGTCAGTAGGATCAATGCCCTGCTTTAAGAAGTAATCAGAGAAGTTGTCGGTGGCGGCAACACGGGCGGCGCTGTCACGAAGAACCTTCAGTACATCAGCAGGGGTGCCCTTAGGAGCAACCAGGGTAGCCCATGCACGGATTGCCATGTTGTGGCCTAATTCCTTAAATGTAGGAACATCAGGGAACATCTTGGTACGCTTATCAGCCATGACAGCCAGGATCTTAAGCTTGCCGGCCTCAACCTGGGTTCTGAAGGAAGAAGGATCTGCCAGGGTTGCATCAATGTGACCGCCTGCAATAGCAGCAGCGATATCAGCAGTTCCCTTAGGATAAGGAATGTGCTTGACCTTTACATCAAATTCCTTTTCCATGGCCATGGTGGCGATGTGCCAGATTGCGCCCATGCCGGAGTTACCCATCATGACCTTGCCGGGATTCTTCTTGAGATGCTCGATGAACTCGTCTAGGTTATTGTAAGGAGCAGAGGCATGAACAATCAAAGCTGCAGGTGCGGCAATAGGAGCAATGACGGAGTCAAAGTCCTTGTAGGAAAGTTTGGTCTTGCCCTGATGAGGGAAGATATCAAGCTCAACGGTCACCATACCTAAGGTATAGCCGTCAGCTTTGGCATTTGCTACATCCTGCATACCAACGATGCCGTTGCCATCAGGCTTGTTGACTGGAACAAATTTAACCTTGTCGCCCAGATCCTTCTGCATCATATTGATGATGCCGCGGCCGGTAGTATCAGTACCGCCGCCAGGATTTTTAGGGATCACCACAGTGATATCCTTGGAAGGATAGTCAGCACTCATTGCCTGAGTTGATGCAGCTAGGCACATTGCAGCGCCAATTGCAGTGAACAGCATTGAAAGTTTACGCATTGTCATGCTCCTGTTTGTTTTTATTGTCAGTATTCAAGCGCTATGCCTTGAACTTTATTATGCGGATATTTTCACGCTTATAGGTATAGCTCACATAGAGGCTGTCCTTATAAGCATGTACACATGGATATGAGAATTCCGCTTTCTCAGTATCCAGATCCTCTTCCTTAACGAAGTGAATTCCGTCGGTTGATGACATCAGGGATATAGGTGTACGTTTACCCCAGTTTCCCGTAACCGGATTACAGGCCAGATATATTCTGCCGGCAAATACATCCAGATCTATACCGCTGTTGTTGTTAGGGACATCGGTACGGTACGGTGCACACCAGCTCTCTCCTGCATCACATGAATCAGAGCGCATTACCACCCCTGCAGTTGAACGCAGAAGCATATGTACGCCATCATCATCCTCCCATAAGGCTGGCTGAATGACACCGCGACCTGCAAATGACTGCTCGCTTACAGCAATATCCTTAACACCAGTATCAGTTGCATCCAGCTCTTCTTTGGATAAGGTTATTTCATTTGATTTTTTTAAGCTCTGCATGCCATCATCAGAAATATCGATAAAGGCCCGCCAGTAGCCATCCTCAAGTGATGCAGGATTTAAATAGCGTCCCTTATGATGCTTTGTTAAAACCAAAGGCTGATTGCGTACCGGGCCTCTGCCGCCTCTGTCACCTGCAACCAGCTCATGAGGCTCATCAAAACTGTTCCCGCCATCAAAGGATTGTGCAATATAGGATCTCCAGGAGGCAATAACATCGCCCACCTTGAAGATTATTCCGATGTGGCCATCCGGGTATTTGAATAAAACAGGATTCCAGTGGGCCTCATTTGATGCAAAAAGCCTTACCGGATTTCCGCTTTTGCCATCAGCAATCCTTACAAGATAAATTGCAGTATCGCTCCTGCCCTCAAAACTTCCGCCAAAGAAGGCGCACAAAAGCTCATGCTCATTTACAGGCAGAATTGAATTGGCATGACACATTGCACAGGGCAATCTGTTACAGGCAAGTGTACTCCATTCTCTTTGCATAGCTTGCTACTCCAAGGTCTCTATAACGCCTTTGTAGACGATGATATTGGCATACGGAGTAAGATCTCCTGTAAGTACCACTGCCGAACAGTTTTCAGCTTCCCTATAAAAAGCCTGACGCTCAATCAAACCAAGGCTATGCTCATGATGTTCTGTTGATACAAGCTTTAAATATTCATTCCATATCAAAGGCTCTCCACCAAGACGGGCCTTGTCGCCATCTGCTATCTGCATTACATAACCGGGATGTTCATGCAGAGCATCTGCTGGAATAAGCTTCATAACCTCTTTTAAAACTCTGCTGACTGACAGAGCAGGCAATTGTACCAAGGTATGTTCTCCAGCAATACGACGGGCTGGAAAATTTGCATCAGCAATTACAATACCGTCACCATGCCCCATGGCATCTAAGACCATCAGAAGCTCAGGAGTAATTAGCGGGGAAATGCCTTTTAACATACTTTATCTCAAATTAAGGTTTTAACTGCTTGTTAGCCAAAGCTTTTTAAGTTTTCTTAGAACGCCCTGCTTGTAAACACTGCCTTCTAAGAATCCTTCTATAATCTCCGTGCTGAGAGCACGGAGATCTGCTGTTTCAATTTATCCCAATCCTACTTTTTAAAGACAGGACCGTAGGTCTTGCAGGCCAGGTAATCGGCCTGCTCCTTGTTCATACCGAAGCTGTTCCAGACTGCAGGACGGAAGATATCCTCCTCGGCTACGTTGTGCATGCATACAGGAATTCTGAGCATTGAGCACAAGGTAATGAGATCGGCACCTATGTGACCGTAGACTGATGCTCCGTGGTTGGCACCCCAGTTATTCATCACATCATAGGCGCTCTTGAAGGGACCGACACCGGTTACACGGGGGGTAAACCAGGTGCAGGGCCAGGTATAGTCAGTTCTCTTCCACAGAGAATCGGTAACCTCATCAGGAAGTCTTACAGTCCATCCTTCAGCAAGCTGCAGCACAGGGCCTAAGCCTTTGACTATATTCAGACGGGCCATGGTTACCGGCATCTCAGCTTCAGTGATAAAGCGTGAGGAATAACCGCCGCCTCTGAAGTAGCCGTTATCAGATGGATTCCAGGTGGTGGCCTTCAAGCACTCCTCGATATCCTCATCACTCATTTCCCACCACTTAGGCATGATGGCATTGCCATCCTTATCCTTGCACTTACCGGTAGCCTCAAGGCAGCTTGCGCCTGAGTTAATCAGGTGAATAAAGCCGCCTGCGGTCTTAGCGTGTCCCTCGGTATCGTAACCTGTGCAGCGTTTTACTGATTCAGTAGACCACATGGTACGCACATCTGAGAAGATGGAGGGACGGTTGGTCAGGAGTTTCTCAAACAGCATGGTGGTGCCGTTTAAGGTGTCATTTTCAGTTGCCAGAATGAACGGCTCGCGCTTGCCTTCCCAGTCAAAGTTGGAATTTAACAGGGCCTCAGCAAAGTCGGTGTCAGGATAGTGATCGGTCCACTGTCTCTGTCCCTGGAAGCCGCCTGCGATAGCATTAAAGCCCAGAGCCTCCTCTTCAAAGCCTGCAGGAAGACGGTTATTGCCACGGAACAGATCCTTGATGATAACCATGCATTTAACAGAGAACTCGAAGTTACGCTCGATAACCTCAGGGGAGGAACGGACAAATTCAGGATTCTTATCAAAGCCGATGGGGCACTTTTCCTTAGCCCACTTCAAAGCTTTCTGATATTCATCCTCATCATAGATGTGCTCTTCGATGCGACGTAAAACTTCAACCTCATCGACAGACTCGACACGCATTCCCAGATAATCTTCAAAGAAGTCCGAGTTGATCATGGAGCCTGCAATACCCATGCAGGTTGAGCCGATCTGCAGATAGCTCTTGCCGCGCATAGTGCAGGCTGCAACTGCAGCACGGGCAAAGCGGAGGATCTTGACCTTCACATCCTCAGGAATATTAGGATCATCAGCCTCCTGAACATCCTTGCCGTAGATACCGAAGGTAGGTAATCCCTTCTGGGCATAACCTGCAAGCACGCAGGCAAGGTACACGGCACCGGGACGCTCGGTTGCATTCAGACCCCATACGGCCTTGATGGTGTGAGGATCCATATCCATGGTTTCCGCACCGTAACACCAGCAGGGAGTTACAGATAAGGTGATATCCACACCCTCATCCTTGAATTGGGCAGCACATTTTGCAGCTTCAGCGCCGCGACCAATGGTAGTATTTGAAATAACAACCTTTACCGGCTCACCGTTTGAGTACTGCAAATTAGAACTGATAAGCTCTGCTGCTGCATGAGCCATGCCCATAGTCTGCTTCTCAAGACTCTGTCTTACCTGCAGAGGTCCTAAACGGGCGTCAATGATTGGACGGATGCCGATCACTGGATACTTGCCAATATAACGATTAACTGCCATTTGCTGCTCCTAAAAGAAGACTGATTGATTTTCCTGCGATTCATTTCGCTTTCAGTGTCAAGTTTGGTGCAATCTTGTATGGCTTGCCAGTTCAAAAAAGATAAAAAACAGTACAAAATTCACCTTTTAATTTTTATTCTCTAAAATTGTGACCTGCTCCAAATTTCTGACATTTATGTAATCTTAAAGAAAATAATTGGTTATTACTTTTTATTATGCTGAGACATAAATCAAATATAATTCCGTTAAAACCGCAAAACAATGCGTTTTGAGAACTACTTAACAATTTTTTCTATTTTCCGTTATTTAATAAAATCACCCAAGCTAATGAAAATATTGCAATTTTTCTATACGTTACGCTGTTACATTTTGCATTTTCAGAATTGGTAGATTTTCACAAATCAAGGAGCTAAGGCATGCTACCGGTTAATACGGCATATCACGAGAGCTTTACCCGTGGAACACCTGATTTTCCTTTTGATTATCATTACATCGACAACCGCCATCCGCGTTATGTAATGCCCTATCACTATCACAGTGCCTTTGAGCTTTTGCTTATGAAAAGAGGCTCCCTGGATATAGCGCTTAATGAAAACAGCTACCATCTCAAAGCTGGAGACTGCCTGCTGATACAGGGAGGGATGGTACATGGTGGAACTCCACTTGGAGAGGACTCTCTTTATGAATGCCTGGTATTCTCCTTTGAACAGCTTTTTGATCTGGAACGCCCTCCGTACTCTTTTTTAAGAAAGTTATCAAAGGGTTCGCTCTCCCTTAACCCCTGCATCCGTAGTCATGAGGATCCGGATCTTATAGAGCTTGTTAAAGCACTTTTCAGCACCATTCACGGAACTGAGGAAGGGAGGGGATCCACTGCACTAGGTCAAGTGCTGGAGTTATTTGGCAGTATTGAAAAGAAAGGCAAATATACACTGTATCAGGACATGCTGCCCAATCGCTATTTAAAACACATGAGCAAGGTATCAGAGCTTTTTCGTTACATCTATGACAATTACCAGCGTCAGATATCCCTTGAGGATCTTGCAGCTGTAACCGATCTGTCACCAAAATATTTCTGCCGGTTCTTTCATGATCTGACCGGCAAACGCCCCATGGAATTTTTAAATGGTTTTCGCATAGACTGCGCGGCATCTCTGCTTATAACATCAGATGAAAGTATTAATGAAATAGCCTATAACTGCGGCTTTGTTGATCCCTGTTATTTTGCAAAACTGTTTAAACGCTATAAGTCACTCTCTCCGAGGGGCTACCGCTCTCTCAACGGACATATAAATGAATACCCAGAGGATCCGGAGACAAAAGACGCAGATCCTGCTCCGTCTGACGAAATATAGAAAAAAAATTCTCACGGATAAAGAGCTTATAGATGCCTTTTAAGAAGAAGTTATTCAATTTCAAGGAAATTTTTTTTGACAAAACATTTGCATTCTGAAAATTACGCTGTATAATGCATGCCGTTGTCGGTGATTGGCGCAGCCTGGTAGCGCACTATCTTAGGGAGGTAGGGGCCGAGGGTTCAAATCCCTCATCACCGACCATCTGAAATAGGTTGCTGTATGCAACCTTTTTTATTTTCTCCCGTCAAGCATCTGATATAAACTGCCCGTATCCGTTTAGTCTTCTCCCTATTCAGCACATTGAGAGCGCATGCTTATGAGTACTTTAATCGCTATAAAACGCAGCGTTGCCATTACCCTATTTGTGTCAATGCTTGCAGGTGCCTCATTCTTATCAGGTTGCACCGGTAGCCAGCAGCTGATATCTGCCCCATCTTCATCGGAAATTGCCGCAAACCAAAATGCTGTTGATTACTCAAGACTCCATCAAAGAGATCTTGATAAAACCATAGCTGAGGCCATCAGTGCATGCGGCTATGACAAAAAACTCACCGCTGATGATACTGTCAGGATCTGTGAAGAAATTCGGTCAATTGCCAAAGATGAAACTCATCCGCTGTACCCCTATATCAAGTACGAAGATCTAAGCACTGAGATGATGTATAGACATGATGGTAAATGGAGCGCTGATCGTCAAAAGCTGCATGAGAACATCATTAAGGATATCTTTAAGAATGCAACACCGGCCTCAGATACTGGACATGCTCCTGTAATGTGCATGACCGGCGGCGGTTCAGGCAGTGGCAAAAGCATAAACGCTGAATTTTTTGTAAAGGATGGGGAAAATATTCCGCAAGCTAAGGGCGGTCCGGTTCATCGAGCCTTGCTGAGTGCTGATGACATTATGTCCCAGTACTTAAATGAATATCAGAAATTAGTAGCTCTAAAGATTGCCAATGCCTCCGCCATAGCTCATCAGGAAGCAAATGCTATCGTATATGAGGCTATAGATTACGCTATTTTGCATGGCTATAACTTTATCCATGATGCCACCTTAAGCCGGATAAATGATGTTAATGCACATATTGCCAGGGCCAAGGATCATGGCTATAAAATTTTTGTCAGAGGCATGTATCTTGATCCCAAAATAGCTCTGGAACGAGCTCAAAAGCGTGAACTCGAAACAGGACGCAGAATGCCTTCTGAGATCCTGTTTAAAAATCACAGGGGATTTTCACAGGCCTTTCCCGAGTTTGTAAAAAAGCTTGATTTCAAAGCAGGCGATCATGCCGAGTTATATGACAACAATGTAGCATTCGGACAATCTCCGGTGCTGGTATATCAGGATGGCAGAATCATCAAGCAGAAGATCTGGGAGACCTTTCTTAAGGTAAAAGATTACAGAATTGACGATAAATAGGATCCGCAAGCCTTTTCCAGCTTCAAATTTCAGGCACAAACAAGCAGCAATGTACACGGCGACCGTATGCAGTCGCCGTAAAAATGTACTTTAGAAAAGCCCCCCCTCGTAACCGCTTGCACATCATCGCTTAAGTACCTTTAGCAAATATTGTCATAACAATTTTTTAAATTTATCTAAAATAGCCGGCCATTTGCAACGACTGAATGTTGTTTACAAGTACGATTTATTCAAAGAGAGTTCAATAGCTGTGGCTTTGTATGCCAAAGATCACATTTTTGAAAGCAAAGTTACATAATATGAAAATCGTTATAGTTTTGAACTGTTTCATTATGGAAGGATCCGCTCTTGGGAATTAATCTAAATACATAGAAACATTTTAGAAAACTTTGCGAGGATATATGGCTGATATCAAATTCCCAGGTGGTGCATGGCCGGTAATGCTTACCCCCTTCACACAGGATGCAAAAGAAGTGGATTATGAGGCACTAAAGGCTCTTACCAGCTGGTACATCGACAACGGCTGCTCAGGTCTGTTCTCTGATTGCCAGTCATCAGAGATGTTCTTTTTGTCAAAAGAAGAGCGAGTCAAGATTGCAAAGACTGTCATGGATACAGCTGACGGCCGCGTTCCGGTGATCGTCTCAGGTCATATCTCTGATTCCTTTGAAGATCAGAAAGATGAGCTTCTGGCAATCGCTGCTTTAAAACCTGATGCCTTGATCTTCATCACCAACCGCTTTGCAAAAGAAGACGAAAGTGATGCTGTATGGCTTGAGAATCTAAAGAAGATCATGGCAGTTTTACCTGAGGATCTTCCTCTGGGCCTATATGAATGTCCTTATCCTTACAAGCGTCTTGTAACCACAGAAAACCTGAAATGGTGTGCACAAACCGGTCGTTTCCACTTCCTAAAGGACACCTGCTGTGATTTGGCTCTGTTAAAAGAAAGAGCAGATGCAGTTAAGGGAACCAAACTTAAAATCTATAACGCCAATACCTCAACCTTGCGTGATTCCATCCTTGCAGGATGTGAAGGCTTCTGCGGTGTTATGGCCTCCTTCCAGATGAAGCTTTATGCCTGGCTTTGCGACAATTTAAACGATCCGAAAGCTCAAAAGGTTCAAGACCTGCTGACGATCACATCACTTATTGAACGTCAGTACTATCCTGTTAATGCTAAATACTACCTGGGTAAGTATGAAGGTCTTAACATGACCACAGGTACCAGAACCAAGGATGCCTCAGGTCTTACTGAAACCTTTAAGGAAGAGGTAAGGGCATTAAAGGATTTGACTGCAAGCTATGTAGAAGAGCTTGGCATTAAATTATAAAAATAATGGATCCACTCCGGTGGATCCTCTGAAAAACATATTAAAAACATCAAACAACATTGAGGTTCAACTATGAAAACTAAGACTACTTTAATCGCTGCAGCCCTGGCAGCCTGCACCATGTTTGTGATGAACAGTGCTAATGCAGCTGAATTTGAATCAATGAAGCTTTCTTTAGCTCACACTGCTGCAGCCTCTCATGCTCACAATCAGGCCGCCCTGCTCTTTGCAAAGGAAGTAAGTGAAATGACCGGCGGTAAGGTCAAGGTTGAGGTATATCCTGCAGGTGAATTAGGCGATCAGCCTGCCCTTCTTGATCAGTGCTTTAACGGCGGCGATGTTGATTTAGTTGTTGCCTCACAGTCCAACATGACTACCTATGTGCCAAAGCTTGCAGCCTTAGGTGCACCTTTCCTCTTTAAGGATTACGATCAGGCTCACGCCACCATTGATAACTACATCATGCCCTGGATGGAGGATGATGTTGAGGACAAGATGAACATGGTTCCTCTCGGAGTCTTCGACTACGGTTTCCGTCATGTCACCACCAAGGATATCGTTGTTACCAAGGCCTCTGATCTGAAGGGCGTTAAGATCCGTGTTCCAGGCTCAGTAGGCTTGCTGGCAACCTTTGATGCACTTCAGGCCAATACCCAGACTATTGCCTATTCAGAGCTTTATCAGTCATTAAAGCAGGGTGTTGTTGCAGCTGAGGAAAATCCTGTTGCTACCATCCTGGCCGACTCCTATTTTGAGTGCCAGAACCAGTTAGCTCTAACCGGTCACTTCTTTGACATGCAGGCTCTGCTCATCAATAAGGATAAATTTGATGAGATGAGTGATGATCTGAAGGAAGTTATCAAGAAAGCAGGTATTGATGCTCAGAATCTTACCCGTACCTTAATTTCAGGTCAGGAAAGCGAGATCATTGGCAAGCTCAAAGAAAAGGGCATGAATGTCACTGAGGTTGATAAGCAGAGCTTCAAGGATATGATGAAGCCTGCCTACGAGAAGATTGCAAAGCTTTCAGGCCAGGAAGAGCTGGACAACCTGCTTAAAGCCATTAAGTAATTAACTGTTTGTTTTGCAGATAATTTTCTGCCTGTAAAAGCACGATTCAGGCGTTGGATCGTGCTTTTTTTGTAACCGGTTGGGACTAATACTATGATAATGTTCATTATGTTTTTCGGCGTACTGCTGACACTGTTTATCGGTGTCACTACCGCCGGCAGTATGGCCTTCATCTCAATTGCTACCTATTTTGGTATGGGTGAGGCTAATCTTAATAATATGGTGCGCCTGCCATCATCAATGTACGATCAGATAAAGGGAATTACCTTGATGGCAATTCCTTTCTTCCTGCTCATGGGAAACTTCATGAATAAGGGAGGAGTCTCAAAAGATCTGTTCGCCTTTGCCAGGGCCTGCCTGGGGCACCGCTGGGGCGGTCTTGCCAATGCTGCTATTGCCTCCTGCATGATCATGTCCGCAATGTCAGGATCCGCGGCTGCTGTTGCTGCAGGTGTCGGTATGATTGCAATTGCGGAAATGCGCAGATCTGGCTACGACCAGCCCTTCTCCTGTGCAGCAATTGCTGCAGGCGGTGGCTTAGGTCCTATCATTCCACCGTCAATTACACTCATTTTATTTGCATCCCTTGTTCCCGGAACCTCAGTTAACGCCCTGTTTTTAGGTGGTGCCATCCCCGGTATCTTAACCGGTCTGCTCTTTATCCTCTATGCCAGCTTTGAGGCCAGACGCTCAAACTTCGGCAAGGTCCCTGCAGTACCTATGCAGGAACGTGTACAGCTCGGGATCAAGGCAATATGGGCACTGCTGATACCGGTGATCGTGTTAGGCGGCATTTTTGTCGGCCTGTTCACTGCAACCGAGGCTGCCGCAGTTGCCGCCTTCTATGCCATGCTCTTGGGTATGTTCAAGTATAAGAAGCTCAAAATTTCCGATCTGCCGGGGATCTTCTGGGCAACAGCAAAATCCACAGGTCAGATCATGTTTGTGATCGCCACTGCAGCCTTCTTCCAGCATGTATTGCTTAAGACCCGCATTCCCCACATGGTAGTACAGCAGATGGTTGACACCTTCTCAAGCATTACCCCGATCCTGATCATGATCATCATTCTGCTGCTCATTATGGGCTGCTTCATGGAAGGTACTGCCATTTTGCTCATCACAGTACCGATTTTCTATCCTCTGGCTGTAGCCTACCATTTCCCGACCGTGCAGCTTGCCATCATGATGTGTATTGCTCTGGCCTGCGGCGTGCTTACACCTCCTGTGGGATTAAACCTCTACGTGATGTCATCAATTACGCATGAAAAGGTCATGAAGATCGGTAAGGCCGCAGTCCCGTTTGTCGGGATCATGGTTTTCGTAACCCTTCTGGTAGCCTTCTTTGAACCGCTTACCACCTGGCTTCCTACTTACCTGGGTTATGGAATTTAAGGAGTGATCATGAACGCTTATTTCAAATGTGAAAATATGGCAGGAAGGATCTGCCGTACTCTTGCCGGCTTCTGCCTGATGGTGGTGTTTTCCCTGTTCCTTATGAACATTCTGACACGTGCATCATTTATCACCTGGAACCCGACCTGGATTGACGAAATCATTCAATTCTTCCTCGTGTGGATGATCTTCCTGTCAGCTGCGGAGCTCGTCCGTACAGGTGAGCACTTCATGGTCGATATCTTAATTGACAAGATGCATGGCAAGGCCTCAGGACGCTACTGCCGCCTGATCTCAACTGTCATCATGCTGATCACCTATGCAGTGATCCTGTTCTTTGGTATCAAGCTGTGTATAAAAACCAATGTAAAGGCTACCTTTACCCTGCCTGCTGTAGTTAAGATGTCCTGGTTCTACTCCTGCATTCCTCTATCCGCCCTGTTCATGGTCATCTACTCTATCCGTGATGTGATTTATGCTGTACTGGACATCACCTCAGGTGGTGAAATTACCCGTAAACTGGATGAGCAGAAGGCCAGAGCTTTAGCCGAGGATGAAGATGCCAGGGCAATCAGAGAGGCTCAGGAGGCCCTGGATAAAGCCCAGGCAGATGAAAAAAACTCATGAGGACAGTGTATGAATAAGTTCAAAGAGCGTCTGCTTGCAGGCGAGGAGCTTATTGGCTTTGAGGTTGACCTCGCCGAGCCCTGCATTTCAGAGATGGTTGCAGCTTGTGGTTTTGACTTTATCTGGGTGGATACCGAGCATCAGGCTCTAGACTATGAAACAGTGCTCAATCACATCATAGCCTGCAAAGCCGGAGGAGCCGCATCTATCGTACGTGTACCTCAGAACGAGCCTTTTCTGGCCAAACGTATTTTAGAGATGGGACCTGACGGAATTATTTTCCCCAATGTAAACAGCGCCTCCGAGCTTAAAAAGGCTATGGATTCCTGTTTGTATCCTCCGTTAGGCAAAAGAGGCTTTGGTCCGAGAAGAGCCTGCGGCTATGGCCGCATTGATATGATGCAGTACATCAAGGATGCACCTGATTCCATGTGCCGCTTTGCGCAGCTTGAGCACATAGATGCCATCAACGATCTGGACAATATGCTCAGGGTTGAAGGCTGTGACGGCTTTATTGTAGGTCCCTGCGATCTCTCAGGCTCAATCGGTCTGCTAAATGAAACCAAGCATCCGAAGGTTGTTGAGCTTATGAAGACAGCTATTGAAAAATGTAAAGCGGCCCATCGGCCAATCGGTGTTGCGGCAGCCTATGGCGGTGCCGAGGATATAGCCTTCTGGCATGATCTCGGCTTCCAGTTTATCTCATCCGGCAGTGACGCATCAGCTATCATTGCAAGGGCCATGGAGCAGATATCAGTGATGAGCAGGATCTACAGCAAAAAAGACTGATCCTAGGCTCTGCACTTAACAAAAGCTCTCCTGAAACACCCAGGAGAGCTTTTTTTAAGCTTTGGATCTGGTACGGCGATGCCATTTGTCGTGCATATTCAAGGGGATCGCGGCCACAATAAAGAATATCACCGGCACCAGATAAAGACCGGGAGTTACCCACATACGTCCCGCATTTATCATATTGCGGAAGGCCAGCAGTAAAAGATAGTAGGAGGCATAGATAAAAATTGCCTGCCACAATCTTGAAAAGCGCCCCTGACGGGGATTAACCATAGATAAGGGAACTGCAATCATGGTAAGGATGATCACTGCAAAGATCGGAGCCATACGCCATTGCAATTCAAGACTATACTGAGCATCGTCAGAATTCATCAGCGTCCTGGTAGACAGCATACTGACCTCACTGTTGTCATCCTCAGATGTATTGTCAAAGCCAACAGGAAGTTTGAAGGAATCAAAGGAAATGCTGCGATAGGCATTATGAGCACTATCCTTCTCATAGCGGTTGCCCTTGCCGAGATTCAACCATTGATACCCCTCTGCATCAGATGAAACATGACCGCTAACCGATGCCGTAAAGGAACTGTCATTTGAGAAGGTATTACTCATCACATAAAGATTTCCCATCTCACGCTCGTTTCTGGCACTACGTCCTTCAACCTTCTCAATGTAAATAACGTAGCGGTTATCTCCTGACTGGAAATTGACAAAACGACCGCTTTCAATAGGCAGATAACGCGGATTGTTCTGTGCGGCAAGCTTTAAGCTCTGCTGTGCTCTTGCAGCCTCCGGCATAAGATACAGCGAATTACAGGCAGCCGCAATTGAAGTTAAAACAGCCAGAATCAAGGCAATTTTCAAAACTGCATATTCAGAAAAACCGGATGAGCGCATTACCACCATCTCAGAGTCTGAGCACACGCGTCCAACAGCACTGATAATAGCCACAAACAAAGATAGAGGGAGCATCAGATAGCAGATAGACGGCACCGAATACAGCACCATTGAAAACACCACATCTGATGGAGTTTCACCGGTTGCCGCACGCCCTACATAACGGATAATGCTCTGGCAGAGAAACACCGACAGTAAAACCGAAAAGGTCACTAACTGTACCTTAAAGATCTCTTTGAATATATATTTTTGAATTATCATTATTTTTTGGTCAATGCATTAAGCCACGCGCGCAATAAGGCAAAAGGAGCTCTAGGCTGGAGCATAGGAGATTGCGCGGCGATATATTTTAAATCATCACGAGCCTTAAACAGATGATCTGCAGGAAGCCTTCCTACTGTCTCCAAAGGAAAATTCTTTAAAAGAGCTAAAGAATCAGGATTAATACCAGCCTTGTATTTTAAGGTCTCAAGAATAAATTCACCTAAAATCTGAGCACATACTATATTAGGTATTACCTTGAATTTAGCAATTGTTGTTTCAACTCCGCATCTGCCACCTAAGCATTGTGCAAAGCTTTCCATAGCATCCCTGATAAGGAGAATAGCATTCTGCTCCTCACGCCCTACCTTAAAGGTTGACGATAACAGCTTTAATGCACCATATGGAGCATTGGCCGTTAAAGACAGGGCAAGAGATAAAATGTCATCACCAAGCTCCGGCCTGTGCTCCTTTAAAAATCTAAGCCCCTCTGCAATATCCGGAGCACATGCTCTTATCTTGAATGCTCTTGACAGAATTGTCGGTAACAATGCATCAAGCGAGGTGGTCTGCATAATAATCAGCGTATTTGCAGGAGGCTCCTCAAAGGTCTTTAAAACAGCATTGGCCGCACTCTCCTGCATAAGCTGCGCATCAGATATGATCGCAACCTTTCGATACCCTAATGCAGATGATTCTGAAAGCATGATCTGCATCTGACGCAGGGAGTTAATGCGCACATAACGCTGCGCAATCTCACGCTCCTCCTTATCAAATGGGATCCTGGTAAGATCCGAGCCTTCCTTAGCCTCCTCCGCATTCGTAGCTCTTACTCTGATAAAATCCGGATGATTATTCTGCCAGAAGCTTAAGCAGGACTGACATTGCCCGCATCCTCCCCTGGCATCTGGTCTCTGGCAAAGATAGAGCTCAGCCATTGCTGCCACCAGTCTGTCCCCGCCCAGACCTTCAGGACAGGAAACCACCACCGATCCGGGAAGACGGTTTTGCTCAAGTGAATGCAGAAACTCGTTATACGGATGTAAAAACCATGGATCAAGAGACAGCATACTCATCTGATAAACTCTTCAAGTAAGGAGATCACTTCATTGCTTACCGCAACAATATCCTTTGAGGCATCAACTATCTTGATATGCTCAGGATCATCATGGGCAAACCTTAAAAAGCCGTCGCGCACGCGTTTAAAAAAAGCCATACCGGAACTTTCAATGCGGTCCGCTGCCCCCCGTTTTGAGGCACGCGCCATTCCCTGCTCTACACTGAGATCAAACAGCAGCGTAAGATCAGGTGCAAAATCACCAATGGCAGCCTCGCGTACGTTCCGGATAGTTTTGGGATCTATACCGCGTCCGCAGCCCTGATAGGCTCTGGTGGAGAGATCATATCTGTCACAGATTACGATCTTGCCCTCAAGCAAAGCCTTTTTTATAACCGTATTGGTAAGCTGTGCACGGCAGGCATACATCAGCAGAAGTTCAGCCTCATCACAAAGCTCATCATCCTCACGTCTGGTCTTAAGCACGCTGCGGATCTCTTCTGCACAGGGAGTGCCGCCAGGCTCACGCAAGGTTATAACTTCATATCCTTTTTTTTCAAAAAATTCTTTTATTACAGGTATCTGTGTACTTTTACCAGCACCCTCTCCACCTTCCAGCGTAATAAAAAATCCTGATTTATTCATTTTTGGGATCTATTTTCCTGTTGCATTACTGTCTGACTGAGGCTTAACATCAGCACCTGTTTTATCCTTATCATCATCAATAGTGATAACAGTCTGCCCCTTACTCTCTGAAACCTCCGCGGCATTTTGATCCTGCGAGGAAGCCTCCTTTTTTGCATCTGCTGACTTATCGGATAAGGACTGACCTTCACTCTTTTTATTATCCAAAGTTTGAGTCTTACCACCTGCATCCTGTGCTGATGCTTTTTCATCACTCTTAACTGCGGTATCGGTCTTCGCTGAATTACTCTGCTTCTGCTCGGCATCTGCTGCAGTCTTATCACCGGTATCTGCAGTGTAATTGCCTGCACTCTTTACTCCATCATCAGATTTGACACTATCCTGCACTGTTTTATCCGCAGCATCATTTTTCTTATCAGCAGTCTTATCATCAGCTTGCTGTTTTGAAGACTCCGATCCCTCAGTCTTTTGTGCCTTGGCATCCTCGTTCTTCTGATTCTTCTTATAGTCTGCAACCTTGCGGCGATAATCAGATACAGCCTTATTGTGATCATTTAAGGTTGCAGTAAAGGTATGACCGTGGGTCGGATCCTCATCAGCTGCGACAAAATAAAGTGCATCGATTTTTGCCGGGTGCAAGGCTGCCATTATTGAGGCCTTGCTGGGCATTGAAATGGGAGTAGGCGGCAGCCCGTCGCGCGTATAAGTATTATACGGTGTATCCTTTTTCAGCTGATCCTTGGTAAGACGTCCTGAAAAAGACGGGGACACTCCATACATAACCGTGGGATCAGTCTGCAGGCGCATCTTCTTTTTAAGCCGGTTGTAGAATACTGCCGCAACCTGAGGACGTTCCTTATCCACCAGAGTCTCACGCTCTATGATGGAGGCTATAATCAGGGCCTCATAGGGAGTGCGGATAAACACATCCTTATCTCTGTCAGGCCATTGCGCCGCCATAAAGCGCGCTGTTGCACGCAGAGCATTTTCAATCGGCTCAAGCGGATACTCTGCATGATATATAGGATAGGTTGCCGGCATCAGAAGTCCTTCCAGGGAATGCCCTGCCCCTCCTATAGATTCAAGTAATTTCTGATCATTTTCTAAGCTTGCGATAATAAATTCAGCAGGCTTTGCCAGGGTCTTTTTTATCTCGTCATAGGCTTCTGGCAGAAGCTTCTGGTAGTTTTTATTAAGATGAGATACATTGGATCCTTCAATGATCCCCAGCTGCTTATACTGAACCTGTGCAACGTTACCCTGCACCATATCCGTTAACAGCTCACTTAGGGTCTTCTTGCCGTCAATGGTATACATTCCCTTCTGTACAGCCTGAAGCTCCGGATGTCTGTATATCCATATACGCACTATTTCATCAAAATGCTTACCATGTGTAAGCTCGTTTGCAATCATGCGCGCATTCATGCCAGCTTCAACCTTATATGGCTTTTTTTGAGCATCAACAGGCTCTGTGTCCAAAAGATGCGCTTCACGTGCGTAATAGAGTACACAACCGCCTAAGGCAATTGTGATAACCGCAATAACTTCAAGGATCAGTTTCCAATGCTTCTTTAGCATGCATTCATCCCTTGTATGCCCACTTCAATTTCCAACTATTCAAAAGATGACTTCAGCAAATCATATCCTTCACGTATGGTTTCAGCATTGTCTCCTGCACCCATCAGGGTTTGAGAAACAGAGCAGCCTCCATCAAAGCCTGTTTTGGCGATCTCCTTTAAAAATTCCTTATTAAAATCAATATCAGCCCCCAGACGGATCAGGGAAATAGCACGTGAGGGTAATTTGCTGATATCTCCAAGAGACTTTTCATCAAGACGTCCGGCATCTAAAATCAGGGACAGCTTGGCATTGGCACATTCATAAATGATGTCGTAGGCAGCAGACACAGTATTTACCAGGCTTAGAGGATCACAATCAGGACATAAGCCAAAACCTATATAGGTAAAATCACGGGTAAAGCCTGATAAAGTCTTCTCAAAATATTCCCTGGTGGCAGCTAACGGATGAAGGTTCAGCTCATCATCATTTGAGCATATATAGGGATTAACAGAACAAAGCGGAACATAAAAACGTTTGAAAAGCTCACCTAGCAGGGTTAACTGATCATAAACAAGCCATTGAGACTCCTCTGTTCCTGCAGTCTCAGATGCTAGCAGTATTGACCCCACACCTGCTGTTTCAAATCCAAGATCCTTTACGAGATTTGCATAGGACAGCAATCCTGCACCTGATGATAGTGCCTTGGCGCAGGTATCAAAAAACAACTCAACCCCGTCAAAGCCGACATCTTTAGCTGCTTTTAAATCCTCAGCAAAGGCTGCTGTTCTAGCCGTAAGATACTGATTGAAATAAAACTGCATGAACCATCCTCAATGCTGTAGAAAATAAAAAAGAAAGGAGTAGAAAGCTAAACCTATCTGCTTATTCTTTGATTTTACTAGATTTCAATGCCAAGGAAATACCGTCCGTACCCAAATTGCACCCTCATGGAGAACTGAGAAGCACTTTCAGATAAAGTTCCTGCAGGGACGTATATTCAGAAAAATCCCCTGACACAGAGCGTAAAACACTTAGGCAATATACAAAGATACCGCGCCTGTATATGTTAAAATTAGAGCAATATCGCATTTTTGCGGCCAGAAATGCCGCATCAGAGACAAAAGGCCTTAATTTCATGGAAATGGATAAAACCTACCAACCGGAAAATTTTGAATCCGAGATCTATCAAAAATGGGAGCAAGACGGCTGCTTTAAGCCTTCAGGAGATACTTCCAAGCCTTCATATTCAATTGCACTGCCTCCTCCAAATGTAACCGGCTCATTGCACATGGGTCATGCTTTCCAGCAGACCATTATGGACACCCTGATCCGTTATCACCGCATGAAAGGTGACAACACTCTGTGGCAATGCGGTACTGATCATGCCGGTATTGCAACTCAGATGGTGGTTGAGCGAAAGCTTGCCAAAGAAGAAAAGCTTACCCGTCATGATCTAGGTCGTGAAAAATTCATCGAGCGTGTCTGGAAATGGAAAGGTGAGTCAGGCGGCAATATCACCCGTCAGATGAGACGTTTAGGTGACTCCGTTGACTGGACCCGTGAGCGCTTCACCATGGATGAAGGCCTGTCCCGTGCCGTCTTAGAGGTATTCGTTCGTCTGTATGATGAGGATCTCATTTATCGTGGCAAGCGTCTCGTTAACTGGGATCCGAAGCTTCGTACCGCAATTTCAGATCTTGAAGTTGAGAACAAGGACGTTCAGGGCTTCATGTGGTACATCAAATATCCTCTGGCAGATGGTGTAAAGACCGATGAGGGCAAGGACTTCCTGATGGTTGCAACCACCCGTCCTGAGACTCTGCTTGGTGATACCGCAGTTGCTGTCAACCCCTCAGATCCCCGCTTCAAGTCAGTAGTCGGTAAAGATTTGTTACTGCCGCTGGTAAACCGCCGTGTCAGGATCATTGCCGACATCCACGCAGATATGACTACCGGTACCGGCTGTGTGAAGATCACCCCCGCTCATGATTTTAACGACTATGCTGTAGGCAAGCGCAACAAGCTTCCTATGGTCAACATCCTCACAGAAGATGCACATATCCGTGATACAGCTGAAATTTTTAATTCAGACGGCGTTGCAATCAGTGATTATGAAGCTCCTATTCCTGAGGCCTATCGCGGCATGGATAGATTTGAAGCTCGTGACAGGATGGTTGAGGATTTAAAGGCTTTAGGCCTGCTTGATCATATTGAGGATCATGCCCTCTCCCAGCCTTTTGGCGATCGCGGCGGTGTGCCCATCGAGCCTATGCTTACTGATCAGTGGTATGTGAAAGCCTCTGTATTGGGCAAGCCCGCTGTTGAGGCCGTAAAAGACGGCCGTATCAAGTTTGTTCCCAAGCAGTACGAAAACATGTACTTCAGCTGGATGAACGATCTGCAGGACTGGTGTATTTCCCGTCAGCTCTGGTGGGGACATCGTATCCCGGCATGGTATGACGAGCAGGGTAAGGTATATGTCGCCCGCAATGAAGAAGAGGTTCGCGCAAAATATAACCTTGCATCCGACGTCAAATTAGAGCGCGATCCTGATGTACTGGACACCTGGTTCTCATCTGCCCTTTGGACCTTCTCAACCCTGGGCTGGCCGGATAAGACTGTTGAGCTGGAATCCTTCCATCCAACCTCAGTTCTGGTCACAGGCTTTGACATCATCTTCTTCTGGGTTGCCCGTATGATCATGATGACCATGCACTTTATGAAGGATAAAGATGGTAATCCTCAGGTTCCGTTCAAGACCGTCTATGTCACAGGCTTAATCCGTGACGAAGAGGGCAAGAAGATGTCCAAGTCCAAGGGCAATGTAATTGATCCTCTGGACATGATCGACGGCATCGGCATCGACGGCCTTATCGCCAAGCGTACTGCCAACATGATGCAGCCTCAGATCGCTGAGAAAATTGCCAAGCGTACTGCCAAGCAGTTCCCAGATGGTATTGCACCTCACGGTACCGATGCCCTGCGCTTCACCCTCTGTGCCCTTGCCTCAAACGGCCGTGACATTAACTGGGATATGAAGCGTCTTGATGGCTACCGTAATTTCTGCAACAAGATCTGGAATGCCTCCCGCTTTGCCCTGATGAATGTTGGGGAAAAGAATCTGACCAGGCCTGATTTCAAGGATCTTTCTCTTGCCGATCGCTACATCAGATCAAAGCTTAAGACCACTATCACCGAGGTTACCGACGCAATTGAATCCTATCGCTTCGATAACGTTGCCTCCAAGCTCTATGAATTCATCTGGAACGAATTCTGCGACTGGTATCTTGAGTTCACCAAGTCCATCTTCCGCGGTGAAGAATTCACTCAGGCCCAGAAGGATGCCACTGCATGGAATCTTGTTGATGTGCTTGAGACCACCATGCGTCTGGCGCATCCTGTCATGCCTTTTATCACTGAGGTGATCTGGAAGATAACTGCTCCCATGCTCGGTCGTATGCATACTGACACCGTCATGTCCGCATCCTTCCCTGACGGTGCTGACTATGCAAACGATGCTGAGGCTGAAGCTGCTGTTTCCTGGCTTAAGGACTTTGCCGCAACTGTACGTAACCTGCGTGCAGAAATGAAGGTCGCTCCTTCTGTCAAGCTCTCTCCAATGCTTCGCGGTGCCTCTGATGAAGAGGAAGGCTATACTGAAAAGTATTATGCCTACCTTGCAAACCTTGCCAATATTGAAAAGGTTCAATTCATTAAGGATGGAGATAATGTACCCCCCTGCTCTGCAAAGCCTATCCGCACTGCAGAGGTCTTAATCCCCATGAAGGATCTGGTAAACAAGGATGCCGAGATCAAGCGTCTGACCGCCATGGCTCAGAAGCTTGAAACCGTTATTGCCTCATCTGAGGCCCGTCTTAAGAGTGAAGCCTTTATTTCAAAGGCTCCCCAGAAGATCATTGACGGTGCCAAGGCTCAGCTTGAAGTTAACAGGACTCAGCTTGAGAAGATCAAGGCTCAGATTGAGGAGATGAAAAATCTCTAGCTAAAATCCTTAAGACTTAGC
>CAVFIO010000021.1:0-25784 GCA_963622535.1 Akkermansia muciniphila
ACTCTGCCATCTTTCCGTGAGGGCTATTATAGCTAATTTTGCTTTTACTTAATAGTCACAAAACAAGACTAAATTAGCTATCAAAATGATTCTTGATTTTAATGATGCTATCCATAATGCAATCATCAAGCGAACCGCTGTATTTGTTATTTAAATATTCATGGAGTTTTTTGATTGCCTGATAGCCCTGTGTCATTGGCTCCTGACAGATCACAAAATCTATAATATCGTTTTTGACCAATTCACGGGTTGTAAATATTTCATCGCATGCAATCACGAAACGCTTGTGCTGTGAATCGGCAATTATGGCAGCTCCAAGTCCGCTTACACCCGATCCTGAAGTCATATAAATACTGTTGATTTCAGGGTATTTCAAAAAGGCCTGCATGGTTGCCTGCTGGGTATCGATGTCACGATCGTGGCCTTCAATCACATCCTTGACCTCGTAGCTGACCTGACGCTTCTTGAGTTCATTGATAAATCCTTCCATACGGCTTCTGTGGCCATAGTGAACCTTATCTCCAACTACGATCAGGATCTTAAGCTCCTTACTACGGTTGCACTTATCAAGCATGGCGGCGGCAATTGCTCCTTGCTGTCTGTAGTCAGGGCCTACAAAGCAGCAGTGATTGATTCCCGGTATATAAGTGTTAATCAGCACGCAGGGAGTTCCGGTTGCTGTTATCGAGTTGATTTTAGCCACCATCTCGGGACTGTCTACGGTGCACAGACCAAAGCCCTTGCAGCCTCGTGCCTGTAATTTTTCAAGAGCATCCAGATGATCTTTTACATTCCATCCTTCCACTTCCTGAGTGATAACACTTATGCCCAGATCCTTAAGCTCGCGTGATGCGTTCTCAATGCCGCGTTTCACATCATCAAAGAACATACTGTTAATTGATGGCAGGAGCACACCTATGAAATTGATGTTCTTCTGCGCAGAAAGGGCACGACCGGCTCTATTAGGTATATATCCTAATTCCTGAGCAAGTTTTCGAATACGCTCAGAGGTTTTGGCACTAACCTCATTTTTTTCGTTGAGTGCGCGCGAGACGGTTCCGACCGAAACTCCGCAAGCCTTAGCAAGATCTTTTAGTGTTACGCTCATTTCGTTTTCCCTAAAAAACGCAAACGATTACAATAATGCACAGAATAAGATTTTGTTGATCTGTTTACAACGATTTATCTTTTAAAATAAGAGATGTTTCACATAAGAAATATTATATCTGAGCCATTTTGTAACATAAGAACGCAAAATTATGTGCTTTTGGCGTTTGCAGTAGCATTTTGCGTTTTAAGGTAACGCAATCGCAAATTCGCAAACGTAAAAAAAGGCGGTCATACGACCGCCTGCAAATGAATGAAACTTTCAGAACAGATTAGAGTGAATGGTTATCGGAGATGTTGCCCTGACCGTAGTAGGCGTTGGCACCATGTTTTCTCAGATAGTGCTTGTCAAGCAGAGTCTGCTGCATTGAGCCTAATCTGGTATTCAATGTTAAGGCGTGATAAGCCATGAAAGCAACTTCCTCAAGAACAACAGAGTTGTAAACTGCATTATCAGGTGATTTGCCCCAGGCAAAAGGACCGTGTGAATAAACCAGAGCTGCAGGAACATCCTTCATGGCAACCCCGCGTTTTTTGAAGGTCTCAACGATCACGTTGCCGGTTTCCTTCTCGTACTCGCCTTTGATTTCCTCTTCAGTCATGGGACGGGTGCAGGGGATAGCACCATAGAAGTAATCAGCACCGGTAGTGCCGAGGGCAGGAATATCCATGCCGGCCTGAGCAAAGCCTACTGCATTACGGGAGTGGGTATGTACGATGCCACCTATATCCTCACAGGCACGATACAGCACGAGGTGGGTTTCAGTATCAGTTGACGGATTTAAACGGCCTTCAACCTTTTTACCGGTCTCAAGATCGACGACTACCATATCGTCAACCTTCATGGTGTCGTACTCTACTCCTGAAGGCTTGATCACAACCAAACCCTTTTGGCGATCGATACCGGAAACATTGCCCCAAGTGAAGGTCACAAGACCATGCTTAGGCAGATCAAGATTTGCTTTGAATACTTCTTCTTTGAGTTCTTCGAGCATGACATACGCCTCTTAAAATTTACAGTTGCTTTAGTTTAAATTAGATCCGGCAGGGCAACAAAGAACTAAAACGTTTTAAATTGAAAATATGAAAGTTGCTTCACAAAATTGCAATTATATGCGCATGGATTGAGGTTGGTCGCTGATAGTGTAAGAGCCGTAACCGCTTGTTAATTTGCGGTATTCCTGGACTTTCAATGCTCAAATTCAAAACCCAGCTGCCTGATGCGGTTGGATAATATTCTGTGCGATGCCAGTAGTAAGGCTCCGCGTCTGTCAAAGGGCAGAGCAAGTAAAAAGCGTGGCAGTGGCAGACAGATGCAATGTTTTCCTTTTACTGCCAGAAGTTCATTGGCGGTTTTAAATTCATCTGAGGCTGCGTTTACTATACCTCTGCATGGCTTATTTAATAGCAATTTGATGATCCTGGCTGCATCCTCTACTTTAACCCAGGGCACGAGGTTTTCAGGATCAGGAACTATCCTTAGCGGGGGAATGAATTTTAATATTGCCTGCAACCCGCCTTTATCTCCCATTACTACTCCAAGCCTCAGCAGTGTTAGACTGGATATATCGTTAAAACGTTTCAGCGCTGCATATTCAACTGAAGTTACAAGCTCGCTGAATTCTCCGCAGGTATCTCCTTCCTCGCCGCATAGCTGATCATTGCTGTAAATTCCGGTAGCCGATGCCTGAATAAAGATTTCAGGAAATCTTTTTCCTGAGTATTTATCAAGTAGCAGATCCATCACCTTTATCCGTGAGTTTAAAAGCTCCAGGCAACGCTTTCTGGTAAGCATTTTCCTGGCAATTGATTCTCCTGCAAGGTTAACGATGGCGTCGACTTTTGGAAATACACTTTCACTGTCTAGCAGGGTGATGCTGTCAGGCGCATTTCTTATGCTTTCCTTTTTTCTGTGGGTGTATACAAAGATCTCATGATCACAGGACAGGAGCTCTTTGCATGTTGCCTGACCGATAAAACCCAGACCGCCGGTTATCAGGATCTTCATCTTGTACCTCAAAAAAAATGCGCCCCTCAGGGCGCATTCTATCGCATAGAGCAGTAATTAGTTCTGCTTGGCCTGTGCTGCCTGAATTGCAGTAACAGCGATGGTGTAGACGATATCGTCAACCAGTGCGCCGCGGGAGAGATCGTTTACAGGCTTTCTCAAACCCTGAAGCAGAGGTCCGATTGCTACAAGATCAGCTGAACGCTGAACAGCCTTGTAGACGGTGTTACCGGTTGAGAGGCTAGGGAATACGAAGACAGTAGCCTTGCCGGCAACAGGTGAACCAGGAGCCTTCTGAGCTGCAACTGAAGGCATGACAGCAGCGTCAAACTGCAAAGGACCGTCAACTGCGAGATCAGGACGCTTCTGCTTAACAAGCTCGGTTGCCTGAGCCATCAGATCAACGTCAACACCCTTACCGGAGTTGTGAGTTGAATAGGTGATCAATGCTACACGGGGATCGATGCCGAAGGCCTTGGCAGTATCAGCAGACTGAATGGCAATCTCAGAGATTTCCTCAGCGTTGGGGTTGAGGTTTACTGCGCAGTCGGCATAGAAGTGAACCTGCTCAGGCATCAGCATGAAGAAGCCGCCGGAAACCAGCTTGGCACCAGGAGCGGTCTTTAAGATCTGGAAGGCAGGACGGATGGTGTTGGCAGTGGTGTGAACAGCGCCGGATACCAGACCGTCGATCTCGCCGCGCTCGATCATCATGGTAGCCAGGAATACGTTATCCTGCAGAGTCTCAACAGCCTTCTCAGGGGTCATACCCTTCTTGGCACGAAGCTCAACCAGGCGATCAACATAGTTGCCACGGATCTGCTCAGGATCAACAATTTCAACGCCGTCACCTAAGACCACACCCTGCTCCTTGGCAACCTGCATGATGGCATCCCTGTTACCATAGAGTACAGGAACTGCAATGTTCTGTTCAGCAACAATGGCGGCTGCCTTAACGGTACGAGGCTCATCACCCTCAGGAAGAGCAATGCGCAGGTGAGCTGCACGGGCCTTGGATGCCAACTGGTAGCGGAAAGCTGCAGGTGAGAAGAGAGGGGTACGATCCTTGTCGTAATCAGCAATAGCTGCAACTACCTTGTCATCAATTGCCTTGGCTGCAGTCTCGGAGACCAGAGCTACGCGCTCTGCATCATCAACACAGATGTCAGCAGGGAAGGTTGCCAGAGCTTCGGCAACAGCCCATACGGACTTGTCGGTCTCGATAACAGTAGCACCTGCAACGCTGCCTGAAGCGCCGCCGCAGAGAATTACGATGCCGGCTTCGGTTTCAGCAGGAACGGTGGCGGTAAGGAGAACCTTTAATACCTTGGCATCCTCACCTGGGAACATAACCTTGAAGCCACGACGGGCGGCATCACCGGAGGTTACCTTTGCGTCTAAGAAGGCGGCGATATCGGATGCTCTAGGTGCATAGAATTCCTTTGCAAACTCGATGTCAGCCAAAACATTGGTAACAGCATCAGCACCTTCTGACTTGCAGCAGCATGAGTCAGAGTTAGAGCAGCAGTGACCGCAGCCGGAGAGTACCAGAGTACGCTTGCCGGTTGCATCGCGAGGTGCTACGTGATTGATTACGATAGAGCCTAAAACGCGGGTCTTGCCTGCATTGCCAAAAGGAATGAGGGTAGCATCGATAGCTGCCTTGTTGCCCTTGCACTTACCGTTGCAAACGGTGATGATGTCTGCATCTAAGGCATGGCATACGTCAGCGTTCATTTCGTCCTTGTCAAAAGGAGTGCCGGTAACGCCTTCAACGATCACAACCTCAGGCTTCTCTGCTTCAACGGTGTTGTGGAAGTTAGCAACAATTGCCTCTAGAACATCGGATTTCTTGCCCTGAGAGATAGCCTTGTAGGAGCAGCATCTGCAGAGAGTTTTGCCTTCTTGATCTTCGTCAAGAGCGCGGGCAAAGGGAGTGAATAAAACGGCCTTTATTCCGTGATCATTCAAAGCCTTAACTAAACCATAGGCGGCGGGGAAAATGCCCTCGGTCTTGCCGGCCGGGACGAGCATAACAGTACGTGTCACGTCAAACTCCAAGTTGTGTTTAATAAAATCTGTGGGGCTTTTTAGCCCTTCAACTTATCTAATTATCAAACGCTAACGTTTAAATTTCAACCAGAAAACAGACATGTTTGCCTTTTTTTAGCCCTTAAAAGTAGGCTAAAATCATCAGGAATTTTCTTGAGGTAAAAAATGGGCATTTTTAATATTTTTCGTGATGGTTTGAAATATATGGAAATCTTTCCGTTAGAGCCACTTTTAAATCCTGTTTTTCCTGAATTCCGGGTAAAGCGTGTCATGAAAATGGGAAAAATTTTACTCCCTCCATTTATTGTGCTTATTCTCCTGTGGTCCTATGTCAGAGGTGGAGGGTTGCACGGAGTGGAGATGATGTTTGCTCTTAAATCAAACTGGCCTGTAACCATCTGCTGTGTACTTTTCCTGCTTTTAATGCCTGCTCAGGGGTACTGGTGGTTTGGAAAGAGGGCACGTATGAAGCTTAATCCAAGATTACGTATCTTCTATATGGAGGCTTGTATCAGACTGCAGCGCTCAGGCCTTGATGATCCTGATCTTATGGAGCTGATGGTGGTTATAAATGCAGGCATTAAGGAATTCGGCAGAGATTTTTTGCGTAAGCTCTAGCGCTTTTTTTCAGTGTTTTTGTGACTTTCTGGTAAAATCACGCCAAAAATTTTAAGAAAGAAATAATTTAACTATGCAAGAATCTATTCTCCGCAAATTAGAAGCCTTATGCGAACGTCATCAGGAAGTAGAGCAGTTACTGTCCCTGCCTGAGACTATTAATGATCAGGAAAAGTTTAAAGAGTTAACCCGTGAATACTCCCGCCTTGAAGAGACGGTTAAGATCTTCAAGGAATACAAGCAGGCAACTTCAGATTATCAGGGCCTAGAAGAGCTTATCTCCTCGGGGGATGAGGAAATGATGGCAATGGCCCAGGATGAGATAGGTCCTGCCAAGGATAAGATCACCACTTTGGAACATGAGCTGCAGATGCAGCTGTTGCCGCATGATGAACGTGATGACTGCGACTGCTTCCTGGAAATCCGTGCCGGTACCGGTGGTGATGAGGCAGCACTGTTTGCAGGCGATCTCTTCAAGATGTATTCCCATTATGTAGTATCCAAGGGCTGGACTCTGGAGATCGTCTCTCAAAGTGAAGGCGAAATGGGTGGCTTTAAGGAAATCATCTGCAAGCTTTCAGGTGAAGGTGCCTACGGTTATATGAAGTTTGAGTCAGGCGGTCACCGTGTACAGCGTGTTCCTGTTACCGAAACTCAGGGCCGTGTACATACCTCAGCCTGTACGGTAATGGTACTGCCGGTTATTCCTCCTGCCAAGGCTCCGGAGATCAATCCTGCCGATCTGCGCATTGATACCTACCGTTCATCAGGTGCCGGCGGTCAGCATATTAATAAAACTGATTCAGCAATCCGTATTACTCACATTCCAACCGGTATTGTGGTTGAGTGTCAGGATGAGCGCTCTCAGCATCAAAACCGCGCGCGTGCTTTTGAGGTTCTGTACTCCCGTCTTGCCAAGCTTGAGGAGGATAAGCGTAACGCTGAGGCCTCACAGATGCGTCAGAGCATTCTTTCAACAGGTGACAGATCTGATCGTATCCGTACCTATAACTTCCCTCAGGGCCGTGTAAGCGATCACCGTATCAACCTTACTGTATATCGCTTAGATGAGGTACTGGCAGGTGATCTCGATCTGCTCTTAAAGCCGGTAATTGAAGAGTTCAAGGCAGAGCAGCTGTCGCAAATGGCCAAGGACAGCGCTCTTTAATGAGCACCATAGCCAGAGCTCTTATTGAGGTAAGAGAGAGTATAAAAAAGGCAGGTATAGAGTCCTATGCCTTAGATGCCAGATTATTACTCTCTCATGTAACCGGGCTTTCTAAAACAGAGCTTATTTTGCAGGATGACAGGGAGCTTGATTTTGATGAAGTTAAGCTTTTAAAGGAGCTTACTGCTAAAAGAATTACCGGCTATCCTATGGCCTATATCCTAGGCTATAAGGAATTCTGGGGATTAAAGCTTAAGGTCTCTCCTGATGTTCTGATCCCCCGCCCTGATACTGAGACTCTGGTTGATTGTGCGCTGAAGGTTAATTTTTCCTCGGTTCTTGATTTAGGTACCGGCTCAGGAGCTGTGATCCTGGCGCTAAAGCATGAAAGACCATCTGCACTCTGCACCGCCTGCGATCTCTCCGACGGGGCTTTAAGCATTGCTACCTGTAATGCGCACAATCTCTCATTGGATGTCGAGTTTCTCAAAAGCTCATGGCTTGATGCCTTTGCCGGTAGAAGCTTTGATTTGATTGTTTCAAATCCCCCATATATCAGAAATGATGATGAGCATCTGAATAAGACCTCTCTTCCATTTGAGCCGATTACTGCGCTGACATCCGGTGCTGATGGTCTGGATGACATTCGTATAATTGTTAAAGATTCCAGAGATCATCTGAATAAAAAAGGATATCTGATGCTGGAGCATGGCTATGATCAAGGAGCTGGTGTCAGAGAAATTCTAACTGAGTACGGATTTGAGGCTGTCCATACCGTGAAGGATTTGGGAGACAACGACAGGGTAAGTATAGGTCAATACAATCTCTAAGCATCCCAGAGTGTGAATAAAGAGGAAAAAAAGTCCTATTCAATCCTGTTGGTTTTGATTAGTTGAGCACAGCGGCTGGCACAATGAATAGATCTTTGTTTTAAAGCTTGTATGACAGAATCTCTGAGCATTGATGTTAATGTCTGACCAAATATAGATAAACGGAAGGATCAACATTGCAATATTGTATCGGATGGCCTTTTTGGCGTTTGGCTGCAAAACTTGGAGCTACTATCTACTACATGATAAAGATCCACTACGACGTTGAATCTGATTCATACTGGGCAGAGAGCGCGGATTTAACTCTTACTGCATACGGAAAGAGCGTTCAAGACTTGATTAAAGAGGTCCATGCCTGTGCTTTGGATATGCTTGAAGGTGAATTGCCTGAAAAAGTGCAGCTCAGGTGTTTTGTTAATCAACAGGTGGACACTTTAGCATAATGGGGGTAGCAGGTTGTTTTAATACTTAAAGCTCATGGATGTTATTTTCTGAGACAAGATTGCGGTTTCCATGGACTTTGTTGGTACAGCTTCCTTGTAAAGACGAAATTCCATATAGATGTATTTCTACCGCATCTGCAACACAGTTTCTGTAAATCAATTACGAACAGTTCCGGAATATGTTTTTTTTTGAAATTTTAGGCTTGCCACATTTTCTTATTCACTTGTAAGCAAAATCAAAATATACTTAGTCAAATAAATGAGATTTGACATGAGTAAGCCTAAAGCTGCATTTAAGCTGATCTTAAAAAGTGCCTTTTTAACCTTAATGTTATCCTGTGTTGCAAGTGAACTTTGCGGCAGGGACTTCGTGCTCACGGGGCTTGTTAAGGAATTTATCGAGTTTCTGTTTGTGTCAGGTAACGGACAGGGGAAGGTAATAAGGCATGGGGCAGTCTTATCATGGCTAAGGTCGGACATGGCGCAATCGTCACTGACTATAGTCCTGTGTCTGAGCTTATGTGTACTGATGTTTAGAGCTGTCTTCAAAAATCTCCTTTTGCTTGTAATCAATATTTTCAGGAGAAGAAATAAAGCACCTGTTCTGCCAACCGTAAATTTTGACAGCGAGGCTTTATTTGGTCACGGTTTTAGCTCAAGTAAGCAGGATCCCTCTGATAATTTAGGGAGCAATCAATATGACTACCAGGAAAAATAACCCAGTACGCAAAAGAAAATCCTTGAATCAAAGATTAATTGAGAAGGAGTTATTGATCCTTGGCAAGGACAGTATTGAAGTCTCACAGCAGGATCCGCTGAAGTTATTTGAACAGGGAGCTGGCTATCTGCAGCAGGCAAGAGATGCAACTTCGGATCAGGATAAAGCAAAATGCTACCCTCTAGCCTGCTTTTATTTTTATCTGGCTCAGTGTATGGGGCAACCTAATGCACGCAGTATGCGGCTCACAGCTCAGGGGGAGTGGGCATCCCGTTATTTGGACAGCAAGCTTAGTGGAATACTTTGCCAAAATGACAAGCTTGGTATTAAAGAGGCAAAGGAGTTTATCCCTACAGTACTGCAGAGCTATTTTGATTTTTCAAAAAATGCTTTGATTGATGAACTGGGGATAGGTGTATACCTAATCCCGGATTATATTCTGTGTGCCTTTCAGATCATGCTTGATTCAGGATTTGTATTTGATAGAGAGCAGGAGCCTGAGAGCAGCAGGCAGGAGATGAATCCTATTGATTTTCTAGCACAGTCCCTGCATAGGTCACAGGGTATTGAATGTGAGGAATATACAGGCGAGGATCTTGCAAGCTTTCTGATGTGGTGCTTTGACAGAACCCCTGATAAGGCCGGTTTTGGCAAAGAGATTTTCGGAATGCCGTCAGAATGTGCCTATTTAATTGGCATGAGCTATCTTGAGGGAAAAATTCTTCCTCGTGATAAGGTGCAGGCGTGCAGATTTTTAAGATATGCCATGCTTACAGGATCTCCCAGAGCATGTCTTGCCTGGGCGGTATATTTTGAATCATTCGGATACCAGCAACTGGATAACGGTCCTCAGGATTTATTATCAGACTACTGTGGTATTTTATTACACGGACTGATGCTTTGTGCGTTAAATTCCAATCCTGATATATTAAGGTATACAAATTCATTAAGCCCGGATGGACTGCAGGAGCAGGGCTGTATCAATATTGAATACTCGCTTATGTATTCGTTATGCGTGCTTTTAGCCTTCAGATCCATAAAACTTAAAGGATGTCCGGCTGAACCGTCAACAGATGCTGTCTTAAGTCTGTTCTTTCGTATGCTGAATCTTTTCGAAAAGGATCCTAAGGCTGATGAATATCTAAGATGTGCGTTAGCCGCTCTTATTTTTGCCTGCCGTAAAGACGAATTGCATTCCTTAAGGCTGAAGCTTGCAACATCACGTTTAATTAAAAAGAGGATCCACAACCCTACAGAAATTGCAGACAGCCTGTTTTCGATTCAGACTTTAATTGAGCCGTTACTTGCTAAAAAGTCGGAACTTGCATTAAAGTTCATCTGCTATATTCCCTCGGAACTTGCCAGTAAAACTATTAATAAGGCTTTACACGAAATGGCAGGGCGTAACAATGCCAATGCTCTGTTTAAGCTTGGAAATTTGCAGTTTTATACTGATGATGATATAGATATTGAAACCTTTTCAAAACTTGCCAGACTTGGTCATCCGGTAGCTCAATATATTCTCAGCTTAAATTATCAGACAGGCAGGATCCCGTTTAAAACAGCACTTGGTCTGGCAATGAAGTCGCTGAGATCAGGCATACCCATGTCATTCTATACGCTCTATGTGCTGCTGAAAGATTCCAAAAACAGTATTGAGCGGCAGCTTGCGTATACCTGCTTGCGCTATGCATCAGAATTTATTTTGCCTAAATTATCTGTTACGGAGTATGAACGGGTTAAGAAGGAAAGAAAATACAGGCCCTTACCTTTTATGCAGGTGATAGAGGAAATCGAAAAAAAAGCATTGACAGATTCTACCTGTGCAGTATTTCTAGGTATCTTGTATACACACGGCACCATTATGCCTAATGATCAGTACAAGGCTTTAACCCACTTCCGCAAGGCAGTAGCGTTAGGAGATCAGATATCTCTTGGTGAGCTATCATCGGTTTATGCTGCGAACTGGTCGGTGCCTGATGACGACTATATAATATCAGGGATGCAGCATGCACTGGATATCATGTCCCGCTTCGGAACAGGTGCCCGGAAAAAAGTTTTAAGTAATGGCCGGGCCGCGCATCGTCTGGCAAATAAACTGTATGATGCATTAAAGAATGGTCATACCTGGCTTGAAATGAATATCTTTGACAGATCTAAAGATGATGCGGTATGGCGCGTTTTTGATATAGATAATGATGCCTTAGGATCATCTGAGGAAAAAAATCCTGCGCTTTACTATGACAGTAGCTCTGAGGAATTGCTGAAGATCTATGGCGACCTGCAGCCTACGCTATATTTGGTCGATGATTATACGAAGAGCAATGATAAGCATTTGCTTGATCTGTTAACAAAAGTAGCTGATGTTCATGATGAAAGCTATGAAAAGCGTATGGCTGAGCTTAAGGTGCTCCTGTCTCTGCGTGGCTATGCAGGAACTTCTAAAGATACAATTGATGAAGATATCCTGCATGGAGCCAATTGTGATTCATGCCTGTGTAATGCTCTCTATTTGACAGATCTCAGACCTTTATCCATAGATTATCTTGCAGCCGGATGTGACAGCACTGCTCAGGCTCAACCGCATAAGGATAAGTCCGAGAAATCTGGTAAGGTTGAGAACTTTGAAAAGGAAACTGTGCAGCAGGATGACGGTTTTCTTGATTTCACCTCTTTAGATTAGGTGTAGGGAATATTTATGCAATATTTACTAAGGGTTGCACTGGACGGTACTTCCCTGTGGCGGCTTGATGCTATCGATGGCAAGGCAGATCTTGCCCATGTGGCTGGCTTGATCTGTGCCTCCTTTGGTTATAAGGCAGGTCAGGATCAGTTTTCTGTAGGTGAGAATGTTTTTACTGCAGGGCATGGAGGAGAGGTCTTAAATCCGTCGGAGTTAAGCTCCTTTGAGAGCGTTATTGCCGACAAGAGTGCCTTTATTTTTACCCATATTCTGGATGACGGTTCAAGGCTTGCGCACAGCGTGCAGGTCATGCGCTGCGAGGAAAAACTGTTCTGCCTGTTACCTTCGGTGATAGTGGGCTCAGGCTGTGTTGATTTTGACGGTAATTACTCATTGGATGCGATGCAGGAGTATGCCGATCGCGATGAGAATTTAACTCTGGATATCAAAAATGCCACCTCGGCAATGCGTGCCATAGGCTCGGTTCGCGCTGATGTAAACAGTGCCGTAGTAAGCTCCGGGGCTCCGAATTTAAACTTTAAAAGCATTTAGTCTCTTCTTTCAATACCTCATGCAGGGGATGACATTGCGCTATATGGTCTTTTGTATGGGGATTTTCTAATTTTCAAGCTTTACCTGCTGTGGCTGTGATATGTGTCATGCATTTTCTGTAGGAAATATCATGCAGAAAATGCAATACATTATCGTCTTTATTCTAGATTTTGCTTGACACCCTAAGTAAAAGCTACATAATAGCGCCATTAGTACAAGACAGAACCACTGTATCTTGTAGCTAACAGGAACTACCACTTATCCTGTTACTCCAGTTTATTACGAAGAAAGGCCTCCTTTAGGTAACATCTGAAAAGAAGGTTATAAAGATATTTTTAGTTACATCATGGATCTGTAGATCCGGAGTTACAAATGACAGGAAGTTTGCTTTTATGCATTGCGCTTGCGTACTTTGTCTGCGCATATTTTGGCTACGGCGGATATTTAAAGCGCGTTTTCAAGGTTGATCCCAACCGTCCCACTCCTGCAAAAACTGAATACGATGGCATCGATTTCGTGCCTACTCCCCGTATCGTGCTTTTTGGTCACCATTTTGCCTCAATTGCAGGTCCCGGTCCTATTGTCGGACCTATTATGGCTGCCTATTTCGGATGGCTTCCGGCTTTAATCTGGATCCTGGTTGGCTGTGTTTTTGTAGGTGCAGTTCACGATTTTGCCGCTTTGGTTATTTCCGTGCGTAATAAAGGCCACTCGATTTCCTTCGTGATGGAAAAAATGATGGGCTTTTCAGGCCGTCAGCTCTTTGTCGGCTTCTGTTTTGCCTGCCTGATCTTGGTGGTGGCTGTATTTACCAACATGATTGCCGGTATGTTTGTTAAGGTTCCGGCTGTTGCAACTGCATCCTTAGCCTTCATTGCCATGGCTCCTATGTTTGCATACTGCACCAACAAATTAGGCTTCCGTCTGAAGAGTGTGTCCTTTGTCTTTGTGCCGCTGGTATTCTTATCTGTGCCCTTTGGCAATATCTTCCCGCTTGATCTGCAGGTGATTTTCAATACCGATGCCCACAATGCCCAGTTAATCTGGACTGGCGTACTTGCAATTTATATTCTCTGTGCCTCAGTACTTCCTGTTCAGTGGTTGCTGCAGCCTCGTGATTACATGAATTCCTTCCTGTTATACGGTACTCTGATTTTAGGCTTTGTATCTATCCTTGCCTATTCACCGGATATCAATATGGAAGCCTTCAAGGGATTCCACGCTGTCACCGCTGACGGTAATATGAGTGCACTTTTCCCGACTCTGTTCATCTTTATTGCCTGTGGTGCCTGCTCAGGCTTCCATGCTCTGGTTGCCTCCGGTACTACCTCAAAGCAGATTAAGAGCGAATCTGATATGGCGCCTGTAGGCTATGGCGCCATGTTAGTTGAGGGCGTATTAGGTGTTATGTCCCTGGTTGCTGTTATGGCCATGGCTCCTGAGCAGTTCCAGGATTTAGGTAAGAATCCGGTACTGGCTTTCTCAACGGGAATTTCTCATTTTTCACAGATCCTGGGGCTTGATGTGAAGTATGCCATGGTGTTTTTGTCATTGGCAATTTCAGCATTCATGATGACCTCTCTGGATACCGCTACCCGCCTTGGCCGTTTCCTGGTTCAGGAGCTGTTCCTCCCCCGTGCAAGCAAGGATGAGCTTGATCATTCTGATGCACCTAAGGTTAAGATGGGGCTGATACGTACCATTCTTACTAATAAGTACTGGGCATCAATTTTCTTCGTCGGTATTTCAATGCTGATGGCACTGTCCGGTGAGGCTGCCGCTCTGTGGCCTATTTTCGGTGCCTCAAATCAGCTTATGGCAGGTCTGACCTTCCTGGTTATCACCTTATGGTTACTCTCTAAGCAGGTCAACTGGATCATTGCTTTCATACCTATGGTTCTGATGATGGTCATGTCCCTCTGGGGTATCTTCCAGGTAATTGATCAGCAGTGGGGACAGAATTATGTACTGGTTTCAACCGGTATTCTGCTTTCAATTGCATCGATTCTGATGGTTTTGCTTGGTGTTTCAATTATTTCTCACCACTTAAAGTCACACTTTGCAGGCAAATCATCTGTTACTGAAGAGATTAACTAGCAGCTTTTTATAAAGTAGCCTGAGGCCTCCTTCGGGAGGCCTTATTTTTAGGATAGAATGCTTAAAAAAGTAAATAGGGATCAAATGATGGCTGATGGTGCTGACGTTAAGTCAAAAGACAATACTCAATATGACAATGTATTTTATAAGACACCTTCCGAGATAGGACTTGCAAGACAGGGAGTACCTGACGGATATGAGCTCATTGCCAGATCAGAGAAACCGGTGGTGCGTGAGGCAAGACTTCTCTCTCAGGCTAAATACAAGCTTGCAAAGGCCTGCGAGCAGTATGGTGCCAATGTGGTCATGGATTTTTCAGATGAGGAGTTTATAAGAAATTCCATTGGCTTTTCCTTTGTGATGCACAGGGTAAAAGGATATCCTGCGGTTATGGCCCAGGAATCTGATGATGGCACTCAGACCCGAGGGGAGCTTGAGGCCAGACTCAAATTAGATGAAATTGATGCCGATATTGAGCGCATGCAAAGTGCTAAAAAGGGCAGTTTTATTCTGAAAATTTTTGGAGCCATGATGATCCTTGTTTTCTTTGCAGGCTTTATTCTTTCTCTGACTCAGGGTAACTGATCGCTGCTGTTTATATTTTTTGACTGTAGCTTTGGTCAGTTTAAAAATATTTTGCAGTTTAAAGAATGCTGTTGTAATATGCCTGTTAGCTTAAACTAACTAATAATAGGTGGGATATGTTCGCAAAGATTTTGTTATATGCAATCATTGCCTTTGTAGCCTTTGTAACATTCATCGGTATTAAGAGAATGTTTCAGGTATTTTTTGTCTCCGGCAGCTGCTGCAGCTCAAAAAAAGGTCTTGCAACTAATCTTGGAAAGAATAAAAAGAGTCATGGCTGCGGTTGCGGCAAGGATGATTGCCCAAACAAGTGACTTTTTGACTAATTCGGTCTAAAATCACAGGGATCCAATTTAGCTCCAAAGCTGTTGGTTGAGCGTTGCGATAATAATAATCATAATCTTAGCAAACGCTATTTTGCTCATTTTTAAGCGATCCGTGAAAGTTCATATCTTTTTTGGATTGATAAATTTTGCTGAATCTCGCTTAGGTGTTGTTATCATTAACCTAAATACACCGTAAACTTGTAATAAAGCACATAAAACGATGCAAGAGAATGATAGATTTACTGTCGCAAGTCTGACAGATGAGACCTTGCGAAAGCTGGAGGCGAGCGGTCTTAGAATGACCGTACAGCGTCGCCATATTATTGAAATTTTAACTAGCAGCAGTTGCACTTCACCCAAAGAGCTTTGGTATGAAGCAAAGCAATACGTGCCGGATCTCGGTATAGCCACGGTTTACCGTCTGATAAACCGCTTAGAGCAGATAGGCGTGCTGTCTAAAAACCGTAATATTGGTATGCAGCCGGTTACTCCTACTCTGGGAATTGTCACAGATGTCAGGGGCAGGCAGATAAATTTTGCAGGTGCTCCCTTGGATTTTACTGAGCTGGTGCGTATGGGCCTTATTGCAAAAGGGGCCATCGGACACAACAATGCGATCACGCTTACGCTTGTCGGAGACAAGGTGAACGTGACTATAGTTAAATAACAGAAAAAAATAATTAGACTTTAGAATATGGACAGTGCATCCAAAAAACAAGTTCCAAGTGCAATGGACGCAATTTCAGAGCCGGTGCCTTCACGTGCTGGTACTTTAGCCGAGTCTGGCGAAACCTATCTTGAGACTATCCTTATTATGAAGGAGCGCTCTGACGGTGGTTTGGTTCGTGCTGTTGATGTTGCTAATGAGTTGCGTTTTTCAAAGCCCTCAGTAAGTCGCGGTCTGGGTCAGCTCAAGGATAAGGGATTGATTACTATTGCACAGTCAGGTGATCTTGAGTTTACCCCGGAGGGACTGGCCCATGCCAAGAGCATTTTTCACCGTCATCAGGTTTTAACTCTGTTCCTGCAGGATGTTGCGAAGGTTCCGGCAGATGTGGCACAGCGTGATGCCTGCCGTATAGAGCATGTGATATCTGACGAGTCCATGGTCGGGATCGAGAACTTCCTGAAAAAGGAAGGTGCTCTCTGACATCAAAAAGGCCGCAGTACGCGGCCTTTAAAATATCAGTTCTGATTACTCTTCTACCTTATCAAGAAAATCGCCGGTTTTAGCATCCAGTGCTGCTACCAGATCCTTTGGGTTAATTCCCACACTAAGTCCGCGTCTGCCGCCTGATACCAGTATTTCGTCATATTGCAGAGCAGATGCTGACAGCAGTGTCAGGGTGCGTCTTTTCTGTCCGAAAGGGCTTACTCCTCCGATAACATAACCTGTGATGCGTGTGGCCTCCTGCGGATCAGTAAGCTCCAGTGATTTCAATCCCATTATGCGAGCTGCATTTTTTAAAGAAATCATTGCGTTTACCGGGGTGACACAGGTGACATAGGTTTTCTCATGCTTTAGCAGTATGGTTTTGAATACCCGATGAGGATCGGCACCTAATTCATCTGCAGCATGGTGACCAAAATCATGGAGTACTTCACATTTGTACTCATATTCCTTATAGGGAATTTTGTTTTTCTTAAGAAAATTCTGAGCAGGGGTGATCATCTCAATTCCTTAATCTGCAATAAAAAACCGCGGTTTCCCGCGGCTTCATAATAGCTCAATCTTTTCAGCATTACACATGAAGATTGATATGGGTGCCCAAAGATCCCTCTGTTGCCAGAGTATCAACAGAATTTACTGATGATGCAGCCTGAGCGCTGTTCATCACCTGATCTGCCGTTGCAGTTGCAGATGAGATCAGGGCTAAGGATAGCTGTCCCTGCATATCCTGCTGACGCTTGCTTAAGGCAATCTGCATTGCGGACATGGTTGAATCGGTAGCATCTACTGAAGCTGACATAAAAGTACTCCTCCTGAACTCTTAACGGCTGCTTTCATCATATCTTTAGACTTTGAGCTTTAAGAGCTTAACGGCTTTTTCAAAGCCCTCATCAGGATCTTTGAAATGAATCACATGCATGCCACGGCTCTTGGCGGTTTCAATATTCTTGATATTGTCATCCAGGAAAAGGCATTCCTCAGGATTTAGGTGATAGCGCTCAAAGAGAGTCAGGAAAATTCCCTTTTCAGGCTTGATCATCTTTTCCTCACCTGATACAACAATCCCTTCAAAGTCATTTAAGAAAGGGAAGTGCTTGTAGGCAATGGGGAAGGTTTCTGCAGACCAGTTAGTCAGGCCGTAGATAGTGAATTTACCGGATTTTTTAACAAGATCCAAAAGCTTTACGCCCTGCGGTACAGTGCCGCCAAGCATCTGCTCCCAGCCTGTTTTCCAAATGGCGATTTTATCGGCATAGTCCGGATACTGGGCAGAGAGTTCTTTTATACACTCATCAAAGGTACGCCCCTTATCCATTTGAGAATTCCACTCACCGGTAGTGATGTTGGTAAGGAAATATTCCATCTTTTCATCATCGTTAAATACATTCTTGTACGCATAACGAGGATCCCAGTCGATGAGGACGCCGCCGAAGTCAAAAACAACGTTTTTAATGGCCACTTTATAATCTCCATTTGTTGATGACAGGGACTGAAAAAATGCCCTGTACTGCTGTCAATTATTGAAGAAAACTTATTGAAAATCCATAGCATTTGTACAAAAAAAGTCAGAAGTGTAATTCTGTTGTGCACTTGTGTTCAAAACTGTCTCAGACAGGCTTAGAATAGCTAACTTTGGTTAAAGCACTGGGCATTCTATGGCTTGTTTGCTAGAATGTGTCCAAATTGATTTGATTGGACACTCTCAGTCCTGCTAAGTTTTAGGTGATCTTATGAACAGATTTATAAAGGTTGCGTTCTTGTCTTGCGCATTGTCTGCATGCTTTGTATCTGCATCCGCCGATGCTAAGACCTTGCGTGTAGGCACCGAGCCTACCTTCGCCCCTTTTGAGTTTACTGATCCTAACAATACCATCATCGGATATGATGTGGATATTATCAAGGCTATTGCATCAGCTGCAGGCTATGATGTCGAAATGGTTTCCATGCCGTTTGACGGCTTGATCCCTGCTTTGATGACCAAATCCCTTGATGTTGTGGCAGCAGGTATGACTATTACTGAGGAACGTGCGCAGAAGGTTGATTTTACTGCCCCTTATTACGATTCTGGTCTGAGTGCTGTGATGCTTAAGGCTAATGAGGGTAAGTACAAGAAGCTTGATGATTTGAAGAATGTTCGTCTGTGTGGTCAGATTGGCAACACCGGTGTTGATTTTGCAAAGTCACTGTCAAATAAGGTAGCCGCTTTCAATACCCATGCCGAGGCTTTTATGGAGCTTAAGAGCAAGGGGTGTGAGGCTGTAATTACTGACCGTCCTGTCAATGAATATTTCCTGGCATCTCAGAAGAATCATGATTTTGTCGAGTTAAACGACTATGCCGAGGCCGCTCAGTTCGGCATCGCTGTTAAAAAGGGCAATACTGAGCTTTTGAATGCTTTGGATACCGGACTTAAGAAGATCCGTGAAAACGGTACCTTCGCTGAAATCCACCAGAAGTGGTTTGGTACTCCAGAATAATTCTGGACTGAAACTGCGGACATGTTAAATCATGCCCGCTTTTTGTTTGTTTGATAACTGCAATTTACAATGTCATTTGATATCCAATTAGTACTAGATTCCCTGCCTTTATTAGGTCTTGGAGCATTAGTCACTATCGAGATCTCCGCTGTAGCTGTGGCTTTGGGCGTGATGATCGGTCTTTTTGTCGGTATCGCCGAGCTGTCAAGGTATAGCTGGTTGCGTATCCCTGCCAAGGTGTACGTTGACTTCATCCGCGGTACTCCGTTACTCGTGCAGATCTTTATTATTTATTTTGCTCTGCCGGTAATTATCGGTGCACGTATTGAGCCTTTTGTGGCTGCGGTATGTGCCTGCTCAATCAATTCCGGTGCTTATGTTGCAGAGATCTTCCGCGCAGGTATCCAGTCAATTGACAAGGGACAGACTGAGGCCGGACGCAGCCTGGGTATGAGCTGGAGCCAGACCATGATCAATGTCATCATTCCTCAGGCCTTCAGACGTATTATTCCTCAGCTTGGTAATGAGTTTATTGCCATGTTGAAGGATTCATCCCTGGTATCAGTGATTGGCTTTGAAGAACTGACCCGTAAGGGACAGCTCATTATTGCCTCCACCTACGGCTCACTTGAAATCTGGACCACGGTTGCAATCATTTACCTCATTATGACTCTCTCAATTAGCCGCTTCGTCTCTTATCTGGAAAAGCGCTACAACGGTTCAAAGAAGGTACGCTAATGGCAAATTTATCTGATAAAGAAGTCATGATTGAGCTTAAGGATCTGCATAAGTCCTTTGGATCAAATGAAATTCTGAAGGGAGTTGATCTTAAGGTCAAGCGCTCTGAGGTTGTCTGTATTATCGGTCCTTCAGGCTCAGGTAAATCCACTCTGCTTCGCTGTGTAAATTACCTTGAGGTGCCTACATCCGGTACTGTAAGCATCGACAATCAGGTGATTACTCCGGAGGTTGATATCAATACCATCCGCGCAGAGGTTGGTATGGTATTCCAGCATTTCAATCTCTTCCCGCATATGACCGTGCTTAAAAATATTACCCTTGCGCAGGAAAAGGTACGCAAGAAGTCTGTTTCTGATGCAGAGGCTACCGCTATGGAGCTTCTTAAAAAGGTAGGTCTTGAGCAAAAGGCTCATGCCTTCCCTGATGAACTGTCAGGCGGTCAGCAGCAGCGTGTAGCCATTGCCCGTGCCCTGGCTATGCATCCTAAGATCATGCTCTTTGATGAGCCCACCTCTGCACTTGATCCTGAGATGGTGAATGAAGTGCTGGATGTAATGCGTGATCTTGCAGAATCCGGTATGACTATGATGTGTGTGACCCATGAGATGGGCTTTGCCCGTCAGGTTGCAGACAGAGTGCTGTTTGTCGATCAGGGCATCATTCTTGAGCAGGGCACTCCTGATGAGGTGTTCAGCCACGCCAAGGAAAAACGTACTCAGGAGTTCTTGTCTAAGATCATCTGATTGTGATTTATCCAAGTCCTCGCATTGTGCGGGGATTTTTTTATTGATGTGTTAAAAAAGCTATCGTAAAAACAAGCAGTTGTTATTTTCTGCATGTCTTCGGTGCAATTTTTAACAAAATTAAAAAAAAAGCGCGCTGTGATATATTGTTTCGCAGTTAATTTTCTTAATGCATTTTACAAAAGGTGACATAAATGTTCTTTGATCGCATTGAAGCAGCCCCCGCCGATCCCATCCTCGGTATATCCGAGGCCTTTAAGAAGGATCCTCGAGCCGATAAAATCAATCTAAGCGTGGGTGTGTATAAGAATGAAAATGGTGAGACCGAGATCTTAAAGTGCGTCAAGAAAGCAGAAAAGATCCTTTTAGACAGCGAGAACACCAAATCCTACCTTCCAATCAGCGGTCTGCCTGAATACGGTCGCTTTGCCCGTGATCTGATTTTCGGTCATGGCCATGAGTATGTTGACGGCGGTAAGGCAGTAAGTGTTCACTGCCCAGGCGGCACCGGCGCTTTAAGGATCGGCTGTGATTTCATTCATCAGCAGAATGTGGCTACCACTGTCTGGATCAGCGATCCTACCTGGGCCAACCACTATCAGATTGCCCAGTCTGCAGGTCTGAAGTTTGAGAAATATCCTTACTATGATCGTGTAAATCATTCCCTGGCTTTCGATCGAATGATGGATACCTTATCTCAGGCAAAGGAAGGTGATGTGGTTCTGCTCCACGGCTGCTGTCACAATCCAACCGGTATTGATCCTACTGTTGAGCAGTGGGAAACCATCGCAAAGTTTTTAGAGGAGAAGAAATTACTTCCTTTCATTGACTTTGCCTATCAGGGCTTCGGTCGCGGCATTGAAGAGGATGCAAAGGGCCTGCGTATCATTGCCTCACACTGCAAGGAGCTTTTGATTGCCTCCTCATTCTCCAAGAACTTCGGACTTTATAACGAGCGTGTCGGTGTTCTGACTGTAGTTACTGAATCAAAGGATGTTGCAGATAAGGTTTTCTCACAGCTGAAGATCTCTGTGCGTACTGCTATTTCCAATCCTCCTGCACACGGTGAGAAGATTGTCACCACTATTTTAGGTGATGCCTCACTGCGTAAGGAGTGGGAGGATGAGCTTCAGGTAATGCGTGATCGTATTCTGGAAATGCGTAAGCTTTTAGTTGAAAAACTGAATGCAGCCGGTGCCGGTGACTACGGCTTTATTGCTGAGCAGAACGGTATGTTCTCCTTCTCAGGCCTTGATAAGGAGCAGGTAGCTGCCCTTAAAGAGGATTTCGGTATTTATATCGTCGGCTCCGGCCGTATCTGTGTTGCCGGTATCAATCACAAGAATATCGACCGTCTGGTTGAGGCAATGACTGCGCTTAAGAAGTAATGAGCTTTTTGCCGTGAAATATCAAGAGGGATCATCTGAGATGATCCCTTTTTGATTACATCATGGTTCTAAGACTCTGCACCTCAGAGGCACTTGCAAGATATGGAGAGCCGGCAGTAGCTGATCCTGCAGCAACTGCGGTTTTAACTGCAGAGCGTATATCACTGTAGGTGATGTAGTCTGAAAGAAAGCCTGCGATCATTGAATCTCCGGCCCCTGTTTTATCAACAATTTCAGGCAGATCCGGAATGCTTATGAATAATTCGTCATCATCCTCACCAAAGTACCAGGCTCCCCGTGAGCCAAGTGAGAGCAGGACATTCTGAGCCCCCTGTCTGCAGAAGTTCCTTCCCATTTTTTTAATTTCCTCATCCTGAAGATCATTCTGTCCTGAATATTCCCTAAGCTCGGTTAAATTGGCTTTGAATAAAAATGGATGATAGGGAAGTACACTGTCCCAAAGCTCACAGGGGGCATCCAGCAGAACCTTTATCTTCTTATTGACTATCGTGTTGCAGAAGGTTCCGTATATATCCTGAGGAAGGGATGGCGGAATGTTTCCTGCCAGCACTAAAAAATCCCCGTCATGAAACTGGCTTATACGGTGCTTCAGATATTCAATATCGCTGGAGCTTACAACAGGCCCCAGGCCGTTTATCTTGGTTTCAACCACCGGATCATGAAGCTTCAGATTAATTCTGGTGCGTCCCCGGCGTACACGGATAAAGCCTGTTTTTATACCGGACTCAGAGGTCAGGCGCATCAGCTCGTCACCGCTGAAGCCTGCAACAAAGCCTAAGGCTGTGGAATCAAGTCCGAGATTGCGCAGCATGATGGATATGTTGATACCTCGACCACCAGGTCTCAATGATTCCTCGGTAGCACGGAATGCTCCGCCTGCTTTGAGCTCTCTTGAAAGACTCATCACCAGATCAAGTGACGGACTTGGTGTTAAGGTATATATCACTTGCCTTTTCCTCTAGACTGTTGAAAAATTTACTGTGCCATTTTAGCAGTAGCCGGGGCAAACAGGATCAAGGCATAAGCCTCATTTTTTAATTGATATATTAAATTTTTCTTGTTAGCAGATATACGGTCGGTTATGCTTAGATGATGTTTGCATAAGCTAGAAATCTGGTTTTCTTATGAAAAAAATTAATTTAAATTACTTTAAGTATATCGCCGCTTTCCTGGTCATATGGTACGTGCTGTACCTGCTTGCGGTAGGCTTGATATCATCTCCTTCAGGCAAGGTATATGCACCTGATGCTCTGGATGCAAATGCAACCGATAATGACAAGGCCTCGGTTTTAGCTGAAGGTGTAGTCGCTTCACTTGAGGATTGCCTTAAGGCCCCGTTTGGCTGGGAGTGTAATGACTTGTTCTTTGTACCTCAGCTGCTGGATAACACTCCCTCCTATCAGCGCGGTGTAATTTATGCAACCCGTCCTGCATCAGATATTCTGGCTAAGACTGCCGCAAGATTCGGCCGTGCGGACACCATTGACAGCCGTCTTGCAGATGCCACCTCAAGATTCTTTACTTATTCAGAAAAAGTGTGGGGCTTCTGGTTTATTTATGATGCCGAGGGGAAGTATAAGCAGGGTATTCAGAACTGGCGTGCCTGGGCTCAAAGCATTGGCTCAAACGTTAAAAATGCGGGCGTCTATAACTTGAAGTCTGACGATGTCTATGAAATTCTGAAGTACTGCTCCAACATGATAGATTATTCAATTGGAATTTTAAACAACGAGCAGATGAATCACTTTGATACTGACAATAATGTCTACTACACCAAGGGAATCATGTCAGTTGTGGGAAACATTCTGCGTTCACTGCTTGCAGTTGATTCCTCAATTGCCGAGCGTGGCGGTCAGGAAAATGTCGAGGAGGCATTGAGACGTCTTGACTATGTTGCCAATTTTAATCCCTGGTATGTGGCTGCAGGCGGCAATGATATCGGAGATGCCATGCTTCCGAATCATGTGGCAGCCCTTGCCCGTCATATTGATGTAACCGGACAGCGCATCAATGACATGATGAGAGCCATGGAAAAATAATGGACAGGATCTGGCGCGCCTTTGAATCCCTGGTGCCGCCTTTTCCTGCCGAGGAAAGAGGTGTTCCACCAGAAGGATTCTTCCGTTTTATTCTTTTTTATACTCAGGGACTGTGGAAGTTCCTTTTTATTATTGCGCTTCTTAATGGACTGCTGGCTGCAGGAGAGGCGCTTTTCTTTATGTGCATGGGAAATATTGTCGACTGGACAACGGCAACAAATCCCGCTTTTTTTATTGAAACCTACGGCAGCAAGCTTGTAGTTATGCTGCTGGTTGCAGGCGTGCTTCTGCCCATGGCAACCATATTTCATTCCCTGCTTTTGCATCAGACGATCTCGGGAAACTATCCCATGCAGGTAAGATGGCTGACGCACCGGCAGATGCTGTCACAGTCACTATCCTTCTTTGCAGATGAATTTGCAGGTCGTGTTGCCAATAAGATCATGCAGACCGCGATGGCTGTGAGAACGTCAGTTTTAAAGCTGATTGATGTTGCAGTACACATGGCGGTATACATTCTGATGATGCTGTGGATGCTGTCACGGGCGGATCTGGTGTTGGTGCTGCCTCTGACTGTCTGGCTTGTCCTGTACGGATTATCAATTTACTTTTTTGTCCCGCGTCTGCGCAGGGCCGCATCCAGTCAGTCAGACAAGCGATCTGATATGGTCGGCCGTATTGTTGATTCCTATGTGAATATTCCAACAGTTAAACTCTTTGGCGGAAAAGGACGCGAGGCACAGTATGCCAGGGCATCCATGGAGTCCTTTTTAAAGAGTGAATATAAGGCAATGCGCCTGCTTACCATGTTCGATGTCAGCGTGCAGTTAATGAATTACATGCTCATAATTGTTTTAACTGTGATGTCGCTTGTATTATGGACGGTAGGCTATGTGACTCCCGGCTCAATTGCCATTGCCATTGCCATAGCAATCAGAGTTATCAACATGTCGCGCTGGATGATGTGGGAGGTCTCGGCAATATTTGAGAATATCGGTATGGTCTATGATGGCATGAAGACCATAACCAAGCCTGTGTTAATCCGTGATCCCAGTAAAACAGTCAATGTTGTGCCAAGACGCGGTGCGATTGAATTCCGGAATGTTGATTTTGGTTATAAGGGCGGCAGCGCAATTTTTAAAAATCTCTGTCTTGAGATAAAAGAGGGGGAAAAGGTAGGTATAGTCGGCCCCTCGGGTGCAGGTAAGACTACGCTTTTAAATCTTCTGCTGCGCTTTTATGATGTTGATCATGGCTGTGTGCTTTTAAACGGTACCGATATAAGGGAATTCAAGCAGGATGAGTACCGGGATCTGTTTGCTATGGTATCTCAGGATCCTGCCTTAATGCATCGTACGGTAGGTGAGAATATCTGCTACGGATCGGCAAATGATGAGCTAGGCATGTATAAGGCAGCCAAGCTTACAGACTCCTTATCCTTCATAGAATCACTTTCAGACTACCGGGGCGGACACGGCTTTGACACTCTGGTCGGTGAACGCGGGGCCAAGCTGTCAGGCGGCCAGAGACAGCGTATCGCACTTGCCAGAGTCATTATGAAGAATGCGCCTTATTTGATTCTGGATGAGGCAACCTCGGCTCTGGATTCAGAAAGTGAAGCTGTTGTACAGGAAAATCTGGCTAAGGTTTTTGAGGGTAGGACTGTGATAGCAATTGCTCACCGCCTGTCAACGCTGTCAATGATGGACAGAATATTAGTCATTGATGCAGGTCGTATTGTTGAAAGTGGAACTCAATCTGAGCTTTTGAAAAATGAACAGGGGCTGTTCACCAGATTATGGAAACGTCAGTCACAGGGATTCTTAGGAAGCTAAGATGCTTAATCTGCTATTTTTTACAGTCCGTTTAAAAAAAATTATAAAATTTTTTTTATACGAAGATAAAGCTGATTTATATGCCTTTTGAAAGCTCTTTTTTGCTCAATAAAGAGCAGTGAAATAGAAAAAACTTCAAAAAAAGTGTTGACGGGGTTAAAAAAATCTCTATAATGCACATC
>CAVFIO010000022.1:0-25742 GCA_963622535.1 Akkermansia muciniphila
CATAAATGGCATTTACATCATAAAAGCAGCCGATATTGAACGGGAATCCCGGGAAAAAATCCATGTGATCTCTGTCGCTTAGAGTATTTCTTAATGAGCATAGAGCACGCAGCAAACCTTCTTAAACTCGCCACCGAGGAATCGGATCTTATTGATTTGAAGACTATATAAGGATGAGGCTCAAGTCTGTATAAATTTCATACACTGACCATAGTCATAAAAGCTTCGCCATATGCTATGACATCATCCTTCTGGCTCACCAGTCCATACTATCTGTCTGGAATTCCAAGATAAATGACCAGCGGGCAATTCTGGCAAACATTAGAGCAAGAGAGCGCTACAACTATGACGATATTGCCTCGAACCGCTTGCAGAAATCTTCAAAAAGATCGCAAAAAGACAGTCCATCTGACGCTGTTAGAGAATATCTAATGAGCGGAATTCCACCTTATCCTGCATCACTTTGAGACTTTCGTCGCCACTTCCCAAACGAAGAACACTGTTCCGCATACCCCATACGGAACACATTGGTGTACATACGCCACATTGGTGTACACAGAGTTATATTGCAGAAATGAAACCGACCATGACGTTACAAAAACGCCTTAAAAATCAATTCACTAAAGAAGTTACAGATAAAGAAGAAATGCACTGTGTTGGTGCGAAAAGAGGGACTCGAACCCTCACGCCTTGCGGTACTAACACCTGAAGCTAGCGCGTCTACCAATTCCGCCATTTTCGCATACAAGATGGTGATCCCGATGAGATTCGAACTCATGACCACCGGCTTCGGAAACCGATACTCTATCCAGCTGAGCTACGGGATCATATTGATGAAATCTCACAGTTTCTGGGCGACATTATACACAGTAATTATCAAATTTCAAGTAAAATAGTGATCGAATTTTTATTATTTAGTAGGATGAGCATAGAAAATGTCATTTGAAGAGAAAAAAGCGTTCCGCGGAATTCGTGCTGTTTATGGCGAAGAAGGTTTCCGGAAACTACAGAATGCCCATGTTTTAGTGATCGGTGTGGGCGGTATCGGATCATGGCTGGCTGAATCTCTCTGCAGATCAGCAGTCGGAACATTAACCCTGATAGACTCTGATACCATTGAGCTGACAAACTCCAACCGTCAGCTGCATACCTGTACCTCGACCGACGGTCTTTATAAAACCAAGGTGCTGACAAAGCGCTTTCTGGACATCAATCCAAACCTTAACATCAATACCCTGGAGACCAAGCTTACCCCGGAGAATATTGCTGATGTCTTAAGTGACTGCCCGCCATTTGTTGCCGAGGCTATTGATGATATTGAAGCCAAGGCTTATGTTGATGACTTCCTTGCAAAGCGTAAGACTACCTTTATCGTGGCAGGCGGTGCAGGTGGCAGACGTGATCCGAGAAAGCTTGATATAGCAGATCTTGCAGCAGCCAAGGGCAATTCTCTTATTGCAAGATTACGTACTATATTAAGAAAGGAATACGGTTATCCCAAGGGCGGATATAAGATGAATATCCCCTGCGTCTATACCTCTGAGAAGCCTGTATACTCTGAAAAAGAGGCTTACATGTCCGGCGATCTGCCGGCATTCGGCGCAGCCATGCCGGTGACAGCATCTGCAGGCCTCATGATGGCATCCTGGATTATCGAAAAAATCGTAACTGAATAAACATAAGGACGGGCTGATGATCGAGCAAGAATTTGAACAATTAAAGGATCTTTTAAGAAAGAAACTGCCGGATTACTTGCAGCAAAAAGGGATCGCTATTGATTCTAAATTTACATGCTTAAATCCTGAGCATAACGATCATCAGCATTCTATGATCTATGATCCGCGCGACTGCCGTGTTCACTGCTATGCCTGTGGCAAGCAGTATGATATTTTCCAGATCGCAGGTTATGACTACAATCTCAACGATTTCACCTCTCAGTTTAAAAAGCTGCATGAGCTTTTCTTAGGACCGCTCTCCAATCAGTTATTAGAGTTTTTAAGATTAAGACATCTTAAGACTATTCAGAATGCGCGCCCTACAGCAGTACCGCCAAACGTACAGCGTCCTGCCAATAACAGAATGGCAAGTGACAACGGTCCGCTATTTGAAATAGAAAGCAGTCCCGAGCCTTCTCATGCATCATCACGCACCATGAATTTCAATTCAGCTGATTTTGAAATTCAGCCTATGCCTGAGTCGTACCGCTCCAGAAGCAATTTTGCCGCCAACGACAGCGTAAATCTGAACTCAAGACCATACGCCCAGCCCTTTAAGAGCAATAATACCTTTGGCATTTCGCAGGAGAGTAATCCTCCGCAGTTCTCTCCTTTTATACAGAGAAACAGTGATACCTTCCAGACAGGCTCTGCTTTCGGTGTCCGCCGTGAGGAGTTTGCCCCCGAGCGTGATTTTTCAGATTATTACAAGCAATGCCGTCTCAATCTGCCGCAATGTGATTACTTCAGACGTCGCGGCATCTCCGATGAAACTGCAATCCGCTTTAATCTGGGCTTCGATCCTGCCTTTAATGCCGGATCCAGTCAGTACGGCTCTCAAAGCCTGTGGCATGCAGCCATCATTCCGCTGTCAAACAGTGCCTATGCCGCCCGTAATATCGATCCGGTTGCAAAGGACAGATACCGCAAGGAAGGTATTCTGCGCTTTTTTAATATCCAGGCTTTGGAAAAATCAGGGGATATCTTTATCACCGAAGGAGAAATGGATGCCTTATCTCTCGAGACTCTCGGATATACCGCAGTATCTCTTGGAGGCTCGGGCAATGCTCAGGCCTTCCTCGATCTCCTGCGTAAGCAGGATCAGAGTATAAACCGCAAGTTCTACATCGCTCTTGATAATGATGAGGCTGGCTTTGATGCAACCAAAAAGCTGGCTTACGGACTTAAGGGTATGGAGATCTCCTATACAGTGGTAGATATTTCCTTCCCCTATAAGGATGTGAACGAAGCCCTGATCAAAGACAGGGAAAAGCTTAAAAACCGTCTTGCGCACTTAGACGAGCTTCTTACCTACAATTTAACCCCGCTGCCTCATATAGTAGAGCCTCACCAGTTCATCACCACCTCCGAGGAGATGATGCATCTTAAGCTCAGTGATGCCCTCTACACCTTCTGCCTGCGTCCTCAGACTGCACGCCGGCTTATTGCCAGCATCATCAAGGACAGAGCAGCCAGAATAGTGTACGCAGGATCTCTTTCCCAGTGGCAGTACATTGCGGCTCTTATAATGCGTCAGCACTCTCAGAACCAGTACGGTGATTCCACCTATGAAAATGCCCGCCTTTTGGAGGTTACCTCAGATGATCCTGATGTCGATCTGCTAAACGGGATCACTGCAAGCAAAATCCAGGGTGAAAGTGACTTTATCCCGCTGGTTGATTTAACCGCCATGCCGCTTGATAAATGTCTGCTCACCACCGCAAGGCTCTCACGTCTTTCAACCTCACTGCAGCTTCCTGTAATTGCCCTTTGCAATACTGATGCAAGTCACTATGTTGAGGCTCAGGCGCTGCAGAACCTTGATATCAGCCTGAACAGCAACGGTGATTTCAACTGCAGAAGCGTCGACAGCATGGGTAAGAATTTAGACTTTACCGTATTCAGCTCACTCTGACATTCTTAAAATAAACCTTCATGAAACTTAATGAAGCACAAAGTGAGGCCGTCTCCTATACTGACGGCCCCTGTCTGGTATTAGCAGGCGCCGGCTCCGGCAAAACCCGTGTCATTACCACCAAAATTACCAGTCTCATCCGCAGCAAGGGTTATCTTCCGGAAAGCATATGCGCGGTAACCTTTACCAATAAAGCCGCAGCCGAGATGCGTGAGCGTGTATCAAAGGATCTGGGACAGGATACCGCCAGAAGACTTACCGTCTCAACCTTTCACTCCCTCGGGCTTAATATCATCAGACAGGATCACCATGTCTTCGGGCTTGGTCGCAATTTCTCTCTTTTTGACCAGTACGATGCCCAGAAGATCATTGCCGATATCATCAAGGATGAATTTCCGCAGCTGTTAACCGAAAAAAGCGATAAGACACTGGCAGAAACAGCCGCCTCGACCATCTCTTTATGGAAGGGATCCTTAAAGACTCCGGAGGATCTGGCAGCATCCGGCTGCAGAACCTGGATTGCCCTCACCTACGGCTTTTATGAAAAATATCTCAGAGCCTGTAATGCCGTGGATTTTGATGATCTCATCTTCAGAGTGACAACGAAGCTTATTTCAGATGAAGTATTCAGAAATAAGTGGCAGGATAAATTCCGCTATATCCTGGTTGATGAATATCAGGATACCAACGAGAACCAGTATCAGCTTCTAAAGATCCTGAGCAGTAAATACCGTACCTTTACCGTAGTAGGCGATGATGATCAGTCAATCTACTCCTGGCGCGGCGCCAGACCTGAAAACATACGCATGCTATCTGAGGATTACCCTGATCTTAAGGTGATCAAGCTTGAGATGAACTACCGCTCAACTGCGCATATTCTGCACTGTGCCAACGGCCTCATTGCAAATAACGAGCATATGTTCTCCAAAACTCTGCGCTCGGTATTAGGAGACGGCCCCTTGATTCAGGTACGTGAGGTTAATACTGAGGATGACGAAGCATCCAGAGTAGCCGAGCTTATATTTGCCCACAAATACCACCATCACGGAGCCTTTCGCGACTATGCGGTGCTCTATCGCAGTAATTTCCAGTCACGCGCAATTGAAAAGGCCTTTCGTGAAAACCACATTCCCTGTGTCATTACCGGCGGATCTTCATTTTTTGAGCAGCAGGAAATAAAGGATGTCATGGCCTGGTGCCGTGTGATCTGCAATCCCCGTGATGATGCGGCACTGCTGCGCATTATCAATGTTCCCCGCCGCGGAATAGGTGCCGAGAGCATCGGTGCCATCTCCCAGGCATCAAAGGCAAGCGGCAAATCATTGTTTGACTCGATGCTGAGCCCGGAGCTTACCAAAAAGCTCAGCAGCAAGCAGATGCAGGCGATAGCAGGCTTTGTGATTTTAGTTACCAATCTAAGACAGCTTCTTATTTCAAAGCAGGATAAAACTCTTGCCAGGGAGCTCTTAGACAGAGTCAATTATGAAAACTACCTTAAGGTAAGTACCCAGTCAGAGGCAGCAGGTGACTTTAAGATCCGCAATGTACGCTCGCTTATGCAGTGGATCCAGGAGCTGATTTCAGGCTCTAAGGACAGAGAGCCTCTGAACTTTGTTGAGGCGGTGGACAAATTAGGCCTGCGTGAAATGCTCGACAGAGGCAATGATCATGATGACAGCGGCGATGCTGTACAGCTTATGACCTTGCACGCCTCCAAGGGACTTGAGTTTCCCTATGTATTTTTAATAGGCTGCGAGGAGGGCATTCTGCCTCACAGAAATTCCATCTCCGTGGAGGGAGGGATCGAGGAGGAAAGGCGTCTTTGCTATGTAGGGGTAACGCGAGCTAAGCAGGAGCTTAATATTCTGCTTTGCCGTCAGCGGCGTATGCGTATTCAGGACAATGGTGAGGAGGAGATTAAATACGGAACTCCCAGCCGTTTTCTTACCGAAATGCCCAAAGAGGATCTGCAGTGGCACCGCATAGGCACCAGGGAGGTAATCTCCCAGGAGCAGAAGCTTGCCACCATGGATGAGGTGTTAAAGCGCATGCAGGCTTTAACTGGCAGCACCAGATAAACAGCAAGGGCGCCTGATTTCCAACAGACGCCCCTTTAAAACTGATATGAGTTACTTATCAGTTGTTGCCGACAGTGATTTCCTTCATGTCAGACATGTAAGCACGGAGCTTACGGCCGACAACCTCGATAGGATGATTGCGGATGGCATCGTTGATCTTGATGAGCTCAATGTTGTCAACGCAGTCATCACCCTCTAAACCCTTGCCCATGACATCAAGGTTCTGACGGGCCATGAAGTCCTTAAGCATAGGAATAGCGGCATTAGCAAACAGGTAGTTGCCGTACTCAGCGGTATCGGAAATAACCACGTTCATCTCATAAAGACGGCGACGGGCGATGGTATTGGCGATCAAAGGAAGCTCGTGGAGAGACTCGTAGTATGCAGACTCAGGATAGATGCCGGAGTGAGTCATGGTATCGAAAGCAAGCTCAATACCAGCCTTGGCAAAGGCTACCATCAGGGTGTTCTTATCGAAGTATTCCTGCTCGGTGATCTTGGTATCGCACTCAGGAGCATTCTCAAAGCCGCACTTGGCAAAATTCTCTCTCCAGGTGTGGAGGTTAACGTCACCTGCTGCCCAGTCTTCCATCATAACGCGGGAGAACTCACCGGACTCGATGTCGTCCATGTGCTTAAGATAGAGATCCTTCCAGATCCCCTTGATCTCTTCTGCCAGATAGTAAGCCTTGATCTTGGCAGGATTGGAGAGACGGTCCAGCATATTGGTAAGACCGCCCTGCTTCAATGCCTCGCAGGTGGTCTCCCAGCCGTACTGCAACAGCTTGCAGGCATAGCCCTTGTCCATACCGAGCTCAACCATACGGTCGAACATCATTACAGTAGCAGCCTGTAAAACGCCGCAGAGAATGGTCTGCTCGCCCATGAGATCAGACTTAACCTCAGCAACGAAGGACGAGCGTAAGCAACCTGCGCGATCACCACCGGTAGCAGAAGCCCAGGCCTTGGCATAAGCCCAGCCCTCGCCGTTAGGATCGTTTTCAGGGTGAACTGCCAGCAAGGTAGGAACACCAAAGCCACGGCGGTACTCCTCACGAACCTCAGTTCCGGGGGACTTAGGAGCAACCATCACCACGGTAAGATCCTTACGAACCTGCATGCCGAGCTCAACGATGTTGAAGCCGTGTGAATAGCCAAGAGCTGCACCGGGCTTCATCAAAGGCTGAACAGCGTTAACCACAGGCTCATGCTGCTTATCGGGAGTAAGGTTGATCACGAGATCAGCAGTAGGAATGAGCTCATCATAGGTACCGACCTTGAAGCCGTTCTCAGTTGCTCTCTTGTAGGAGGCTCTCTTCTCATCGATAGCTGACTGACGTAATGCATAGGAAACGTCGAGGCCTGAATCACGCATGTTCAAGCCCTGGTTTAAGCCCTGAGCACCGCAACCGATGATCACGACCTTTTTGCCCTTTAAGAAATTGCAGCCATCAGCAAATTCGCTGCGATCCATGAGCTCACAGCAACCTAACTGTGCCAGCTGCTGGCGCAAGTTCAAAGTATTAAAATAGTTCTGAGACATTACAAAACCTTCAAATGTTCACACGAAAGAATCTGTTCCTTACGAAAAGGTGAAAACATAATAACAGATTTTTTAAAAAATGGAATATAATTTGTTTCGTATTGCAAATATCGCAATTTATTATCAATCTGAAATTTTATCGATAAGGAAAACAGGGTGCTAGATCTAAAAGACGCGGCCACATTCTTAAGACTGTGCGAGACCTCAAACCTGACCAGAACTGCTTCACTATGCCATGTAAGCCCCTCAACCTTAAGCAGAACCCTGAACAAGCTTGAAGAGGAATTAAAGACCAAGCTCTGTATACGCGATAAAAAGGGCGTGTTTATTACTGAAGCCGGCCGCAAGTTTGAAGCCTTTGCCAGAAAAACCTTAAATGAATACGCATCTCTTGAGGGAACACTGCACACCGATCCTGACGCGGTAAGCGGCACCATCCGCATCTACTGCTCGGTGACTGCCTGCTATATGTTCATTCCACGTCTTTTAAACGAGCTGCATCTTTGTGCCCCTAATCTTGAGATCAAGATTGAAACAGGCGATCCTTCAGAATCCATTCAGCGTCTTGCAAATGAAGACTCCCTGGATTTTGCCATCAGCGCCCTGCCCTCAGAGATCCCTGATGATATCACCTACGTTGATCTGGTGACCTTCCCGCTTATTCTGATTGCACCTAAAAAGCCGCGGTTTGAAGGTGCCGGCAGTGACTATGCATCCTATGATCTCTCAGCAGTTCCCTTTGTCATGCCGGAGGGCGGGCAGCTGCGCTATGAGGTTGAGAAATGGTTCTCATCCCAGGGCATTACTCCCAATATCTATTCAGAGGTGGCAGGACATGAGGGCATAGTAAGCCTTACCGCTTTAGGTTTCGGGATCAGCGTGGTCCCGCGTCTGGTGTATGACATCTCACCATTTCGCAATGATGTATATGTACTGCGCGAGCTTCCCTGGGCAGATTTCCGTGTCGCCCTGTGCTCTCTTAAGAAAAAGCAGGAGGACCGCCGCATCAGCACGGTGATGGAGGTAGCCTCACGTATTGCCCCCTCCTTTGAGCCGGATCTCACCCGCCGTCGCGCTGAATCCATGCTTTAATGCCCAAAGCCTTCCCTTACTCTGCCTGAGGCCTGCCTGCTTAGGCCTCAGATCATTAAAACATCAGCTGAACCTCAGGATACCCCCGGAAAAATTGTGAGCTTTGGAAAATAAGTACGAAACTCAAGCGTTTGTTTTTAATCTTAACAATGTGAATGTATTATCATGATAAGAGGCGTGTCATACGTCATAAATACAACCGGGAATTTCAGGAGATAATGCATGTTCCACAACATCGACCCGACCCAGACTAAAGCCTGGAAAAAGCTAACCAAGCACTTTCAGCACACTCAGGACAGAACCATCAAGGAGCTGTTTAAAGAGGATAAGGGCCGTTTCGACAAGTTCCACTTGACCGCAGCTAACGGTGATCTGTTAGTTGACTACTCCAAGAATATCATCGACGAGGAGACCCTCTCACTGTTGTTAGAGCTTGCTGAGGAAACCAAGCTTAAGGACAATATCGAGGCCATGTTCTCAGGTGAGAAGATCAACCGCACCGAGGATCGTGCAGTACTTCATACCGCATTACGTAATTTCTCCGGCAAACCTGTATACGTTGACGGCAAGGACGTAATGCCTGAGGTTAAGGCTGTTCTTGAGAAGATGAAGACCTTCTCTGAAAAGGTTATTTCAGGTGAGTGGAAGGGCTACACCGGCAAGGAAATCACTGACGTTGTCAACATCGGTATCGGTGGCTCTGACTTAGGTCCTGTCATGATCACCATGGCACTTACCCCCTATCACAGCCGTCTTAAGGCTCACTTCGTCTCCAACATCGACGGCACTCACATCGTTGAGACCTTGAAGGAGTGCAACCCTGAGACCACCCTCTTCTTAATTGCATCCAAGACCTTCACCACTTTGGAGACCATGACCAATGCTCACACTGCCCGTGACTGGTTCTTAAAGACTGCCAAGGATGAGGCTGCTGTTGCCAAGCACTTCGTTGCCCTTTCAACCAACACCAAGGAAGTTACCGCCTTCGGTATCGATCCTGCCAATATGTTCGAGTTCTGGGACTGGGTCGGCGGCCGTTACTCCTCATGGTCAGCAATCGGTCTTTCAATTGCTCTTGCCTGCGGCTATGACAACTTCGAGCAGTTCTTAAAGGGTGGCTATGAGTATGATGAATACTTCCGCAACACTCCCTTTGACAAGAACATCTCTGTACTGCTTGCCCTGATCGGCATCTGGTACAACGACTTCTACGGCTTTGAGACTGAAGCAATCCTTCCTTATGATCAGTACATGGCCCGCTTCCCTGCCTACTTCCAGCAGGGCAACATGGAGTCTAACGGTAAGAGCGTTGACCGTAACGGTAATAAGGTTAAAGAGTATCAGACCGGTCCTATCATCTGGGGTGAGCCAGGCACCAACGGTCAGCACGCCTTCTATCAGCTCATCCATCAGGGCACCAAGGTCATTCCCTGCGACTTCATCGTTCCTGCAATTTCCCACAACCCTGTAGGCGATCATCACGTCAAGCTGATTTCAAACTTCTTTGCCCAGACTGAGGCTCTGGCCTTCGGTAAGAGCAAGAAGCAGGTTATTGCCGAGTTTGAGGCCAAGGGTGTTGCCGAGAAGGATTACAAGGATGTTGTACCCTTCAAGGTATTCCGCGGCAACCGTCCTACCAATTCTATCCTCGTAAAGGAAATCACTCCCCGTATGCTGGGTATGCTGGTAGCACTCTATGAGCACAAGATCTTCGTTCAGGGCTCCATCCTCAACATCTACACCTTCGATCAGTTCGGTGTTGAGTTAGGCAAACAGCTTGCAATGAAGATCATTCCTGAGCTCACCACTGAGGAGGAAATCACCTCTCACGACAGCTCAACCAACGGTCTCATCAATGCCTACAAGAAGATGAAATAATCTTTAGAGACTATAAGTCAGCATCAGAAAGCTGATGCAGGAAAAAGGCAGATCGTATGATTTGCCTTTTTTGTATTCTGTCTTCGCAGCAAAAAACTACTCCTGCTGCTTTGCATCTCTCAGAGCCTCAAGCCTTGATAATCCCTGAGAGGTTATCTTATATACCCGCCCCTTTTTCTCGCCTATTGCCTCCAGATCTCCTTGTGCAACCAGTGAATTCAAACGCAGATAGGCTTTTCTTGCGGGAAGGTGAGTGTCAGTGACAACCTCGGTTTTATTTGCTATCTCACGAAGAGCTACCTTTGAGAGCACCAGCGTCTCCTGATCTCTTGGCGAAAGAGCTGAGATATCAGTGTCAGCTGCCTCTTTATTTTTATGACGCTTACCCTTACAGTCACTGATCCTGCGTTTTAGCTGTCCCTCTGATGAGACCTTTTTATCAGGATCATGGAGCGTATAGCAGTAATCAGCGTCATCTTCTGTCCGGTCTATGATCTTATCCAAAGTTAACAGCTCAAGCTGGGAGTGCACCCGCTCCTGCCTGAAGTGAGTACCTTCTACTAATTCCTGCTCACTTTGAAATTCATGCTTTCTAAGCAAAGATAAAATGAGCAACGCCAGAATTGAAAAGGATCTACCTAGACGCACCATGTGCTCGTTTAAAAAGTTAAAAAACTCAAGATCCGGTGCGCTCCTCGGCAGCACCAGCTTTACCTCATCCGGACCTGACTGACTGTAATCAGGCCAGGATCTGCCGTAGATAATTGAATCTTCAAAGATCCTGTCAATGCCACGTCCTGTGCTTTCAGACAGTCCGAGTCGGTTTAATGCATGAGCAAGAGCGGTATTTCTGCCATTAGGAGATGCCGTAAGGATATTGTCTGAGGTAATGCCTGAGATAAAGCCTCCGGGACTGCTTACGGACATCTCATAATCATTTATCTGCACAATCACCCTGCCAAGTCTGGTGTAATCACGATGGGCAAAGGCATTGACCAGAGCCTCCATGAAGGTTCTTTCGGAAAATTCGCGGATCCCTGTCCTGTATGGTCCCATCTCATACTCACGCTGCACATTACAGGCTGAAAACCTGCCCGTGAAGCTTTCAATTATCGAGACTATTGAGGATCTGCTGTTTTCATTAAATACTACCTCGGTACCCCTTAGATACTGGAAGCAGGCCCCGTGTGAGAAGATGTACCTTTCAATAAACTCATCCTCTCCGATTAAAAGCAGGCCGCAAACTGTAGGATGTAATTTTCCCAGGCTATCCTCACCCACCAGCATCAAGGCTCTGTCAAACTCCTCATCACTTAACTCGAGTAACTGAGGATCGCACTTATGCTTTTTGATTATCTGCCTTAAATGCATACGTTCATAGGCAGACAAGGCCGTGCTGTCAAGCTGCGGGATCATCGTTGCAGAGAAATCAAGACGCCTTAAATCAGCAAGTCTTGAAGCAATTTCATGAGGAAAGAGCGGGACATTCTCTGGTGTTTTATCAATTTTATAACGACGGCGCAGGAGCTTGCCGTCTCTGGTGGCAATCACTGATCCTGCCTTGGGGATCCTGACTGCTGCCACATATTTTTCACCAGAGGTTACCAGCTCTGCATCAATTAGCACCGGAGGAACAGTATGTCCTGCAATAAAGGCTGAGATCTGAACAGGATCGTGCCATTTGGAATTTAAGGTGCTGCAAAGTCCTGACACGGTACCGTCATCGTCTATTCCTATATACAGGATGCCACCCTCGGCGTTTGACATAGCAACTACCGCCTCAATGACCTTTTCATCAGCAAGGCCGGCAGGAGGCTCAGATTTAAACTCAACCGTTAAGCTTTCTTTTCTGGGAAACATGATAATAGCTCTGATGTTGCCGTTTTAATGACAATAATATCATCGGTCAGGCAGAATAATATTTAACCTGTCATTATTTTGTCATAAATTTATTACAATATAATGACAACTAATTTTAAAAAGATAAAATATAATGACTGCAACACAACAGCAAAGCAATCAGCACTCAGGGAGTTTACATGGGTTTTGATCTAAGCAAAAAGCGCCCTCTGGCAGCAATCTGCCTGCTTTTATCTGCGGCACTGTTGACCACCGCCTGCCAGAGCACCTCAATCCATCAAAGGCTACTCGTAGTTGATAAAAATACAGTCAGGATCAGTGACGAGAAATCCGATCTGGAAATAACACAGCAGTTAATCAGGAAATGTCAGGATCAGGATCTGCAGTCATGCAAAGCACTGGGATGGGCAACCTGTTTTACGAGCCCCAGGCTTTCCCTGTCTGCACTCGGTACTGTGTGCCTGACAGAAAATGATGATAACAATGCCTGCACTATGGCAGGCAGTATTGCCAACACACTGAAGCAATACGATCAGGCTTTGCTGCTTGGGAAAAAGGCCTGCGATCTCAATGATGCAAACGGCTGCCTCACGGCTGCAAATGCCGCCGGACATCTTGGATCAGAGGATGAATATCAGAAGCTCCTGCAAAAACACTGTACCTTAAGTCAGGACATCCAATTCTGTAAAGATGGACTTAAGCAACTGGAGACATACAGACAACAAGGCTCTGAACTTATAAAGCGATGCGCTTTAGATGATGCTTCCGCCTGTGTCATGGCAGGGTACTACCTCAGTAACTTCTCAAATGATGAAGCAAAGCTAAATGAGGCCACGCAGTATTTAAGCAAAGCCTGTGAGCTAAATGACAGCCGCGGCTGCCTGCTCTTAGGCGAGCATCTTTCTGATCCCATGGAAAGCAACGGCCAGCAGTCAAAGGAAAACAATGAAAAATCATTCAGGGCTGACGGCCGGGCATGTGAGCTTAGCAATAACATAGGTTGCTATAATGTAGCCACTAAGTACTACTTAGGGCTTGGTGTCAGCAGGGACGCAGAGAAATCACGAGCCTTTTTCAGGCAGTCCTGCAATTTAGGATTTGACACCGCCTGTGACTACTACGTACAACTGTTTTACAGATAACAACACTTGGCTTAGGCGCATTCGGACATGGATTTTCAGGACAGAGATTTAGACTACATCCCGCTGCACGTGCATTCGTGCTACTCAATCAACGATGGTCTTGAAAATGTAGGCCCTATAGTTAAACGCGCATCCAAGCTTAAAATGCCCGCCATCGCCGTTACCGACTGGTGCAATATGGCAGGCTTTGTGCGTTTTTACAATGCCTGCAAGGGTGCCGGCATCAAGCCCATCATGGGCGCCGATCTCAAGATCCGTGAAAAAACAGGCCTTGGCGAGAAGGAGCGTACCTTCTGGGTAACATTGCTTGCCATGGACAGAGTAGGCAAGCAAAACCTCTATGACATACTCTCGCGCGCCTGGCTTGATACCAACAGCCCGAATATTGCCGATGTAGCAGCTACAGTTGAGGATCTTGCCACCTATTCAGAGGGCATTATTCTTTTAGACGGCTTCCGTGGAGATATCGCCGCCTTTGCAGAGGTTGATGATACCGAGGCCATTGAAAAGCGTATGGCCTTCTATCAGAAATACTACCCGACCCGCTTTTGCTTTGAAATAACCCGTACCGGGCGCGCAGGTGAGAGTAACTTTGAGGCTGTAGCCCTCGATCTGTGCTTAAAGTACAACATTCCACCTGTTGCATCAAATGACACCAGATATCTTTTGGGACCTCAGGATACACCTGGCGACGGTCTTACCGATGCCTATATTCATTCCGTGCGCGTATGCATTCAAAACGGTGTGCAGGTAGGCAATAAGGATGTAGAGCGCGAATACTCTGATCAGCAGTATTTAAGAAGCAGCGCTGAAATGCGTGAGCTTTTTGCTGACATACCCGAGGCTCTTTATAACACCCGCGTCATCGCTGAACGCTGTAATGTTGATATTCAGCTCGATATCCCCCGTCTGCCGCACTATGACACCGGCGATATGAGTACCGCTGACTGTCTGCGCATGGAGGCAAGAAAGGGTCTTAAAAAGCGTCTTGAATTCCTCTACCCTGATGAAAAGGAACGCGAAGCCAAACGCCCTGAATACGAGGCCCGTCTTGAAACCGAGCTTAACGTGATCATCACCATGGACTTCCCTGGCTACTTCCTCATCGTTATGGAATTTATTGCCTGGTCTAAGGATCATGGAGTGCCGGTAGGACCGGGACGCGGCTCAGGCGGCGGCTCGTTAGTTGCCTATGCACTGCGTATTACCGACTTTGATCCTATGCGCTTTGATCTGCTCTTTGAGCGATTCCTAAATCCAGAGCGTGTATCCATGCCAGACTTCGACGTGGACTTCTGTCAGAAAAAGCGTGCCTTAACGCTGCAGCATGTGGTTGATCACTACGGCCGTGACTCAGTATCGCAGATTGCAGCCTTCGGTACTCTGGCACCAAAGGCAGCCATTCAGGGCGCAGGACGTGCCATGGGTACTCCCTTAGGTGCAGTGCGCAGACTTACCAAGATGATCCCGGAGAAGCCCGGTGTCACCTTTAACGATGCCCTGGGTATTGATAAAAAGGGCAATCCCTGCGAGCCGCTGTCACCTGATCTTAAGGAATACTACGAAAACGCCAAGATTAATAACGATACCGAGGCAGTTGAGCTTATCAATGTCTCCCGCCGTCTTGAAGGTGTCATCCGCAGTATCGGTAAGCATGCTGCAGGTGTGGTGATCTCACCTACCCGCATTGCAGAATTTGCCCCGGAAATGCTCGACTCTGACGGCAACCCTATCACTCAGTACGACAAAAAGGACGTTGAGCACGCAGGACTGGTTAAGTTTGACTTTTTAGGTCTTACCACCCTCACCATCATCGATGAGGCTAAGGTCATGATCGATGAAAAGCTCAAGCGTCAGGGCAAGCCTCCCATCTGCATTGAGGCTATTCCCTATGATGATCCTCTCTCTTATAAGGTACTGCAGCAATGTGAAACCACGGCTGTGTTCCAGCTTGAAAGTACCGGTATGCGCCAGCTGATCGGCAAAATGCAGCCAGATCGCATCGATGACATGATCGCACTCGTAGCACTCTACCGTCCGGGCCCATTAAAATCCGGCATGGTTGATCACTTCGTAGAACGTAAGCACGGACGTGAGCAGGTATGCTACCCGCAGCCTGATTTCCAGGATATGGATCTAAAGCCCATACTGGATTCAACCTACGGCGTGATCGTGTATCAGGAGCAGGTGATGCAGATTGCACAGGTGCTTGCTGGCTACTCCTTAGGCGGTGCTGATATTCTGCGCCGTGCCATGGGTAAGAAGATCAAGGCTGAGATGGATGCGCAGGTGGACGTATTCTCCAAGGGCGCTGCCAAGAAAGGCAAGGACGTCGGCATTGCCATGAAGATCTTCAATCAGGTGCAGCAGTTTGCAGAATACGGCTTTAACAAGTCGCACTCGGCAGCCTATGCTATCGTGGCCTGGTGGACACTATATCTTAAGGTGCACTATCCAGCTGAATTCCTGGCCGCCATGATGACCTCTGACTGCCTGAAGACTGAAAAGCTCATTGCCTATATCTCAGAGGCTGAGCGCTGCGGCGTCAAGGTAAATCCTCCTGATGTGAATATCGGCAAATATGCTTTTGGCGTGGGTCTTGACGGCAATATCATCTACGGGTTCTCGGCAATCAAGGGTATTGGTGAGCCTCTGGTAAACCGTCTTGCTGACGAGCGTGAGAAGAACGGTCCTTATAAAGACTTATTTGATTTTGTATCGCGTGTGGGCAAGGAATATCTCACCAAGGGTATGCTTGAGGCCATGATCAAGGCAGGAGCTATGGATTCAATAGGCCCCGGGCGCGGGATCATGATGGAGGCTATTCCTACTGCCATGCAGTATGCCATGCAGAAGGCATCTGATCAGGCCACAGGACAGTTTGATCTCTTCGCAGCTGTTGCCGAAGACACAAGACCCAGCTATCCAAATGTGCGTGACTGGAGTGAAAAGACCCGTCTCTTTTATGAAAAAAATCTCTTAGGTCTTTATCTCTCAGGCCATCCCATCGATGCCTATAGAGCAGAGCTTGTGCGCTACTGCGGCGGTCTGACCTTCAAAAACATGACTCCCGGTACTGCCGAGCGTCCACGTCATGTAACCTTTGCAGGAGTGGTGAGTGCCTGCAACACCAAGTTATCAAGCAAGGGTGATGGCTCCAAGTTCTATATCGTGACTCTTGATGACAGTACCTCTACCTTTGAGGTGGCACTGTTTGGCAAGAGTGCCCGCCGCTTTGAGCAGATCAATGAGGAGCGTGAAAAGCGTAATACCGCACGTCGCGGACGCGGTATCAAGCAGGAGGCCGAAGGACAGATGTCACCTCTTATTCTGGTGGTTTCAGGACAGCTGTCAGAGGGCGAGGACGGACGCATCAGAACAAGAGTGCAGGAGCTTTCATCACTTGAGGAGCTCCGTCTGCAAAACGCCAGAACCATAAGACTTAATTTCTCGGAGCAGACCTTCAAGGAAAATGCCAGAAAGATAGTCTCACTGCTTCAGGATAACCGCATAAGCCGCGATGAGGTCAAGCAGAGAAAGAGAAATGCAGAAGATCCGCAGAAGATCCCCGAGGGCTGTACACTCAAGCTTGCAATCGGCGGAAAGGAAGCTGATTTAAACGGAAGCTTTGTCTTTATGCCGACTGATGAGCTTATTGACGGGCTGCGGGAATTCTCTGACCGCAATGCAGTAAGAGTAGGCTACAGTGCTTAAGCTGCCTTCATTTTCAATGGTTAATTGTCTGGAGATTTACGCCGGATTCAGCTCCTTTCAAGGCTCTCCTGAAAGGGGCAATCAGATCACAGGAGCATTACACACTGCATCTGACATTGAAAATACGGCTGCTCTCCTTATAAAAATCCTGCCTGATCTCTATAAGAGCACCATCAGTTAACACACATAAAGAATAATCATCAGCAGATGGAATATAAGCTGTAAGCCAGCAGGGAAAAGTCTGTCTGAGATTAAAGCCTTTCAGAAGATCCTCTGTTTTAAGACTCAAGGTACGTCCTGAAAGTCCCAGCGATGGATAACAGATAAATTCATCTTTGGGATACACCTTGAGATCATCAAGTCCGCCTAACCCTCGTCCTGACAGCTTTAGAAGACACTCTCTTAAGGTCCAGAAGAGAATGAAATCATCTAACTGAGCGCTTTCATCCTTGTTTTTAATAAATTCCTGCTCCAGAGGAGACAGCAGCCTTTTTATAAGATCCCGCATGCTGCGACGCTTTCTGATGCGCTCAATATCGATCCCCTGCGCACTTTTTCCAACCGCAACGACAATTAAATCCCCGCTGTGGCTGATATTGAAATGAATCTGCTTTAACCCCTTAAATACCGGTTTTCCCATCTCATCACAGCAGATTTCAGGAAGAGTATATTCAGGATCTCCTTCTGCCAGAACCTTTTGCAGTAAGGCTCTGCCTGCTAAAAAGGTACGCTTTCTTGAATCTGAGAAGTGATCTGACTGCAAAAACCACTGCTTATCCAGTCTGTCGGTTAATGCATAGGCATCATCAATTGATGCAATTGCAATCTGCATCAATGATCCTCCCGGTTAACTCCGGAAAATAATGATGCAGCAGTGCCCTTATGAGGCTTAGCAGCTTTTACTGAGTTAAATATAGAAGAAGGCGCAAGGTTGCTACCCGAGTTATCAGATGTATCCACCTGCTCTTTTACATCATCCAGGCAGTCTCTGCTTTGTGGGGACTTTCTTAAGCGCAGCCATTTGAGAAAGGAGGGAACTACAAATAATCCCCACAAAACAACTGCAATAACATAGGAAATTACTCTATAGCCAAGATTTAATTTAAAAATACCAAGATCAGCAAACATCCTTGGAAAGAGAATTGCCAGCATCAGAAAAAAATCGCCGGCTATCATTACGAGCACACCCTTTTTGAAGCATTTAGGCAAAACACAGCTTAGTAATCCCAGGAACACCAATCCCCATCCAAGACCGGAGAAAAACTGTTCAACTGCGCCCATAAAAGTGCTCCTAAAAAGTCTGAAATCAAGCCCGAAAATGCTAGAATACTGTGATAATTTTAACATTTTTCAAATTGCGTCGCAGTCAGATACCATGCGGCGATCTTTCTTTTAATTGCAGGGAGTTTGGCGACTCATGTTCGTCTCAAATTTGGATCCCGTAGCCCTAAGCTTAGGACCTGTTACCTTCGGCTGGTATGGTCTGCTGTTTACCGGCGGCTTTATCATCGGCTACTTTATCATGCAGCACTTTTTCAAGGTCAAGGGATATAACACTCAGGATCTGGACAAGCTTTTACTGATGCTCTTTTTAGGCACGGTGGTCGGTGCCCGCCTTGGACACTGCCTTTTTTACGCACCAGACTATTATCTTGCAAATCCCCTGCAGATCCTCATGATCTGGAAGGGTGGCCTTGCAAGTCACGGCGGCACCTTAGGTGTACTTATTGTGATATGGCTGTTTTGCAGAAAGAGCCGGTACTCATTTCTCGAGCTTGCCGACATGCTCTCTGTGCCTACGGCCCTGGTATGCACCATGATCCGCATTGGCAACTTCTTTAACTCAGAGATCTTAGGTATACCTACCAATTCAGATTACGGTGTGGTCTTTGCACGTCTTGGTGAAACCTTCCCAAGACATCCTGCCCAGCTTTATGAAGCTGCCTGCTATTTCGTATTCTTCATAGCTTTGGCACTGCTCTATCACTTTTATAAAAAACGTCCGCAGGGCTTTATCTTCGGACTGTTTATCACCCTCGTCTTTACCTCACGCTTCTTTATTGAAAACGTCAAGGTAGAGCAGGCAGATTATTCAACTGACTCCATCTTAACTGTAGGTCAGTATCTGAGCATGCCCTTTATCGCAGCAGGTCTGCTGATGATCCTGTGGGCTTATATTAAGAATTCTAAGAAAGGTAACTGATTATGGCACTTGAAATTGTGATCCTCGCAGCCGGCAAGGGCAAGCGCATGCTCTCAGATCTTCCCAAGGTTTTACATCCCGTTGCAGGACAGAGCATGTTAACCCATGTCATCAAAACTGCTAAGAGCTTAAAGCCTGCCGGAATTCATGTAGTTGTCGGTCATAAGGCAGAAGTGGTTGAAGAATCGATTGCAATGCTTCCAGAGGAGCTTAAGGAAAACGTTACCTGTGCCCTGCAAAAAGAGCAGCTTGGAACCGGACATGCCGTAGCCTGTGCCTTACCTGAAATTGCTGATGATGCAGAGGTGCTCGTGCTCTATGGTGATACTCCTCTCACCCCAGGCGAGGTTTTAACTGACTTTTTAAACAAGGGACAGAGCTATGATCTCTGCGTTTTAAGCGCCTATGCCGACAACCCCTTTGGCTATGGCCGTATTGTAAGAAACAGTGATGGCAATCTTGATCATATAGTTGAAGAGAAGGATGCCTCAGATGAGATCCGTAAGATCCATGAGGTAAATACCGGCATCATCTGTGCTAAAGCCTCTGTTTTAAAGGAGTGGCTCCCTAAGGTTAAAAATAACAACAGTCAGGGTGAGTACTATTTAACTGATCTGGCCGGTATGCTTTCAGGCTCCAATCACAATGTAGGCCTTACCATGGCTCCACGCTTTGATGTGCTCTCAGGGGTCAACTCCAAATCACAGCTGGCCTTTGCCGAGCGTACCTATCAGCGTATGCAGGCAGAAAAGATCATGCAGAATTATGGAGTTACCCTTGCTGATCCTGATCGTATCGAGGTTCGTGGTGAGCTTATCTGCGGTCATGACTGCTTTATCGACATCAACTGCGTATTTGCAGGTAAGGTTGTATTAGGTGATAGAGTTAGAATAGATGCAGGCTGTGTCATTAAGGATTGTGAGATAGGCGATGACTCGGTGATCTCTCCCTATACCGTCATGGAAGAATCCATTGCCAGGAAGCATGCCACCATCGGACCTTTTGCAAGACTGCGCCCGGGTAATGTACTTGAGGATGAAGTTCATATCGGTGACTTCGTTGAGGTTAAGAAGTCTAATATCGGCAGAGGTACCAAGGCAGGTCACCTCTCCTATCTTGGTGATGCCACCTTAGGTGAAAACGTAAACGTCGGAGCCGGTACCATTACCTGCAACTATGACGGTGCCAACAAGCATAAGACCATCGTGGGCAATGATGTCTTCATCGGATCAGATACACAGCTCGTTGCTCCTGTAACTGTCCCAGATGGTGTCACCATAGGTGCCGGTACTACCTACACCTCCCGCGTCAGAGCTGATGAGAAGGCCTTAGTGATTACCCGTGCCAAAGAGCAGATCTTCCAGGGCTATATACGCCCTGTCAAGGTAAAGAAATAAGCTTGAGCATTTTGCGGTCATCCAGAATTTAGAAAATAGGAAGTTGATATGTGCGGAATTGTAGGAGCAGTTGCATCCCGTCAGGTAGCCCCGATTTTACTTGAGGGTTTATCCCGCCTTGAATACCGTGGCTATGACAGCTGTGGGATCTGTACTGAGGATAATCATGACTTTACCTGCCTTAAAACCACCGGCAAGGTGATGACTCTTAAAGCCTTAGTAAAAGAACACGGCTGCAAGGGGACAACAGGTATTGCTCATACCCGCTGGGCAACTCACGGTGTACCATCCGAGGCTAATGCCCATCCCCACATCGTAGGTGATCTTGCCATGGTGCACAATGGCATCATCGAAAACTTTGCCCAGATGAAAGAGGAGCTTTTAAGCAAGGGGTATATCTTCAAATCCCAGACTGACTCTGAAGTCCTGCTTGCAAAAATCCACTATCTTTCAGAAAAAGAAGGCTTAGCTTTAAAAGATGCCTTTGCCAAAGCTTTAAGAGAAGTCGATGGCTCCTATGCAATTGCCCTTATCGATCGCCGTCATCCTGAAATTATGCTCACCGCACGCAAGGGGTCACCTCTTGTCATAGGCCTTGGTATTGAAGAGAACTTCATTGCATCAGATGTCTTAGCCCTGCTACCTGTAACTCACCGCTTTATCTATCCTGATGAGGGGACAATCAGCATCATCAGCACCACCGAAATTCATGTCTATGATCTTGAGCTAAATGAGCTTAAACCCGAGATCGTTGAGAGTGATATGGATGCAGAGTCCGTATCCAAGGGCAAATACCGTCACTTCATGCAAAAGGAGATCTTTGAGCAGCCTCAGGCTATTGCCAACACTGCCATGGGCCGCATTGCAGCTAATAAAATTGACCTCTCCTCGGTTACCGGAATGTCTGATGAGCTTTTATCCTCAATTGAGAATATCAAGATCATAGCCTGCGGTACCTCCTATCATGCAGGCCTTGTTGGCAAATACTGGTTTGAGGATCTGGCCAACCTGCCAACCTCTGTTGAGATTGCCTCTGAATACCGCTACCGCAAGGCTGTAGTACGTCAAAATACCTTATTTGTAACCATCTCACAGTCAGGAGAGACTGCCGACACCTTAGCATCTTTGCGTCTTGCTAAAGAACAGGGCTATGCGGCATCACTTTGTATCTGCAATGTAGCCGCCTCATCCTTAGTTCGTGAAAGCACCTGTGCCATGCTCACAAGAGCAGGAGCTGAAATCGGTGTAGCCTCAACTAAAGCCTTTACGACACAGCTGCAGTGTCTTTTGATGCTTGCTGCCTATTTAGGCAGGCTCAAGGGAGCACTGGATGATGAAAAGAGCTCTCAGATCATTGAAGCGATCTCAAGACTTCCTGATTACGCCAATGCTTTCTTAGATTGTGACACTCGCATTGAAAAGCTGGCTCAGGACTTTGCCGGCAAGCATCACTGTCTCTTTTTAGGTCGCGGAATTATGTACCCCGTTGCTTTAGAAGGGGCCTTAAAGCTTAAGGAGATTTCATATATTCACGCTGAAGGCTATGCCGCAGGTGAATTAAAGCACGGCCCTATAGCCTTGATTGATGAGAATATGCCGGTAGTCGTAGTAGCACCTGACAACGAGCTTTTGGGCAAGCTTGAATCTAATATTCAGGAGGTCAGAGCCCGTGGCGGACGTCTCTTCGTGTTTTCACAGGGAACCGGCAATCTTAAGTGTGATGCGCAAACTGAGATCATCAATCTGCCGTCAGCACCTGAAATTTTGCAACCTCTGCTCTTTACCCTGCCATTGCAGCTTCTTGCCTACTATTGTGCTCTAATCAACGGCACTGACGTTGATCAACCGCGTAATCTGGCAAAATCGGTAACTGTTGAATAATCTTTTCTGCAGGATCTGCTCTAAAGCTTTTCCTGCAGGCTGATGCCCGGTTTTCATGAAACGCTTATCAAGGCTCTGCACTCCTAAGGCCACGTTTATATACGCGGCCGCCGGTCGCTATTGCGGCTTAATGTTCACATCGGTGCTGTTCATTGCCTTTTTATTACTGGTAATGCGTCAGGGTACGAACATCATCACCGAGCAGCTCCTGATCTCAGGTGTGGTAGGTGTTGCAGTATCTGTTCTTATAGGATGGGTAGCAGACAGCAGTTTCATCATTAAAAAAGGTGTGCTCTCGTGGATCCTTGGCGGATCGCTAACTACCGCGGCCTGTCTGCTCATCATGTTTGCAGAGCCCTTAAAAAAGGACATTACGCTCTCAGCGATTACCTCGGTGCTGTGGATGGTAGCTTATGCAGTTTCAGACACAGCCTTCTGGTCACTTACTGCATCCTTTGGTGCCCGCCATTTACTGCGGGAATCCATAGCATCAAAAGCCCGCGCTGCTGGAGTTGCCCTTGCAGGAATACTGTTAATTGCCACCATCATTGCATTGTTTTTTGCTCCCCATGCCAATGCTCATACTGTATTCAAACTGGGAGCTCTATTTGCCGCGCTGTTCATTTTCCTCGGTGCCGTATTGCTGTTCTCACGTTTTGGTGAGCCGCCTGTTCAGGGACTTTTGCACTGCAAGGAGTTTGCTAACATCCTCTTTAAAAACGATCAGCTGATGTCAGTTACTGCCGTAACCATCCTGCAGCAAATTTCAATCTGGCTTGCAATGGTTGGCGTCAGTGCCGCCATTTTGCATTTTCAAAGTGGTGGTGAACTGCTGCTGGCATTTAGCATCCCCGCAGTAGTATCACAGTGCCTTGCCTATCTAATCTTTGCAAGAGTTACCCAGATCTTCAACCGTCGCGGCATGTTTATAATCTCAGCCATCATCATGATCACAGCCTTCGTGCTCTTATCCTTTGAAAAGCCTGATGATATAAATCACCTGGGAGGTGTTATCGCCGCCTTTGCCCTGGCCAATTTCGGCATGGGCTGGTCTATTGCCTCAACTACAGCGATGACTGCTGATTGTGTTGAATATGGAGAATTCAAGCTTAGAAAACGTGCCCCCTGTGTGGCCTTTTCCATGCAGACCATGGCCCGCTGTATCGCACCTCCTGCGGCTTTTTTAATCTTTGCAGCCGGTGGGCGCTTTGGAAGTCTGATCTATAAATCAAACGATCTGGATTTACTCTATCCCTCATACCGTTTCACTATAGCAATCGCGACCTTTACCGCAGCACTTATGCTGATAAGCTACCTGGCCTCCTTCAAGCTTCACGGCAAAATGTTTGAGAATGTACTGCGAAATCTGGAGGATGGCCGTGACGGTCGCCAGAATGATGCCGGATATTCGGCAAATCCGTTGCGCTATGCCATAAACAATCAGGCAGTCTTCTGCCAGCTTAAAGCCGACAGCCCTGAGCAGGTGATGAAGCTTTTAATTGCAAGGTTAAATCAGGTGCAGGCTATTAATGATCCCAACCTCTATTTAAAAGAGATAGAGCGCAAGATTAAGAAATTTCCTGCAGGTATTGCAGATGGGATCGCTATTCCCCACGCCATTGGTACCTTTGTAAACCGTCCTGCTATTGCAATTGCTACTCTGGAAACGCCATTAAACTTCGGCGCAGCCGACGGACAGGACTGCGATCTCGTATTCATGATCGCCTCCACCAACGCCCAGAATGCCTACATTTCCCTCTTAGGACAGTTATCACTGGTACTAAATAACAAAGGCTTTTGTGACAGACTGCGTAAGGCCGTAACTGCTGAAGAGATCATAGACAGGATCAAACAATGCGAAAAACATCTCAAATACTAAGTACGCTTACAACTGCATTTATCTCTTTTTCAACCCTCATCTGCTCTCAGGTAAATGCCGAAGTTAATGTCTGTGCTGCAACTCAGACCTATTCGGCCTTAGAGACCATCAAAGATCATGCTCCTGTTGACTATAAGGTCCAGTATGCAACTGCCGAGGACTTGGAGGCTATCGCTACCGAAGACAGATCTAAATGTGAGATTGTTTTAAGCTCAGATGAGAAGCTGGCAGTGCTGTTAGTAAGATCAGGAAAGCTAAATCTTTCCGACAAGCATCAGCTGGTAAGAGCCCCGCTTTTATTATGGTCAGCTGATCCGTCGTTGCTTGATAGCTCTGCAACCGTAGTTGCCAGAAAAAAGCTGAAATCACTGGCGCTTCCCAAGGCTGAGCTCACACCTGTTGGTTATGCGGCATCAGAAATCGTCAGCCGTAAAAATTTCCCAACAGATTATTTAAAGGGCAAAATCTATCGCACCGAGCAGGAATACCAGGTCTACTCGATGGTTGAAAGCGGAAACGTGCAGGCCGGATTTCTAACCAAGCCTCTTATTATGGATGCCACAGGACACATCAGGGGATCGTTCTGGCAGGTACCCAGAGATTTGTACTCTGAGCTTGGCTATTACCTGATGCCGCTTGAGCGATATAAAGAAGATAGCGATGTTAAAAGACTAATGAACTATCTGCTAACTTCTGATAAAGTAATGAAAGATTTCATAGCCGCAGGCTTTGATAAGCCTTTGAGTAAAAAATAACACCTTGCTTCACATGAAAAACTTCCTCCATTTAAGCAATGATCAGATTGAGCGCTTACGTCCTCTTTGCCATCTGATTTGGTGGCAAAGTGAAGATGAAACCCTGAAATGGCCTGAGCGTCTGATTGCACAAGTAATGGACAGAGGTCTTTTTTATGAATGGGACCTTTTGATGTCTGTGGTTACAAAAGAACAGATGGGGGAAGTTCTAAAAAATGCGTTACCAGGCTGGTTTAAACCGCAGGCCTGGACGTACTGGCATTTAATGTGCTTGAATATTCGTTATCCTAATGTTCCACCGTTACCAGTAAGAAGGTTCGTATGAAGCAATTTTCCCCACATTTAGATATCCTGCCACCCGCACAAAAAAAGCTGTGGCCAAAGCTATCTTTTACGAAGGAGATGGGCTTCTGCCTATACGGTGGAACCGCATTAGCTTTGCAACTTGGACACAGAGAATCCGTAGACTTCGATTTCTTTTCAGATAGAAGCTTTTTTGGAGTGCAACTATTAGAAAAACTACCAATCACTCAGGGAGTTGAGGTTCGTCAATGTTCACAAAATACCTTGTCATTCATTATTGACGGTGTAGGCATGTCATTTTTTGGGCATCAAAGCTACGGACGTGTAGGAGAGCCCTTACTGACAAATGATAACAATATTTTCGTAGCCTCTCTCTTAGATATATTC
>CAVFIO010000023.1:0-17502 GCA_963622535.1 Akkermansia muciniphila
AAACATTGCTGAGCAGGGGGCTGTCAGGCGTACGATTTCTCCGCGCACACCGTGGTTATCAAAGAGGAAGCGAACGATGCTGTTCTGTTCTTTTTTATCAAGATTAGTAATCATTAATTCTGTCCGTATTTAATATCAAGCAGCTGACGACGTTCCTTTTTATTAGGTCTGGTATCAGGATGCGGTGCTAATAACGCATTGATGCGTATTTGCTCAAGCTGTCTGGTTCTTTGTTCTACGCTTTCATCTGTTTCTCTGTATAGAGTCTGAGCAACCGGGGCGGGGCCTCTGATATCTGAAAGCTTTAATACTTCAATTTCAATACGTATGTTGCCTCTTAGAAGCTTTATTCTGGCTCCTACCTCAACAATACGTGACGGCTTGGCGCGCACTCCGTTGTAGTCAACCTTACCGCCATCAATCATTTCTCGTGCAATGGAGCGCGTTTTATAAAAACGAGCTGCCCACAGCCATTTATCAAGGCGTACTGATGTATCTGCAGAGATTATCTCTTTCACCTAAGTTCCTGTTTGAAAGCGTCAATAGTGGTGTAATATTTCCGGTGCAAAGTATACCAGTATGTTCAGCAATTAACCCTTGTGGAGGCGGTAAATGGCGGATTTTTCCGTACTACACGATCCTGTGCCTCAGGTTCTTGATAAAAAACGTCAGAAAGTATCAAAATTTTTTACCGTCGAGTCGCTTGATCTTAAATTTTCAAACGGTGAGGAGCGCACCTATGAGCGTCTGTCAGGAGGCAATGGTGCAATTATCGCTGTTCCCTTTGATGGCACGCATTTTCTGATGAGCTCTGAATATGCATGCGGTTTTGAACGCTATGAACTGGGCTTCGTCAAAGGCAAGATAGATAAGGGAGAGACGCCCGAGCAGGCCTGCGCGCGTGAGCTTGCTGAAGAAATAGGCTACGGAACTAATAAGATCATCAAGCTTCGTGATGAAATGTCGGTGGCACCTGGTATGCTTTCACTGAAAATGCATTGTTTTTTGTGTACAGATCTTTATAAGCATGAATTGCTTTCAGGTGATGAGCCTGAGCCTATAAAGATAATAAAGGTTACTCCGGCTGAGGCTTTGGAATTGGTTTTTTCCAGGGATTCACCGCTTACAGAAGCGCGTGCAATTGCCTGTCTTGCCATGTCTTTGCGCAAGTTGAATCTGCTGTAGGAAAATTTTTTGCACTTTTTTGCATCGGGATTTGCTGCAAAAGGCAAGTAGACGGGGATTTTTGCTAAAATGCCCTGATTAAAGATTATTTTCGCATCAAATCGGCAGTATGAGTTAGTACTGCTTTTGTATTCGGTGCTTTTTTGGAGAATCACATGCGTCATCTTCTGACCGGTTTTGAGTTTACCCAGGATGAGTATTTAGACATTCTGGACACTGCCGCCGCAATGAAAAAGGATCCTAAGAAATACGCTCACGTTTTAGATGGTAAGAGCGGCGCTATCATGTTTGAGAAGCCTTCTTTACGTACTAGAACTACCTTTGAATTGGCTTTCTTCCGGTTAGGTGGTCATGGCGTTTATCTGGATCTTCAAAATGGTGAGCTGGGTAAGCGTGAGACCATTGGTGACTATTCACGTAATCTTTGCCGCTGGGTTGACAGCCTGGTAGGTCGTGTATTCTCACAGAGAACCTTAGAGGAGCTCGCTCAATACGGCTCCGTTCCTGTAATCAATGCCTTGTCTGACATGTATCATCCTGCTCAGGCTATGGCCGATTATCTGACCGTACGTGAGCATCTGGGCAAATTACAGGGCGTTAAGCTTTGTTATATGGGTGATGGCAACAACGTTACCAATTCCTTACTGGTTGCAGGTTCTATCCTGGGCGTTAATGTTGACTGCTGTGTCCCTGAGGGTTGCGGCCCTGATGTTCAGGTTTTTGCTAAGGCCTCCGAGATTGCCAAAAAGAATGGCTGTGAGATCAGAGTGTTTAACGATCCCAAGGAAGTTAAGGGTGTTGATGTTTTATACACCGATACCTGGGTTTCCATGGGTGATAATACTCCTTTGGACAGCGTAAAGAAAAAGTATATGCCTTATCAGATTAATCAGGCTCTTGTGGACAATTCTGGCTGTCAGATCGTTCTGCACTGCCTGCCTGCTCACAGAAATTATGAGATCACCGATGAGGTTATGGACGGCGAAAAGAGTGTGGTATTTGATGAGGCTGAGAATCGTCTTCATATCCACATGTCCGTTCTTTCAAAGTTAATCAAAGCTTAATTGAGGACATACAAATGTTAGAACAAACCAATAAGCAGTATAAGAAAGTTCTTTTAGCTTATTCAGGTGGTTTGGATACCTCCACCATCGTTCCCTGGCTCAAGGAAAACTATGGCTGTGAGGTTATCTGCTTCGTAGCTGACGTAGGTCAGGAGCGCGAAGATCTCGAGGGTATCGAGGAGAAGGCTAAGCAGTCTGGCGCTTCCAAGTGCATCATCAAGGATCTGCGTGAGGAGTTCGTCTCTGATTATGTCTATGAGATGCTGAAGTCTGGTGGTCTTTATGAAGGCACCTATCTCTTAGGTACTGCTATTGCCCGTCCTATCATTGCAAAGGCTATGGTTGAGGCTGCTCTGGCTGAAGGCGCTGATGCTATTTCCCACGGTGCAACCGGTAAGGGCAACGATCAGGTTCGTTTCGAGTCTGCTGTTGCCGCTCTTGCTCCTCAGCTTGACGTAATTGCTCCCTGGCGTATCTGGGATCTTCAGTCCCGTGAAGAGCTTTTGGCTTATCTTGCTGAGCGTAATATTCCTTGCAAAGCTTCTTTAAAGAAGATCTACAGCCGTGATGCTAACTGCCTCCACATCTCAACTGAAGGTGGTGAGCTTGAGCACACCTGGAATGCTGCCTCTGAGAATGTCTGGGTCTGGACTACCGATCCTGAGAAGGCTCCTGATACTCCGGAGACTCACGAGCTTGAGATCAAGGAAGGCAAGGTTGTTGCAGTTGACGGCAAGACCATGACTCCTTTTGAGGTTCTGGATCTTCTGAATCAGTATGGTGCCCGTAACGGCGTTGGTCGTATCGACATCACTGAGAACCGCTTGGTAGGCATGAAGTCCCGTGGTTGCTATGAAACCCCGGGCGGCACCATCATCTATGCTGCATTACGCGCAATTGAGCAGCTGGTTCTTGATAAGTCAACCTTCGAGTTCCGCGAGAAGCTTGGTGTTGATTTCTCACAGCTAGTCTATGATGGCCGCTGGTTCACCCGTCTGCGTGAGATCCTTTCTGCTGCTATTGATGAGATTGCAAAGGATGTTAACGGTAAGGTTGTGGTCAAGCTCTACAAGGGTAATGTTTCTGTAATCCAGAAGGATTCACCTAACTCCCTGTTCAACTTCGACTTCGTAACCTTCGGTGCTGATCACGTATACAGCCAGCACGATGCTGAAGGCTTCATCCGCCTCTACTCATTGCCTGCACGTATCCGTGCTATCAATGCTGCCGCTAAGAAGTAATTTGATGCCTGCATAAGCAGGCATAAAAAAACAAAGCTCCTCAGAAAACGGGGAGCTTTTTTTTCGCCTTAAATTAAGTATTGTGATTTAGCAGTCAAGTTTGATAGCAGACAAAACTGAAAAAAGGATCTGGAGTGCATAACTAAGCCTTTTATGGTGAACAGGGAATGTTTAGATTGCTACACAAAAACTTCTCAGGAAAAGGCTGTGCTGGATTTAACTTCAGAGCAAGGAAGACAGCAAAGGTACGGCGCTTCAAACAGTTCAGAATTCCATAAAGCTTACTTTTTATAGATTATTTGTACCATCTGCAATAAAATTGACAGATTAACTATCAATCAACTTTTTTACATACTCAAGCAGAGGTATATATGGCTTTATGGGGCGGTAGATTTACTGAAGGTCCTGATGAAAGATTCAAAAACTACAATGATTCATTGAAGTTTGACTATCGCATGGCACTTGAGGATATTGAAGGCTCAGTTGCCTGGGCCGATGCTATCCATGAAGCAGGTGTATTAACCGATCAGGAATGCGTTGATCTTAAAAAGGCTCTGGATGAGCTTCACAAGGAAGCAGAGGAGAATATCCATGCAATAGCCTCAGCAGGTGATGAGGATATTCACTCCTATATCGAGCGCCGTCTGATTGAAAAGGTCGGAAATCTTGGTAAAAAGCTGCACACCGGCCGTTCCCGCAATGATCAGGTGGCTCTGGATTTGAAGCTGTGGTGCCGTAAGGCTGTAGATGAGATTTTAAAAGCCCTGGTTCACCTTGAAAAAGAGCTCATCGCTACTGCTGACAGATATCAGGGTAAGGTATTCCCTGGCTACACTCACTTGCAGCGTGCACAGCCTGTAACCTTCTCTCACTGGGTTCTGGCTTATGCTCAGATGTTTGAACGTGACTATCAGCGTCTAAAGAATGCTGCTGAAATTATGTCAACCTGCCCTTTGGGATCTGCCGCTCTTGCCGGCACTGCCTATAAGATTGACCGTGAGAAGCTTGCCCACGCTCTAGGCTTTAAGCACGCAACTGCCAACAGCTTAGATGGTGTATCAGATAGAGATCATGTAATGGAATTACTCTCCTGTGCATCTATCTCCATGATCCATCTGTCAAGACTTGCTGAGGATCTGATCATCTACAACTCAGGTGAGGCACGTTTCGTAACTCTTTCCGATAAGGTCACCTCCGGATCATCTCTCATGCCTCAGAAGAAGAATCCTGATTCTTTGGAGCTTATTCGTGGTAAATGCGGTCGTGTGGTCGGCGCTCTTTCAGGTATGCTTGTTACCTGCAAGGCTTTGCCCCTGGCCTATGATAAAGATCTGCAGGAGGATAAGGAGCGTTTGTTTGATGCTGTTGATACCTGGCATGACAGCCTGTACATGGCTGCTCTGGTATTTGAAGGCTTGAAACTTAATGAAGAGCGTGCCTTAGATGCTGCTAAGGGTGGCTACTCTAATGCAACCGAGCTTGCCGACTACCTGGTTTCTAAGGGGATTCCTTTCCGTGAGGCTCATTCCATTGTTGGTCGTGTGGTGTTGCACGCAATCTCAGTGCAAAAACCGCTTGAGGATCTGTCTGTTGAAGAGTTCAAGCAGTTTAGCAATGTGATCTCTGATGATGTATATGCTCCTTTGCAGATTGAATCAATTTTGCAAAAGCGTGATATCAAGGGCGGTACTGCTCCTGCTCAGAATGCTTTGGAAATTGCAGCTTTCAAGGATCTGCTGGCAAAGCGCTAATTCAGTTTTTTAGTCATAAAGGGAGGTCTTTGGGCCTCCTTTTTTTTCTTGCTCCTTCAGAAAACATCAGTTCAGGTTGTCTGGAATTTGTCTGACAGTTCTTATGAGAGGAGATAAATGCTCTTACCAAAGTGGCTAAGGTTGCACCAGATCCTCTGAGGAGAAGAACGTAATACAAAAGAATGGCTTTGAGATTGAGGTAGTAACTTTGCTGAACTTTTTGCTTGATGTTTAAAAATATAAGGTGGCAGAGAGGTTGCCACCTTGTTTTGTTGAAAAGATGTGGAAAACAGCGTTTACCAGCTGGAACTTGAGCCACCACCTCCCGATGATCCGCCACCGTAGCCGCCACCGCCTGAGTCCCCTCCGCCAAAGCCACTGCTGAAACCACCTGAGTCGTTATCATTTGAGCGGCCGGTGATGTCGTATTTGACAACCATTTCGTGACCGCAATTCTTACATTTCTTCGTTACATAGAGATAATTGCGGCTGATCCCGCAGACTTTTTCTTGTTTAATAGTTCTTAGAGTTCTGCGCTTGCCACAGCTGGGACATTTGCGATTGGCATTTTTGAAAATGGAGAGGAAGGCGCCAGTTAGAATAATGGCCATCACTATGAAGATGGAGATCATAGCAATAAAAAAATCGTCATCATCTTCCTCTTGAGCTCGTCTTTCATCTTCAGCTTTGGCTTTTTCTGGATCGGCTATCCTTTCACAGATTGAATTGATACCAGCGATCATGCCTTCGTCAGTCTCTCCATTTTTAAAATGAGGGATCATCTGCTGCATCTGAATGCGTTTGCATATGGCATCAGGCAATATGCCTTCAAGTCCGTAGCCGGTGTGAAAGCGGATCTCGTGTTTATCCTCTACATAGACTATTAACAAGCCGTCATTTGTATCTTTGTGTCCAATTCCCCAGGAGCGAAACAATTCCTGAGAGAATTCAAATAAATCACTGCTGCCAATTGATGGCAGCATTACCACAGCCACCTGAGTTCCACTGTTTTTCTCAAGATTGCTCAAGGAAGTATTGATTGTGTTGACAGTATCCTGCTTGAGTATTGATGACGGATCGGAAACATGCTGGCTGTAATCACCAAGGCGGGGGTTAGGTACATCACTAACGCTATAGGATGATATAGCAAGGGCATACGATGCCATCATCAGCATGGTGGCAGTTAGGAATGCCGAAACTAAGGATTTTAACCACTTCATCTTTTAGCTTCTTTTTTAGAATGAGACCTGAGGTGCCTGCTGTGAATTGGCCTGTGCTTCAAGATATGCCTTGGAATCAAAACCAAAGATTGAGGCAAAAATGCTTGCAGGGAAACGGCGGATTGCAGTGTTATAGCTCTTTACTGCATTATTAAAGTCTTTACGGGCAACCGCGATACGGTTTTCGGTGCCTTCAAGCTGGGCCTGTAATTCAAGGAAGTTCTGATTAGCTTTAAGATCAGGATAATTTTCTGCAATGGCGATCAAACGTCCAAGGGCGGCAGTGATGGTTCCCTGGGCCTGCTCAAACTGTTTGAGCTCTTCAGCACTTGGTACCTGACCTGCAGTTGTCTGGAAGGTTTTGGATCTGGCTTCTGTCAGCTGTACCAGAGTGTCTTTTTCGTGGGTTGCATAGCCTTTGACAGTATTTACAAGGTTGGGAATGAGATCGGCGCGACGCTGGTATTGCACTTCAACATCAGCCCATTTGCTTGATGCAGTCTCGTCCATGGTGACTAAATTGTTATAGGAAGATACTCCATAGAAGCCAAGGATCACAACTACAGCTAAGATCCCTAAAAGAAGGCGGTTTTTTAAAAGTTGCATGGGAATCCTCCAAAATATAGATAGCAACTACATGAATTCGGTATGTTCCAATTTGAATGCTAGATCCGCAAAATATTATAGAGGAATAGGCCGGATCCTTTTCAATTTTGGTGTTTTGAATTGTAGAGAAATGCAGAATTTTAATTCCACAAAGGCTTAAAAATCAAATTTGTTTGCATAAAAGAACTTGAAATTTTAGTTTTTGCATTATAGTTAAAGAAAAGATGTACTGTTCTTTTTAAATCGTGACATCGCTAAACAGCAGGGATGAGCCCATGGGAAAAAAGTCAAAGCGTCAGAAAAGTAGGGCTCAAATTATTGCTAACCCTAATACAATGAATGACCTGCTGTTTAAGTATGTTCTTGGATTTAAGCAGGAAGGCTACCTGAATGAAAGAGGTAGCCTTTTAATGATGCCTAGCCCTGATAAGTGGCGGCTATCTGGTAGATCTTTTCGCAGTCACTGCGGTGCAGTCTCACATAATTACCTTCAGTTTTATCCTTCTCATCAGCACCTAACATATCCAAAAGTTTAGGAATATCGTCAACCTTTGCACCAATATCTGCAAAAGACAGAGGCATGCCAATACGCTTGAGGAATGCTCTGAAAGCAGCAATACCTGCTTTTGCTGTGCGCTCCGGCTTATCAAAATCCATGGTTACACCAAAGACACGGACAGCAAACTGAGCCATACGCATGACATCGTGATTTAAGGTGTATTCCATCCAAGCCGGGAACATAACAGCAAGGCCTGCTCCATGTGCGACGTCATATAGAGCTGACAGCTGATGCTCAAGATGATGGGTTGACCAGTCCTGCTCTCTATCAACACCGCAGATATTGTTATGAGCAAGAGTGCCGGCCCACATGATATTAGCTCTTGCGGAGTAATTGTCAGGCTCGGTAATGGCAATCAGAGCATTAGAGATAATTGCCTGCAGAAGTCCTTCACACATTCTGTCGGTGACGTCGACATCCTGGGTATTTGTAAAGTAGCGCTCCATGATATGAGCCATCATATCAGTTACACCGCATGCTGTCTGGTAAGCAGGGAGAGTGAAGGTAAGCTCCGGATCCATAATAGAGAAAAGAGGCACATTAAAGTTACAGCCTAAGCCATTCTTAACTATAAGACCGTCGATTTCCTTTTCGATAACCGCACTGTTTGAACCTTCAGATCCTGCAGCAGGTATGGTGAGCACTACGGCTGTTTTTAAAGCTGCTTTCGGAGTTGCCTTTTTTATGAAGAAGTCAAAGAAATCTCCATCATAGGGGATACCAACTGCAATAGCCTTAGCTGTATCAATGGCGCTGCCGCCTCCTACAGCAAGCATAAAATCGACGTTCTCCTTGCGTCCTAACTCTATGCCCTTGTAAACAAGATCGGCACGTGGATTAGGCTTTACTCCCTCAATTAATACATGCTCAATGCCTTCCTTATCTAAAGATGCCTGTACACGGGATAGAAGTCCTGAACGCTTGGCATAGTTTGAGCCGCATACTATCAGGGCCTTTTTAAAGCCGTATTCAGCGGCATATTTGCCGGTATCATTTTCGGTACCGTGCCCGAAGATATAACGTGTAGGGCGGTAAAAATCGAAGTTATTCATAAGTCGTCCTTGTTGTCTGTTTTTAAGGTTAGTGAACGCCGGTTGAGCCAAAGCCGCCAGTGCCGCGTTCACTGCTTCCCTGAAATTCATCAACAATGCTGAGATCTGCATGGAGAGTTCTTTCAAAGACCAGCTGCGCTATGCGATCTCCTGGCTCGATTGTATAAGGCTCACTTGAGCGGTTCCAAAGCGGAACCATCAATGGCCCCTGATAGTCAGAATCGATCACGCCCACGAGGTTTGCCAGTACTATGCCGTGCTTATATCCAAGACCTGATCTGGGGTAGACGATCCCCACAATGCTGGGATCTTTGATATAAACGCAAAAACCTGATTGAGTCATGATGGTCTCACCAGGTTTCAAAGTTACAGGATTATCCAGCATCGCTCTGATATCAATGCCTGCAGATCCTGAAGTAGCATAGGAGGGCAGAGGAAACTGTGTACCCAGCCTTTTATCCAGGATCTTTATTTCAGCGTTGAAGATGGTATTCATTAATTAAGTTATCCTTATTTGCTCTTTGTGGATAGCTCGTTGAAGATCAAATCCATAAGTTCACCTGCCAGGATCTTTTTACTTTGAACAGGGAAGTGGGCAGCCATGCCATCCTGGTCAAAGATTTTTAGCTCGTTGAGATCGCTGTCAAAGCCAGTACCCTTGTTCTGGACGTAGTTTAAGGCGATGAGATCAAGGTTCTTGCGCACAAGCTTATCCTGAGCATGCTCCTCACCTAGCTCGGTTTCAGCTGCAAAGCCTACAGTGAAGGGACGATCCTTTTTAAGATGGCCTACAGTTGCCACAATATCAGGATTCTTAACAAGGGTGATAGTCAGGGTCTCCTCATTTGCATTTTTCTTAATCTTCTGCGGTGCAATCTGCTGTGCTCTGAAGTCGGCAACTGCCGCACAACCGATAAAGACATCACATTGTCCAATGGTGCCTTCAACAGCCTGCAGCATTTCAACAGCCGATCTCACATCAATGCGTCTGATATTGTCAGGGGTTGCAAGGGAGACCGGTCCTGCAATCAAGGTTACCTCTGCACCTCTTTCACGGGCAGCCTCAGCCAAGGCAAACCCCATTTTGCCCGAGCTTTTATTGGTGATAAAGCGTACCGGATCCAGAGCCTCAGCTGTAGGTCCTGCAGTGATCACCACCTTAAGGCCGGCACCTGATGCACGTGGTAAAAGTCTGGTACGGGTAAGCTCAGGTGCGGGACTTGGCTTTGGCAGAGCATCCTGCTTGTCATAGCCTAGTTGCTCAATCACACTCTTAGGGCATAAAAGCGAGAGAATAACTGCAAGAATTTCTTCAGGCTCAGGCATACGGCCATCGGCGTTGACTCCGCAGGCAAGTTCTCCTGTTGCAGGCTGCATAACGAAGGCGCCACGGCGGGCGAGAGTTTCCAGATTCTCCTGTGTGGCCTGATTGTGGAACATGTTGGTGTTCATGGCCGGAACCACTACCAGTCTGCAACTGCATGCAAGTGCTGCAGCTGTAAGCATGTTATCGGCAAAGCCTGATGCAAGCTTGGCAATGGTGTTTGCTGATGCCGGAGCTACTGCGAATAAATCAGCATCACGGGCAAGTGCGATATGGCCAATCTTGTCCTCATCTTCAAAAATATCAACAGGAACACTGTGTCCGCTTAGAGCCTCAAGGGTAGCAACGCCTACAAGCCTGGTTGCGGCCTTGGTCATTACCACCTGAACATCAGCTCCAGCCTTGATGAGCAAACGACATAGTGAACAGGCCTTATAAGCGGCAATTGATCCAGTTATGCCGAGAATAATTTTGCGTCCTTTCAATGGTGTGCTCATAGAAAATCACCTTCAATTTTCAAAAAATCACTAAACCCAAATGTAAATATTAGCTTTTTTATAGCTTAAATTACATTTAGTTGATCAATTCTTATCTTTTGTGCATATAATACACATTTGCCAAAAACGCTGACGTATTGTTTTTTGTCGGAGTTGGGTCAAAAGAGCATGAATGATCGTACGTCTATCATAGCTCAGAATATTGACATAGCGTCCGGCGCGTTTGATTGCAGTGATGCCGCAATTGGCGCAGACTGTACCGGGGACATACGGGAACAGTTATAAGCAAGGCTCGCAGAGGGATACGGGACTGTGACAACAGAGCAGCGTTTTTTTAAATCTCTTATGAGATGAAAGGCGTTTTGCCGGGCAGAGCCCGGATATCTGCGAGAAGCTACGGGAAGCCGTAGCAGTGTCAGGAAATCAAGGTTTTTTGCATTCAAAGAGAAGTGTTGTGTCATTTCCCTTTGTTTTTTGCGCATTTGTGCTAGAATATGCGCACTTTGTATTAACCTTAAAACATTCATTTGGTTGCAGCTCTTAGGTGCTGTGACCCGTAAAGTATTTTTTGGAGTGTGAATAGACATGTCCAGAGTTTGCCAAGTTACGGGCAAGCGCCCGACTGTGGGTAACCTTCGTTCCCACGCAAAGAACGCAGCAAAGCGTCGTTTCCTCCCCAACTTGAAGTATCACCGCTTCTGGGTTGAGTCCGAGGGTCGTTTTGTTCGTCTGCGTGTTACCACTAAAGCAATGCGCATTATCGATAAGCGCGGCATTGACGCTGTTTTAGCTGATATGCGTGCCAAAGGCGAAAGAGTCTAAGGGAGGCTATTATGGCTAAGAAAGGCGGTCGCGAAAAGATCCGTTTAAATTCAACTGCTGGTACCGGTCACTTCTATACCACCGATAAGAACCGTCGCACCACCCCGGGCAAGCTCGAGATGATGAAGTACGATCCAGTTGTTCGTATGCACGTCCTTTATAAGGAAGGCAAGATCAAATAATTTTGATCTGCTGTGCAGAAAGCCCCGCTGTATAAAAACATGCGGGGTTTTTTATTTTCTAAATCCAGAGGTTCATCATGCCCGAATTACCTGAAGTTGAAGTCACGATGCGCGGGATCAAGCCTGCTTTAATGGATACTGTAATCAATGCTGTCTGGTTTGATGATAAAAAGCTGCGTGAGCCATTTTCCACGGATCTTGAAAAACTGGCAGGGGCGCATGTTTTAGACGTTAAAAGACGGGCCAAGTACATCGTGGTTTTGACCTCGCAGGGCAGTTTATTGATCCATCTTGGAATGACCGGGCATCTTTCGGTGTTGAGAGCGCCTTCGGATCTCAGTGAACGCTCGCGCAAGCTTCATGATCATTTTGAGCTTGTATTAAGTAATGGTGTGGTGATCCGATATAACGATTCAAGACGTTTTGGACTTATTCATTATTATGCTCAAGATGAATCTCCCTATGATGGCGAGTATTTAAGGGAGCTCGGACCTGAGCCTCTGGAGGATGATTTCACTGCCGATTATCTTTTTGAGGCCCTTTCAAAGCGAAAAAAAGCAGTAAAACTTGCCATTATGGATGCAAAGGTTGTCGTCGGCGTGGGCAATATCTATGCTTCCGAGGTTTTATTTCTCTCGCGTATCAATCCGAAGCGTCGTTCCTGCTCCCTAAGCAAGGCTGAGTGCGAGCTTTTGTGCAGAGAGATTAAAACCACGCTTGCGCGTTCTATTGAAAAGGGCGGTACCACTATTATCAATTTTCAGGGCGCTGACGGAAAGATGGGATATTTTGTACAGGATCTCAATGTATACGGCCATGCCGGCAAGTCCTGTCCTGTCTGTGGAAATACTATTCTGCAGGAGGTTATAGGGCAGCGCAGCACCTATTACTGCCCCGTGTGTCAGCGGTGAGATGAAGAAGGGGCTAATTAAAAAGCTTTCTGGCTTTGTCTGCTACAGCCTCAGGCACAAAGTGCTCGATTTCCCCCTGATGGATGATGAGATCTCTTACAAAGGTTGAGGATATAAACGAAAGGTCTCCTGTGGCGGGTAGCATTACTAGTTCAACCTCAGGCATTACCATGCGATACATGCCGGCAAGGGATTTTTCATAATCGTAATCTGCAACGGTGCGTACGCCGCGGATCAGGATCGAGGCTTTCTTTTCCCTGAGAAAATCAGGCAGGGTACCACTCCATCCCATAGCCTCGACATTGCTGAGGTTTGCAACAGATCTCTTAGCCATTTCTATTCTATCCTCAAAGCTGAAGAGACAATGCTTAGCCGGGCTTTCACATACTGTAAGGAGTACCCTGTCAAAAATTCTGGATGAGCGTTCAATAAGATTCATATGACCCAATGTTAATGGATCAAAAGTGCCGGGAAATACCGCTGTCTTCATAATTATTCCTTTGTGCTATTCTTCACCCGGGCAGTGATGCTCAAGTGCTAGGTCAAACGCTTCCTTTACCATGTCTATGGTTATATGAGTCATGGCCTTTTCATCACGTACTCTGTAACGCCAGGGAATATGAGCGTTTTGCTTGCATTCCTTTTTAGCAAGTTCCCGGTACACGCTGACCCAGAGATCAGGATATCTCCAGGAGCCGACACGTCTTGGATCGTGTACAGCAAATAAACCTATAACAGGAGTACCTACTGCAGATGCAAGGTGCATGGAGGCACTGTCAGGAGATAAAACCAATGCGGCACAGCTCAAAAGTGCAGCCAGTGCCCGCAATGAGGTTTTTCCGCAGAGATTTAAGCATTCACAATGAGTTTTCAAGGAAATTTCATTGCAAAGAGCCATCTCCTTTTCATTGGGACTTCCTGCAAGAACTACCTTAAAGCCGTTTTCGTAGGCATAGTCAGCGATAGCTGCATATCCCTCGCCTGTCCAGTTCTTCTGCGCCTTGGCAGATGCGGGGGCTATAACAAAAAGCTTGTTATTTTGTGAAAGCTCCTCGTAGGGGGCTAATTCTTTTGCGCTTAATTTAAAGTCCCAGCAGGGATTGATGTCGTCAAAGCCTGCATTTTTGGCAAAGGCCATAAAGCCTGCTAGCACGTGAGGATTTGCAGGAGAGGGGACTTTTTTATTGATAAAGAGGAACTGTCCTTCACGTGAGCGTTCCTTGTCATAGCCGAATTTTGTTCTGGCTCTGATTGAGAGCGAGCACAGTGATGATTTTAGTGAGGTCTGCATGTTTAAAAGAGTATCAAAGCTTTGTCCGTGCAGAGCTTTTTTTATCTTAAGGCAGGCCTTGATGGTTCCCTGTTTGAAATCTACAGGGAGCATAGGGATCAGATCTTTACCGTTTTCATCGCGAAACAGAGGTGCAAAGCGCTTATCTATCACCCAGATCATTGCAACCTGAGGCTCCTTTTTGGCAATGGCACACATCATGCCATAGGCATTGATGCAGTCGCCTAAGGCGGTCAGGCGCAGAATACATAGTGAATTTGGTTTTATGCTCATATAAAGATGATTTTGACATCCTCAGTTACTAATAGCAAGAAATAGCAGTTCCTGTATTAAATAGTGAGCAGGAGCGGCCTGAGCTTGATATGGGTCTGTTACAACTTAAATTTAAGGATCTGAATACATTAAGATGACTTTTGGCTTTAATGATAAAAAAATATGCGGGTATCATTACAAAAAGCGTATTCTCATCAGAAAATCATGTAAAATGTGACGCAGCACACAAAATACTAACATACAAACTGTTACCGGATCAGAATAATGGCCTTGAAAACCGTAAGACAAAAAGATTACACCTACCTCGTCAATGACGAGGTTCTGGCTGTAAGAGAACCTTACGATCGTTACTTTGATCCATCTGATCCTATGCTCAGTGATGCTATTGCCAAGGGCGGCCGGGGAGAAGCTCTTATCTATAATGCCAACGGTACCCCTGTAGTAATGAGACATTATCGCCGCGGCGGTCTGTTCGGGCATATTGTCAAGGACCATTTCTTTTTAGCCGAGGCTCATTGTCATCGTGCCTTTGATGAAATGCGTCTGCTTTATCTTCTGGAGCAGCAGAAGCTTCCGGTGCCTAAGCCTATTCTGGCGCGAGAGCGTGAAGTAGGATGCAGTCTTGTACAGGATATAGTTATAGGTGCTCTTAATGCCCGTGATTTATCCTATGTCCTGCGTGAGCGAGAATTAACCCGTATTGAAATGATGCGCTTAGGAGGCATGATCAAGGCCTTCTTTGAGCAGGGCGTTGATCATACTGATCTTAATATACGCAATATACTGCTTGATGATGAGGGTAAGTTCTATCTTATTGATTTTGACAAGTGTTTCCTGAACAATCCATCTGCTAAGCGCAGACAGGAAATCATCAGGCGTCTGCATCGCTCCTTCCTCAAGGAAGCCTCACGTTTTCCTAATGAAATCAAATATAAAGATGAGGATTTTGCACTTATTGAGAGCAGTGCTTTATCCTGATTAAATAAAGGCTATAATCGATTGAATAGACTACTTGCGCTCAATCAGGGGTAGTTCATTTTTCTGAAGTTAACCTGCATCTTTACATAACAATAACAGATGTACGTATCTTTGAGTAAGCAGTGCAGCCTTACAGTTTTGTTTACGCTAAAAAATACTAACATGCTAAAATGGCAACAATAATAATGCCAAAACTGCATAGCTGAATATCCCCTTGAGTATGTAAATATTCTGCCTTGCAATAGGGAGTTTGTATGAAGAAGACCGTTGTTATCGTGGATCATCCTCATTTTGACCGTTCTGTGATCACTCGTCGCTGGGTTGAGGAATTAAATAAATATCCCGATGAGTTTGTGGTGCACAAACTTGAGAGTGTATATCCGCGTGGTCAGATCGATCCAGTTGTTGAACATTCCTTAATTGAAAATAATGGCTCTGTTTGCTTCCAGTTTCCTATGTACTGGTTTAATTGCCCGCCACTTTTAAAGCAGTGGTTTGATGTGGTGCTGACCTCTGATTGGGCCTTTGGCAAGGGACATAAGCTGCAGGATCGTAAATTAGCACTGGCCTTTAGCTGCGGATCCGGAGTGCATGATTATTGCGCAACTGGTAAGCATCAGCGTGAGGCCGAGGATTACCTTTTACCTCTGGTTCACTCCTTTGAGTATTGCTCAGGCGATTATGCAGGAGCCTTTAAATTTTTAGGTGCGGCTAATCCTGAGGTGGCAACTGTTGATAATATTGCAGACAGCGCCAAGAAATACGTTGAATTCCTGCGTGGTATTGCGCAGGCAGATTAAATTTACCTGCAGCGTGCCTGTGACAGTAGGCTGTCAATGACCAAAAAGCCGGGAATTCCCGGCTTTATAGTGTCTGCTGTGCAGGAGCTTTTATTAAGCCAGAGCGTCAGCAATAGGCAGAATACCGCCAAGGAAGGCTTCATCTCCGTTTACGCAGAAGGATTCAAGACCTGCAAGCTTTAAGCCCTTAACATAGCGGGCATTTAAGAATGGGCTTGCAATAAGACCGATAGGACCATCATCCCTGGTGAACTTAAAGATCTTCTGCATGGATGCAATTTCAGATCCGATCAATAAGCCTGAGAGGAATTCACCTACATGAGAGGGCTTGATGCCGCCTAGAATATTGGCACCGCGGATCTCGAACAAACGGGGAATGATGTTGTTCTCGTTATAGCCACGCTCAAGACCTGCCTCATAGTCAGCAGCAGATTCCTCCTGCTCACCTGCACCTAAGCCTACCAACGAGTACTTCATCATGATGGAGTGTAGCTCACCTGTCATGGCTGTACGGAATGACTCAACCTTAAGTCCGTCACATAACACCCATTTGCAGTGGGTACCAGGCATTAAGAATACCTTAGATGGCTGTTTTTTTAAGGCTCCTGCCAGCTGTACCTCTTCACCGCGGATCACGTTATAGTTATCAGGATCCTTGACACAGATACCAGGAACGATACGGATCTTATAGCCCTTGGTGTGGGTTACGGGGGTTAAATGATCAGGGAGCTGATCAAGCTTTACCGGACAGTCCAGATACTGTGCATCGGCCCAGCCGTTGATAGAGCCTACCATGCCGGACATGATGACCGGCAGCGGACCGTACTTTTCCATCCATGCTGCAGTGAGTCTGTCAAAGGCGCCTTCACAGTCCTTGCCACGTACAGTGGTAACACCCTCTGGAGATTTCTTCTCCTCTACCTGCTTGCCGTCAATATAGAGGAAAGCACGGATATTGGTAGAACCCCAGTCAATTACAATGTAGCTTTTAGATGCCATGATGACTCCTTGAAATTTATTTAATTGCCTGTACAAACTCAAAGGCAGCCTGCTCGATTTCGTCAAAAGCTCCTGCCTGTGCGCGTTTTTTGTTGATGATGTTAGAACCGACACCTGCAGAGCAGCAGCCGTTATCTAAGAAAGATTTGATATTTGATGCAGAAACACCACCTACGGCCATGAGCGGAATATGGTTGATAGGGCCACGAATGGCTTTCAGGTAATCCACACCTAAATTACCGATTGGGAACACCTTAACGATATCAGCACCTGCGTTGTAGGCAGTTGCAATCTCAGATGGAGTGAAGGCACCGGGAACAGCAACCATATCAAGAGTTTTGATGGCATGGATGACATCAACATCAACGTTAGGTGCCAGTGCAAAGTCGGCACCGGCTGCACGGGCGGCTTTGGCCTGTTTTATAGTCATAACAGTGCCGGCGCCTACACAGATTTCATCACCTAATTCCTGTTTTATCAGGGCAATAGAATCAGGGGTATCCTGTAATGAGGTAGAAGATGCCTGATCAAAGGTGATCTCAAGGCAGTGAATGCCGCTTTTTAAAATACGTCTGGCAGCCTCAAGAAGCTCCTGCCTGTATACCTGACGGGAAATTGAGACTAAGCGATGTTCTTTGATAAAAGTTAGTGCGTCCATTAGCAGATCCTGTTTTTGTCTATAATACTGGATATCTACTCCATAATTATAGATTTATTATAAAACAAAATTACTTTAACTGCGCTGAC
>CAVFIO010000023.1:17512-24897 GCA_963622535.1 Akkermansia muciniphila
GCGCTGACACACATAGAGCAGATGCATCAAAATAAGCATAAATTGCTTGAAAACGCGCGTAAGGTCACGCTTTAGCAGGTGATACCGGATGGGTGTGCTGGGCAGAGAAATTTTTTACCGGTATGGAGAGAACTTTGAAATGGTGTTTGCAACACCATAACATAAAAATAAAAAATCTTAATAAAACGCAAGTATAAGCGCTTTATTAAGATTCACTGCCCGAAACTGAAATTCAGTCTGCGCAATCCTGCAGGAGCTTATCAAGCTCATCCAGTGTTCTGTCAACAGCGCCCTTTCCAGTCTGTAATTCGTTATAAGCTCTAAGTCCTGCCTCTTTACAGAGATCTAAATTGCTCAGCATTTTCTGACATCTGGTAATGAGCTCTGCTGTGGTTGATACCTTAAATGCTCCGCCCTTTGCAATGAGACCTGCATATTCTCCCTTGAAATTATGAAAATCTGGTCCGGTGATAGAGGCAATCTTATGGCAGGCAGGCTCCAGCGGGTTATGGCCGCCGGTGGTGGTAAAGGATCCACCCATAAAGACGATATCGCACATGCCAAAGTACAGTGCTATCTCGCCCATGGTGTCACCAATTAAGATCCCGCCGTTAAAATCTTCGCTCACTCCCTGGCTGCTTTTAACAAGGTAGGAAAGCTTATGCTCATCAAGGTAGGCTCTGGCAAGTCCGACTCCTTCCTTATGGCGCGGAACTAAAACCAGTGAGAGCTTATCAATGCTCTTTTTCAATTCCTCATAGCACTTGATGATGAGAACCTCTTCAGATGCATGAGTTGAGATTGCTCCAAGTACAGGGCCCTGAAGCTTATTTCTGACCTCAAGACCTGAGGCAAAGCGCTCAGGATCCTCTTTCAGATCATATTTTAAATTGCCTGTGACTGTTATTTTTTCAGGATCAACACCGATCTGCTCATAGCGTCTGGCGTCATCAGAGCTCTGGCACATCACCTTCGTCAGTTTTGCCGAGATGAGATCGGCTACCACATCCCTGTGCTTTAAATAGGCCTGAGTATTCTTCTCCTGCATGCGGGCATTGACTAATATCATCTTACAGCCGGCATTTTCCCCGCTTACAAGCTTTTCAGGCCACAGCTCGGTATCTGCAGTGATTATCATTGACGGCTTGAGCTTTTTATAAAAGCTCTTTATGGCAAAGTAGTTATCAAGCGGGGAGTAGCATACCTTGATGCCGGCAATTTTTTTTGCTGACTGGGCTCCGGTGGTAGTAAGTGTGGTAACCACGGTATCAATTTGCGGATGTCTTTTCTTAAAACCTGCAACTAAGGGCCTGATAGCGTTAGCCTCTCCCATGGAGGCTGCATGAAATATTACCGATCCTTTGGCAAGAGATGGGAGATTAAGCCCCAGAAGCTGCCAGAAATCCCTGCCGTAATGAGGATCGCGGCGCCGGTGATAGGCAAGGTAGCAGGCACCGGGCACAAGGGCCAGGGTGGTAAGTACGCGGTAGATGCCAAGCAGAGCAAGAGACTTAAGGCTCATTACAGAAGCTCCTTAAGTTTAGCAATTACATCTTTTGGTTTAATTCCTTTTAAACATGCATAGGTACCCTTCTCACAGGTACGCTTAAAGCAGGGGTGGCAGGGTTCGGTCGCCTCAAGGCATACTGCCTTATCTGAAAGCGGCGGAGTATATACCGTGGAGGTTGAACCGAATATGTCAATCTGAGGCACTCCTGCTGCGGCACAGGTATGCATAAGGCCAGAGTCATTGCATACGGCTGCCTTGCACATGCCGGTCATATCCAGTGCCTCAACAATAGAGGTCTGTCCTGCAATGTCATAATAATAGGTGAGATATTTGCGATCTCCTAAGAGATTTTTAATTGCGCTGATAGTCTCCCCGTCCTTTTTAGTTCCCAGAGCAAGAATGGCGCCACCGTTATCTATCCACCAGCGGGAAACCTCGGCAAAATATTCAACCGGCCACAGCTTTGCAGGTCCATAGTTTGCACCACAGCCAAGTGCCAGCAACGGACGCTCGGTGGTGACTCTCAGTCTTGCAAGCAGTACATTTGAGGGCTTTTTAGTTTCAAGACGGGGATATTCAAATCCGGGAAGATCTCTTGAGCATGTCACCTCATCTTTAGGATAGGCCAGAGCAACATAGCGATCGACCATACGCGGATAGTCGTTTTTATTACAGCGCATGTTATTTAGGATGAAGTAGCGGCTCTCCCCCTTAAAGCCACGGCGATCCGGGATCCCTGCAAAGAAAGCAATGAGGGCTGATTTCAGGGAATTAGGGAGTACAAAGCAGGTATCGTAGCCTCTTTTTTTAAGCATCTGTCCCTCACTTATGCGTTTTCCTAACTGAAAGGCACCGTGTCCAAAGGGATTTATGAGGATCTCGGAGATTTCTGTCATGCGCTCAAGAATCGGTCTGGCGTATGCCGGAGCATAGACATCGATGATGCGGGTTTCATCCTGGCTCTTTAAAGTTTTAAGTAGACTTTGCATCATGACTATATCACCAAGCCATGCCGGGGTAATTACCAATATACGGTGCATGTGTAGCTCCTGTAAGCGTAAATGCGCTCGGTACTTTTTTAAATCCAATCTGTCCTGCGCAAGTGTATCCGTTATTTTAGCGCATGCTGTGATGCTGTCTAATTGGTAACTGTCCTGCAAGTGGTAAAATTAACCCATGTGCAAAATTCTTGTTCACCTAATTAAGAGGACATTGCAATGATCATCGTCACCGGCGGTTGCGGCTTAATCGGCTCTAATATCGTAAAGGCTCTCAATGATGAGGGGATCACAGACATTCTGGTAGTCGACAATCTGACTGAAGGCCATAAGGTTGCCAATATCGTAGATTTAGATATCGCAGACTATATGGACAAGCTTGATTTTATTGAGCTTATCAAGGATGAATTCGCCTTTAATGCACGGTTTGGTGCCCGCAATATCGAGGCTATATATCATGAGGGGGCCTGCTCATCCACCACTGAATGGGATGGCCGTTATGTTATGAAAAATAACTACGAGTACACCGTCAAGCTGTTTGAGTTTGCAACCTCTCACCGTATTCCTTTCTTCTTTGCCTCCTCTGCCTCTACCTATGGTGATGGCAATGTATATGTTGAAGGTCGTGAAAATGAGAAGCCTCTGCATGTCTATGGCTATTCGAAGTTCCTCTTTGATGAGTATGTACGCCGCCGTCTGCCCAGAGTAAGCTCTCAGGTTGTGGGACTGCGTTATTTCAACGTATATGGTCCCCGTGAAGGGCACAAGGGCTCCATGGCATCTGTTGCCTTCCATATCTATAACCAGATGAAGGACGGCGGTAATCCTAAATTATTTGAAGGCTGCATGGGCTACCCTGACGGCGGTCAGATGCGTGACTTCGTCTATGTAGGAGATGTTGCCAAGGTTAATCTGTGGTTCCTAAAGCACAACGGTCCCTCTGGAATTTATAACTGCGGTACAGGTCGTGCTGAGCCTTTCTCTCATATCGCTGATGCTGCCATTAAGTTCTTTGGCCGTGGTGAAATTGAGTACATTCCTTTCCCGGAGCATCTGGTAGGTCACTATCAGTGCTTTACCCAGGCAGATCTCACCAGGCTGCGCGAGGCTGGCTGTGATGTAGAGTTTAAGACTGTGGCACAGGGAACTACTGAATACTTAAAATGGCTGACCAAGAAATAAGAGAAGGCTATGAGGTATGCGTGCTCCCCAAGGAGCGCGCTCTGACCTTTGTCGATCACCTAAATTCCAAAGGCTATAAGGCCTATGCCTGTCCCGGGGCCTCTGAGCACTGGTCGGTTTTTGTTGAAAACTATACTGATGTAGGACATGCCAAAAGAGAGCTTCTGTCCTGGGCGCAAAGTCCCTTTGACAGTACCTTTAACAAGGCATCCTGGGAGCGGGGAGCGCGTACTCCAAAGCAGAGGAGCTTCAAAGGCTCACGCCTTGGGATGCTGATGTGGGATCCTTTCTCTCTTACCTCCGCAATTGAAATCATCTGTGTGCTGTTCTTTATCGGACAGTTTATAAATGAACCGTGGATGCTTGAAACCTTCTCATTAAATCATATTTCAGGCTTTGATCTTCCCTTTGATATATACCGGCTCTTAACTCCGGTATTTCTTCATTTCGGGATCATGCACATTGCTTTTAACCTGGTGATGTGGGAGGCTATGGCAAGACCTGTAGAAAGGTATTTAGGCAGGGTAAAGCTTTTTTCGGTATTTATCAGTGTCGCGCTCATCTCCAATGTGCTGCAGTTTGCTTTCATGTCGCAGATGGGGATATTCGGCGGGTTATCCGGGGCAGTATACGGGATCCTGGCTTATTTCGGCGTAGTCTCAAAGCGGGCAGACTGTCCTTCAGGCTTTGTATTTCCCCGTGGTCTTATTGCCGTGTCGCTGATCTTTATCGCCTTTGGCTTCTTCACCTCAGGGACTGCTAACATCTGTCATATAGGCGGATTGCTGTTAGGTCTTGCATGGGGCTATATCGATCTGCACCGGCGTAGGCTATTTGCCTAGCATTGTCTTGCACACAGTATCAAAAAGCGGAGCCTTATGCTCCGCTTGTCTGTCTTTTGCTTAATGTCTCATTAAAAGTATCCAAGCATGGCACCTAAGAAGTAACCGGTAGTGGTTGCAGAGAGCACACCGATCAATCCTGGCAGGATGAAGCTGTGGTTAATCAGGAATTTGCCTATGTGGGTAGTACCTGATCTGTCAAAGGTGATGGCTGCCAGATCTGAGGGGTAGGTGGGCAGAATGTAATAGCCGTAGCTGGCTGATGCCATGGCAACTACAATTCCTGGAGGGGTGCCTATTGCCAGGGCTACAGGAGTAACCGCCATGATGGCTGCTGCCTGAGAGTTTACAAATTTAGATACTATTAGCAGTACTACACCATAAGCCCACGGAGCCATCATCATGAGATCGGTAAGATGGGATTTCAGTGCCTCAAGATGATTGTCAAAGAAGGTATCAGCCATCCAGGCTACGCCATATACAGAAACCGCTGCCACCATACCGGCACTGAAGATGTTGGATTTGTTGATATTTTTAGCACCGCAGAAGATAACCATCAGCATGCCTGCAAGAAGCATCATCATCTGGATTACCAGTGTCATGGACATGGGCTTGTCATTTAGCACCGGACGCAATGAGGGGACTGCGCCAAGCACGGCAACTACTGCTACAGTTGCGATGAAGATATAAAGCGAGAGCCACTGCTTGAAGGTAAACTGCACACCGATTAAGGATGAGGTTTCACCATAGACGTATTTCTTCTTTTCAGGATCTGCAATCAGGGCCTGAAACTGTTCATCCTTATCAAGATCCTTGCCTCGAAACATTGAAAAGGTCCCAACCAGGAACAGACCTACGATGGCTGCCGGGATCACTATTGAAAATAACTCCACAAAGCCAAAGGTCATGCCGTTGTATTCAACTCCTTCTAAAAGAGCGATGATCGATACCGAGGCCACAGCTGCAGGTGAGCAGATAATGCCCATCTGTGATGCGATAGTGGAGGCAGCCATGGGACGTTCCGGGCGGATATTATTGCGAATGGCCACATCATAAATGATAGGGAGCATGGTATAGACTATGTGTCCTGAACCGCAGAGCACGGTGAGCATCCAGCAGGTATAGGGAGCTAAATAGCATAGTGACTTAGGATGCTTGCGTAAAAGCTTTTCTGCAATCTGTAAAAGACAGTTAAGACCTCCTGCCGATTGCATGGCTGATGAGGCACAGATCACTGCTATGATGGTGAGGATGACATCTACCGGTGGCTTACCGGGGATCAAACCAAAGCCAAAGCACAGGATCACGAGGCCTACACCACCCATTAAACCTAAGGTAATACCGCCTTTGGGGGCAGCATAGATTAGACAGCCAAGTACGACTACCAGCTGGATCCAGAAATCAAATCCTAATTCCATGATGTTCTTCTCTACGTTGTGTTTTGATAGTTATAGTTTTAGGGGAAGGATCATTAAAGTCGCAGCCTGATGCTTATTTAAAAAAGTTAGCACAAGGTTACGTGGCATCAATATACAGTAATGCTACAGAATTTGCTTTTTTGCAGGTTTTCTCACCAAAAAAGGGAGCAAGGTACAGACCTTGCTCCAGGTTTCGCTTTCCGTTTACGGTTCTTTAATTATGGCTTTATTCATTCCACCATTTTGGTCTTGAGAAGATATCGTAGTAATGATCTGCATCAAGCTCCTGCTTGAATTTAGGTGATTTCACTACATCGTAGAAGAGTTTGCCGACAGTATCCTTATCCTCGATTCTCACGGCAATGACATTAACCATGTTTTCAACTACATGCTCTACAGCCAGGGCCTTGGAAAAATCAAGTCTGGCAGCGAGTGCATAATTGCCGTTGATAAAGCCTGCGTCCAGAGAATCCAGCGCCCGGGATATCTGAGCTGCTTCAATGGGGATAAACTCAAGATGTCTGGGATTATCCTTAATATCAGCAATGGATGCCTTCTGCTCATCGCGATCACTGTCTAGGGTGATAAGTCCGTTATCGCGGGCAATGCGCAGTGCGCGGGCAAGATTTACGGCGTCAACAGGAATGCCGATACGACCGTTTTCGGGGATGTCCTCCAGGCTCTTGTGTTTTTCAGAGAAGACGCCTACGCCTAATGTCGGTACATTGATAACAGAGGTAAGCTTTAAGCCCTGATTCTTCACAATGGCATCAAGATAGGATTGATGCTGGAAGAGATTGACGTCAATGTTTCCTGAATCCAGAGCGGCATCAGGCTGTACATAGTCGATAAAGTCAACGTATTCAAGATTGTAGCCCTGTTCTTTAAGTGCTGGTTCAATGAATTTTTCAATGATCCCGCGATAAGGTCCCGGGCATACACCCACCTTGATTGGATTCGGGATCTCCTTTGCGTAGGTGGAGGCGGCAAATAAACTGGTGCCTAGGGTAAATGCAACGAGTGCTTTTTTTAGTAGTGATTTCATTTTTTTCTCGAAATATATGATGCTGAAAAACAATGGTGCTGTGAAAGTGATTTATAGAGGAATATGCCCTAAGGCATTCGTCTTAAATCAGCACCATTATTTTTTCTCGAAACATCAATAATTAGCATTTCTTGCTTAATCATTATTTCTTATATCCGTGTGTATGATATGTAATAAAGCTATTACTTAGCTTTGACGTGCATATAATGCCAAAAAAAAATCTGATGTCAACAGAAAAATTTTAATTAAATTTTTAAAACTACATGATGATTATATAAATGGCAAGAAAATTATTAGATAAAACAATTAGATAAATGCATTAAAAATCTTTATAAAAAAAATGTGCTTATAGAAAAAAAATATTTTATACAGTAAGTTATAACCTACAGC
>CAVFIO010000024.1:0-24831 GCA_963622535.1 Akkermansia muciniphila
CAATCGCGGTTTTTTGTCATATACATCACATTATTTGTGTTATATTAGTCAGCTGTATTTAAGTCAGCCCCTAAGGGGCATCAACACTGCAGGTTATAAACAATGAATATTATTTCAGCCGCTTACGCCGCCGATGCCGCTCCACAGGCTGGTGGTGATCTTTCCATGATCATCGTTCTGTCTGTATGTATGATCGCCGTCTACTTCTTCATCATGCGTCCGAATTCAAAAAAACGCAAAGAGATGCAGAAGCTTCTAGATAATCTCTCTGTAGGTGATGAGGTTTTAACCAATGGCGGTATTGCAGGTCGTATTGTCAAACTTCCTGACAATAAGGAATATGTTTTGGTTGACGTTGCTGATGGCGTTACCATGCAGATGAAGCGCAACTATGTCGTTGCTGTTCTTCCTAAGGGCACCCTGATTGCTATCGCTGTTGAGAAGAAAAACCAGGCTAAGAAAAACATCAAGAAGAATGCTGCCAGGACTGCAGCCTCCTCTGCTGTTGAGACTGAGGAGAGTGCAGAAGCTGCTACCGAGTCTGCTGCTCCTGCCATTGATCTGGCAAAGTCTGAAGAGAATAAGTAATTTCCTGATATTCCCTCTATTATGGCCGCGCATTGTCGCGGCCTGATTTCAAGAGTAGAAAAGTGCAAAACAAATTCCCCTTATGGAAGAATATTATGGTGGTACTGATCATTCTGATCGGTGCCTTCTATGCTCTTCCTAATCTGTATGGTGAAGATCCTGCCCTGCAGATCTCTGGTGCCAGAGGTCTTGATGTAGAGCAGGCAACTCTCACTAAGGTGCAGCAGGCACTTGAAAGCAAGAATATTACCGGTGACTATGAGCTCGAAAACGGTCAGTTGCTGGTACGCTTCAAGAATACTGAAGAACAGTTGCTTGCCCGCGATATTGCCAATTCGGTATTAGATGACAATTACGTTACCGCTCTGAATCTGGCTCCTGCAACTCCTGCATGGATGCGCTCAATGGGTATGCATCCTTTGAAGCTGGGTCTTGATCTTCGTGGCGGTGTGCACTTCCTGATGGAAGTAGACATGGATTCTGCCATGAAGAAGATGACCGATCAGCTGGTAAATGATTTCAGAACCGAGCTGCGCAATGCCGGGATCCGTCTTGCAGGTGCCAGAGCTGAAGGTGAAAATGTCGTGGTGGCCTTCCGTGATGCTCAGACACGTGATGAGGCGCTGAAGACCTTATCCTCCCGTCACAAGGATTTCAAGCTTCAGGATTACGATAACCCCAATGACGGCCGCTTCTATATCCGTGCCTCAATGACTCCTGCTAAGCTCTCTGAGGTTCGTACCAATGCTGTTGATCAGAACATCAACATCATCAGAAACCGTGTTAATGAGCTGGGTGTAGCAGAGCCTCTGGTACAGCGTCAGGGCGCAGACCGTGTGGTTGTTGAACTGCCTGGTATTCAGGATACAGCCCGTGCCAAGGAAATCCTCGGAGCCACTGCAACCTTGGAGTTCCGTCTGGTTGATAACACTGCCGATGTGGGGGCTGCAGCCTCAGGCCACGTTCCTGCCGGTACTGAAGTGCTGTACGATCAGAGACATTATCCTGTTGTGGTCAACAAGCAGATCATCTTAACCGGTGATCATATTGTTGACGCATCCTCAAGCACCGATGAAAACGGCCGTCCGCAGGTTAATATTTCCCTCGATTCCCGTGGTGGAACTATTATGTCCACCTTCACCAAGGATAATATCGGTAAGCCTATGGCTACAAACTTTATTGAGTTTAAGGCCATTGAAAGTGATGATCCCAATGCCTTGAAGCCGGGGGATGCCGGCTATAAGCCGAAGTTCCGCAAGGTTGAGCAGATCATCAACGTTGCAACCATTCAGTCGCGTCTGGGCTCAAGCTTCCGTATCACCGGTATCAGCTCCAGTAAGGAAGCTCATAATCTGGCTCTGCTTTTACGTGCAGGTGCCCTGATTGCTCCTATTCAGATTGTTGAAGAGCGTACCATCGGACCGTCACTTGGTCAGCAGAATATCGATAACGGTCTGAAGGCTATGTTTTACGGCATATTCTTCCTGCTCGTTTTCATGATCATCTATTACAAGGGCTTCGGTCTTATTGCAAACCTTGCCCTGCTGTTCAACCTGGTACTGTTAGTCGGTATCATGTCACTGATTCCAGGTGCCACCATGACGCTGCCTGGTATTGCAGGTATCGTACTCACTCTGGGTATGGCTGTTGATGCAAACGTGCTTATCTATGAGCGTATCCGTGAGGAATTACGTGCCGGACGACCTGTACAGGCTGCAATTCATGAAGGCTATGCCCGTGCCTTTGTCACCATTGCCGACTCTAATATCACTACCTTTATTACAGGTCTCATCCTCTTTATGGTTGGTACCGGATCAGTGAAGGGCTTTGCATTAGTGCTGATGATCGGTCTGGCCAGCTCCATGTTTACTGCAGTTACTGCCTGCCGTGCCATTGTTAACTGGATCTGGGGCTCCCGCACCAACCTTAAGAAGCTGAGCATTTAGGAGATCACTTATCATGATGCAGTTTATTAAAGAAGGGGTGGTGATCCCCTTCATGAAGATTAAGATGGTCGTCGAGGTTATATGCTTTCTGATGGTCATCGCCAGCATCGTCTCCATGTGTGTTAAGGGCCTGAACTGGGGCTTGGATTTCACAGGTGGTGTGGTTGTTGAAACCGAGTACACCAGCGGTGTGGATTTGGAGACTGTACGTCAGGCTTATCTTTCTCAGGGTATTGAAGGCTCTGCTCAGTATTCAGGATCCACAAGATCAGTCATGGTCCGTGTGGCACCTAAGGAAGGACTCGATCAGCAGACTGTAACCAACAAGGTTGTCACAGCCTCTAAATCAATTGATCCTGAGGTAAAGCTTTCCCGTTCTGAATACGTCGGTCCTGCAGTCGGCGAGGAACTGGTTGAAAGCGGTGTGCTTGCCATCGTGGTTTCACTTATAGCCATTCTGGCTTATATTGCCTTCCGCTTTGAGTGGAGAATGGCAACAGGTGCAGTGATCTCCCTGGCCTACGATGTGATCGTGGTAATGGGTGTATTCTCATTCTTCCAGATTGAGTATGATCTGACCGTGCTTGCTGCTGTGCTGACCGTTGTCGGTTATTCATTAAACGATAAGATCGTGGTTTTCGACCGTATACGTGAAAATGCAGTAAAGCTTGCCCGCGGCATTGAGATGCAGCATCTGTTTGACATTTCCCTGACCCAGACTCTTTCACGTACCATCATTACCTCAGGTACAACCTTGATTACCGTGGTATCACTGATGCTGTTCGGCGGTCCTATGATCTATGGTTTCTCCCTGGCTTTGTTTGTAGGTATTGTATTCGGTACCATTACCTCCATCTATGTAGCCTCAACCTGGACGCTGCTTCTGGGTATTACCCGTCAGCAGCTGGCTCCGCGTAAGGTTGAAAAGCATGAGACTGAAATCATGGAGTCTATGGATTAGTCACAAGTGTCATCCATAAATTTGTTCAAGGTCCTGGGCGCGTGCGTTGCCCTGGGCCTTTGTTTGTCTCTGGCCTCCTGCTCATCTGCTGATCACGAGACGGCACCTGCTGCCTGGGATCAGTTTAAGAAGCCTTTTGGCGTTAAAAGTGAGCATGTGATGTTTGCCTTGCCTTATTATGAAAGTGCAACGCGCGATCAGATGCTACTTATCAATATTTCACGTCTTCTGGAAACAAAGGCTGTGACCCATAATGAGCGGGCGCAGGTTTTCTATGAGCTGGGCATTATTTATGACCGTCTGGGCATGCAGACTACTGCCCGTGCGATGTTTATGAATGCTCTGAGTGAAAACCGCCGCTTTGCCCCTGCCTATAATTTCATCGGTATTTATTTTGCCGGGGACGGGCGTTTTCAGGAGGCGCTGGATGCCTTTGATTCAGCTCTTGAGCTTGATCCTGATGATGCCTATGTTAATTTCAACCGGGCAATAGTACTGTATCTTGCAGGGCGTGCGGCCACGGCTTTGCCTGATTTTATAACCTTCTACAAAGCAGATAGAAATGATCCTTACCGTATGTTGTGGATATATCTTTGCGAAAGCTCAATTACGGACAGGGATAGAGCTCTTTCTGCCTTAAAGCTGCGTTATCTGCATGCAGATGAAAAGCAGAAGACTGAAAACTGGGGCTATAACATAGTCAGGCTTTATCTTGGGCAAACTGATGAGGATGAATTCTTTAAAGAAATCAAAACTCATGAGTCTGAGGTTGAAGAATTCGCCGATCATTTGTGCGAGGGGTATTTTTATCTGGGAATGCTCCGCCTCATAGATGGTGATGAGCACCTCTGTTATGATCTGATGTCATTAGCAGCTGCAACGCATCGTTATGCTTTTTTAGAATACCGGTATGCAGTGAGGATCCTAAGGGATTTAGGACGTAAGCATAATATCTATAATGTAAGTGGCGAGAGCCTGCGTCTCTAAAGAGGAGTTTTGATGAGCGATCCTAAAATTAATAAGGATGAGAGTTTATCCGGTGCCGAAATTACAGCTCTAAGGAACGCAATGCTTCCTCAGGATGATGTTGATATCATTTCGGAGTTTTTCAAGGCTTTATCAGATCCTACCCGTATCAGTATTGTGGATGCACTGCAGCAGCATGAGTGGCTGTGTGTAAGTGATCTCGCGGAAATTCTGGAAATGACCAAGTCTGCTGTATCTCATCAGCTGAGTAATATGCGCTTAAATAAGCTTGTGCGCCTGAAGCGTGACGGCAAGCGTGTTTTCTATGCCTTAAACGATGATCATGTAGAAAAGGTCTTCGCTATGGCTGTAACCCATATTCATGAGTGATTTAATGAACCGTCCTGTTTATTTAGATTATGCTGCCGCAACTCCTACTGATCCTCGGGTGATAGAGGAGATGGTTCGCTGCCTCAAAGGTGATGGAGCATTTGCCAATCCCCATGCCAAGGATCATGTATACGGCTGGGAGGCTGCGGAGGCTGTAGAGACGGCCCGTGACCGTGTTGCCTCGTTAATTGGCGTATCTCCTCTTGAGATTGTCTTTACCTCAGGTGCAACCGAGGCCAATAACCTTGCTATATTCGGTCTGTCTCAGGCTCTTTTGGCAAAGGGCGACAGAAGGCGCAGAGTAATCACCTCGAAAATTGAGCATAAGGCGGTACTGGAGGCCTGTGAACGACTGCAGTCTCTAGGCTATGAGGTTACCTACCTTACGCCTCACAGAGACGGGATCGTGGATGTCGGGCTCTTAAAAGAGTATTTTGACGATGACGTTTTCCTGGTTTCAATTGCTCAGGCCAACAGTGTATTGGGCTCAGTCTGTGATGTGGCCGCACTGGCAGCTTTCTGTCGCGAGCATGGTGCCTTTTTCCATACAGACACTGCTCAGAGTGCAGGATATATAAAGACTGATTTTGGCAGCAGTGATGTCTCACTTGCAACCTTAACCTCAGAGAAGATCTGCGGTCCTAAGGGAGTTGGTGCCCTGTATATAAAGCGCAGTCAGAATATTCCCTTGAGTGCACAGATCCTGGGAGGCGGGCAGGAGAAGGGAATGCGCGGCGGAACGGTTCCTACTCATCAGGTAGCCGGTATGGGCAAGGCCTTTGAGATAATGCAAAGTCAGGGAGCTGATGATGCAGAAAGAATGAATGCTCTGCGTGAGAAACTGATTGCCCGCATATCCGGGATTGACGGTGCGATCATCAACGGCAGCCGTGATCATCATGTGCCGGGCATTTTATCAGTCAGCTTTGAAAATGTTGACGGGGCCATGCTCATTCCCTCTCTGTCAAAGATTGCGGTATCGGCAGGATCTGCCTGCTCCTCGGCAACTTTAAAGCCCTCATATATTCTCACAGGTATAGGTCTGTCTGAGGAACTTGCCAGAGCCTCATTACGTATTTCTCTTGGTCGTTTTACCACTGAGAGTGAGATTGACATAGCCTGTGATGACATAGAACAGACAGTAGCAAAATTACGCAAAAAAGCAAAATAGAGATAGAAATATGGAACTAAAGCTTCATACCTACGATGATGCCCCTGATGGATTGATGGAGGCTCAGCTGTGCCTGGGCAAGGCTCCTGCCCCCTATGATGAATCGGCAAATTTTGTAGCCATATCGAGAAACTGTGTTCAGATCTATGTGCCTGAGGATGCAGAATTTCCCTTTATGCGCTGCGGCCGTATTCTGGCATCTCATGGCATTTTTAAAGTAAAGCTTATCTGCGGCGGTGAATTTGAGCCGTGGGACGGTTTGAATTTCTTAAATGCGCTCTACAGCGGCGACAGCAAGCCTCTTACCGTAGCACTGCCTCTTAGCCGTTCGGCACTGCGTACCATTACCTGGATGTTTGCCATGGTTGCAACAGCCCGCGGTCTTGCTGATTTGAGCTCTGCCGACTGTCCGCCTGAGATCATGATGAAATCTTTAGGTGAGATCTGCAAAAATGCCTCTGAGCTTACCAAGGGCAAGCTTAATATGGCGGTTTTCTCATCAAAGGATGAGCAGTTCAAGCGCTACAGCGGTCTTAATGCAGTGGGCGCCGGAGCTCATGCGGTAATGGGGGTTATTGAATATATCCCGGAGGGCCTTGATGAAAACCATAAGCCTGAGGTAGCACTTGTGGGAAAGGGGATCACCTTTGACTCCGGCGGTTATAACATCAAGCCTGATAATTTTATGGCGGATATGCGCACTGATAAGACAGGAGCTGTAAATCTTGCCTGTGCGCTGGCACTTGCTGTCGGTATGGGACTTAAGCGTCATGTAAGATGTTATCTTGCCTGTGCACAGAACCTGATTAACACCGATTCCATGGTACCCGGGGATATTATCCGCTATCCAAACGGTGTTGAGGTTGAGGTAGGCAATACTGATGCCGAGGGGCGTCTGGTGTTAGCTGATGCTCTTTTACAGGCAAGGGATGATGGCTGCGAGTATATTATTGATGCTGCAACCTTAACCGGCAGTGCCAAGGCTGCCGTAGGAAGGGATATGTGCTCTGTTATCACCCGCGATAATGTGATGCCCAAGTCCCTTAAGGATGCTTTTGCTCTGACAGGTGAGCTTTACTGGCAGCTTCCCTTCTATAAGTTCCACGAGCGCTTTATCAGCTCCCGTCGTGCTACTATCTCAAACTCCGGTCACGGCGTTTCTGCCCCCGGGGCATCAACTGCGGCTGCTTTCCTGTCTCACTTTGTAGGTGATGAGCAGAAGTGGGTACATATTGATCTTTCATCTGCGTATTTGCCGGAAGGCTCTCCCTTCCTGGCCCCTGGTCCTACAGGTGCAATTGTAATGCCGATTGCTATGTGGCTTCTTGGTGAATCACTTGATTAGCGTTACAGGAAATCAAGTGGAGGACAGCTTATGCATACTGAATTTAAAAACATAGTGGTGTTAACCGGTGCCGGCATTTCGGCACAATCCGGTATTCCCGTGTTTCGCTCAGAGACTGGTCTCTGGGAGAGTGAGAAAATTGAGGATGTATGTGTTCCTTCGGCCCTGATCCGTAATCCGCGCAAGGTGCATGACTTTTACAGCAGGATGCGTCTTTCTCTTCAGAGCAGAAAGCCCAATCCTGCGCATGAGGCGGTAGCTCTGCTGCAGGAGAAATGGCCGTCTTTTGCTGGCGGCAGTGTAACGCTGGTGACACAGAATATCGATGATCTGCATGAAAAGGCCGGCTCTTGTGACGTAATTCATATGCACGGTGAGCTTAACAGTATGCTGTGCAGCAAATGTCACGGAAGATGGAAAAAGTCTGATGCCTCAAGCCCTGAGGATGTCTGTCCTCTGTGCGGGAGCTCTGGCACAACCCGTCCTGATATTGTCTTCTTTGAGGAGATGCCGTATCACATGGATCTCATTGAAGAACGTCTTGCAAAATGCGATCTGTTTGCGGCAGTCGGTACCTCAGGCGTGGTCTATCCGGCAGCAGGCTTCTGCAGCTTTGCCCGCAGTGTGGGGGCTCTGTGCGTTGAGTTTAACCTAGAGCGCAGTGCGGTAGGCTCTCAGTTTGATTACGGCTTATACGGCAAGGCTTCAGAAACTTTAACCGCCTTTGTTAGGCGTTTGCTTGAGGACGGGACTGCCCTTAGTGAAATTTAATGCATAGAATATGCTGTGCACGCTATAATAGATGTTTGACCTTTAAACATTAAATGGAGCTCTCTTGGATAATAAAATCAACCTGATGGATCTCTCAATTGAGGAGATGAAGGACTTTTTTGTCTCACTAGGTGAGAAGCCTTTTCGTGCCCAGCAGCTACTGCGCTGGATCTATCAGTTCGGAGTAAGTAACTTCGATGAGATGACTAATATCAAGAAGGATCTGCGTGCGAGACTTAAGGAGCAGTGCGAGATCAGGGCCCCGGAAATTGTGACAGAGCAGCGCTCCGTCGATGGAACCATCAAATGGGCCCTGGATATAGGTGCAGGTCAGTTAGTTGAGACCGTGCTTATCCCTGAAGAGGATAGAAATACCTTATGTATTTCAACTCAGGTGGGCTGTCCTGTAGGCTGCGTTTTCTGCCGTACCGGGGCTTCAGGCTTTAACCGCAACCTGTCGGTCGCTGAAATTATAGGACAGGTGTGGCGCGCAGCAAGTGTAGTCGGGTTTTCTCAAAATGAAGAGCATAAGCCCATTTCAAATGTCGTGATGATGGGGATGGGTGAGCCTCTTTATAATCTGAAGCCGGTAATGGCTGCCTGTGAGATCCTGCTTTCTGATTATGCTTTTGCCTTATCCAAGCGCCGTGTCACTATTTCAACCTCAGGGGTGGCCCCGGTCTTAGAAAACATTGCCGGAAAGATTGATGTTGCCCTTGCATTGTCATTACATGCGCCTGATGATGAGCTGCGCAACAGACTTATTCCCCTCAACAGGAAGTACAACATTGAAAGAGTACTTCATGGCGTACGGGAGTATATTGCCAAATCAAATGCCAACTGCGGCAAGGTTACTATTGAGTATGTGCTTTTAGATGGTGTAAATGACAGCATTGAGCAGGCCAGAGCTCTGGCAAGATTACTCTCTGATCTTCCCTGTAAGATCAACCTAATTCCTTTTAATCCCCATGAGTGTTCTGATTTTAAGAAACCCTCTGGAAACCGTGTGGAGCGTTTTGCACGAGAGCTTATGGACAGAGGCTTTACCGTGATGAAGCGCAGCACCCGAGGTGATGATATTGCTGCAGCCTGCGGTCAGTTGGCAGGGCAGGTAAAAAATCGCCTCAACAACGAAGCCATCAAGGCACAACAGGTTTGACGAGATATAAATGAGTAAGTACTTAAGCGATCAAAGTCAGGTGAATGCTACTCAGAATGAAGATCCGGATTTGGAGACAGTAGCAGAGGATGCTGCATTAAATGCTGAGGCCGGAAATGACAGCAGTGTAACTGCCGGGCCTTTCAGCGCCACTGATGGCAGTAATAACTCAGCTGATGAAAAAATCACAGAACTGGGAACTGCCGCATCTGAGGTCATCAATGATGCTGCTGCGATGGATTTTGCTGCAGATGATGAGCAGAATTTAAACGGGGATGATCCTGACAGAGTACCGGTGATGCCCGAGCTTCCCGATGATCAGGTACCAAACATGCCCGGCGCTATTTTAAAGCATGCCCGTGAAATGCTTGGATTATCACAGCGTGAGGTTGTGGAGCGTCTGAACAGGGAATCACAGCGCTCAACTGATCCATCTGAGCGTATCCTGATCAGGGTTAATACCATTTCAGATATTGAGCATGACCGTCTGAATCAGCCTACAGCGGTGAATTTTGTCACCAAAATAATCAAGCTGTATGCCAATTTAGTCAATATTGACAATAAGGCGCTTACTGAACTTTATATGCAGAATGTACGTCAGTCAGAAAGGACTGCCGGTATCAATGCGCAGAGAATTTCAAGACAGCAGCGTAATCTCAGATCTCCTTTTAAGAAAATAGCCGTATTAAGTGCCGGCGGTATCGTGCTCCTTGGCCTTGGTATTGGCATAGGTGCCATGTTCAGCTCTTCATCTGAGGAGGAGAGTACCAGCGGTGCCCTGACCTTAAGCTCCGGCGTTCAGCAGGATATGGCTGAAAATAATGTGACGGCAGATCCTTTCCCTCCTGCAGCAGAGGAGACCGAAGCTCCGCTTGATCCCAATACAGAAATGGCCCGTGCCCAGGCGCAGGCTCTGGGAACTAATGAAATTATTGCCAATGCACATAAAACAGAGGTTGAAAAAAACACTGAGCCTCTCAATATTAACGGTACTCTGAGTGTTGACGCTCCGGCCAAGCTTGAGAGTGAAAATGCACCCTCTGAAAATCTGAAGGCATTGCTTACAGCACCGGAGGTGAAAACACATGATGCTGTATCCTCAGGTACACAGCAGGTAGCTAACGGAGGCCTGCCTACAGCCAGGCCTGTAAACGCTCCTGATGATCACATCAAAGATGAACACAGGCTGAAAACAGCTCCTGTTAATGCTCAGCAGGTAAAGCCCTCAGAAAAGACTCAGGCTCAGAAGGCTAAGAGTGAGAAGGCAAAGGAGGCTGATGCAAAGGAGACCTCGTCTGCAACCCTTTCAGCCTCTGTGCGTGATGTTTCAGGCTCGGTGCGCATTGTAAACCGTAATGATATAGGCTCCCTAAATACCGTGACTGTCAAGATCAATGGCCCGGTGTCACTGCGGATCAAGGGCAATGGCAGGATCTTAAAGAGCGGCAGCTATAAGGCAGGAGATACAGTCAGTGCAACCGGCATGCCTCCTTTGAGAATTGAGGTGTCTGACAGCTCAAAGATCTCTGTACGCTATAACGGTGGTACTGCATCAGCACCATCTGGTAAGAATGTCGGTTTTGATCTGCCTACCCGTTAGGAGTTGATATGTCCTGGAAAGCACAAAGCATAGAGAGACGTGTATCCCGTCAGATTGATGTAGGCGGAGTCAAAATCGGTGGCGGAGCACCGATCACTGTTCAGAGTATGACCTCAACTGACACCATGGATGTTGAGGGAACTCTATCTCAGATCCGTGCTATGGCAGATGCCGGTGCTGATTTGGTACGGGTGAGTGTGCCTACAATGGCCGCAGCAGAGGCCTTCGGCAGGATCTGCAAGGCATCTCCTGTTCCGATCATCGCTGATATCCATTTTGATTACCGTATTGCCGTTGAATGTTCAAGGCTCGGTGCGGGGGCACTGCGTATCAATCCCGGTAATATCGGTTCTCCTGACAGAATTGAAGCCGTGTGTCAGGCAGCCCGTGATCACGGTCTGCCAATCAGGGTAGGTGTTAACGCCGGCTCTCTTGATCATGATCTGCTGAAAAAATACGGTGAACCCACTCCGGATGCTATGGTTGAGGCTGCGCTGAGAGCTGCAACTACTCTTGATGATCATGATTTTGACAATTATGCCTTCTCAGTTAAGGCCTCAGAGCTTAATTTATGTGTAGAGGCTTACGAAAAGCTTGCCTTAGCCACCGATGCACCATTGCATCTGGGCATAACTGAAGCAGGTGGTCTGATGGCCGGAACTGTGCTGTCAGCAATCGGTATTTCCCAGCTGTTAAAGCAGGGAATAGGGGATACTCTGAGAGTTTCTCTGGCAGCTGATCCTGTTGAAGAGGTAAAGGTCGGCTGGGCTATTTTAAAGAGCATGCATCTTAGATCCCGCGGAGTAAATATTACTGCCTGTCCTACCTGCTCACGTCACGGTATTGATGTTGTGGGGATGGTACAGACTCTTGAGGATAAGCTCTCTGATGTGCGCGCACCGGTCAATATTGCGGTTATGGGCTGTGTCGTCAACGGACCTGGCGAGGCCCTGCATGCAGATGTCGCTGTATGCGGCGCGGCAAACGGCATGTGCCTGATCTATGAGCATGGTCAGATGATGGGCAAAATTCCATGTGCCGAGGCCGCAGACAGACTGGAAAGTCGTGTACGCGCTTTGGCTTTGAATCAATAATCTTTTGTTTAGTTAGGAATAGAAAATGGCTTTGAACGTTCAAGCCGTACGTGGCATGAATGATCTGCTTCCTGAGAATACCTCAGTATGGCAGCAAGTAGAAAAGGTGTTACGTGACACCTTATCCTCCTTTGGCTACAGTGAAGTGCGTATGCCGGTTGTGGAGCATACCAATCTCTTTTGCCGCGCCATAGGTGAGGTAACAGACGTTGTCGAAAAGGAAATGTATACCTTTGAGGACAGATCCGGTGACATGCTTTCCCTGCGTCCTGAGGGAACTGCCGGCTGTGTACGCTGCGCTCTTGAGCATAATTTAATCTACAACCAGGAGCAGCGGTTGTGGTATATGGGGCCTATGTTCCGTCATGAGCGTCCGCAGAAGGGACGTTACCGTCAGTTCCATCAGACCGGTGTTGAGGTCTTCGGCTTGAAGGGACCTGATATCGATGCCGAGCTTATCATTATGACCCATGAGTTCTGGAAGCGCTTTGGTATTGCAGATAAGGTTAAGCTTCAGCTGAATTCTCTGGGATCATCTGAGGAGCGTGCAGCCTACCGTGAGTCCCTGGTGAAATTCCTTGAGGCGCACTTTGATGAGCTGGATGAGGATTCCAAGCGCCGCACTCACACCAATCCTCTGCGTGTGCTGGATACCAAGGATGAGCATGTGGGAGAGCTTTTAAAGAGTGCTCCCAAGCTTGCAGATCACTTCGGTGAGGAAACACGTGCACATTTTGATAAGCTTAGAGCCCTGTTAGATGCAGCCGGGATCAGCTATGAGATAAATCCCCGCCTGGTCCGCGGTCTTGATTATTACAACCTTACTGTATTTGAATGGGTGACTGATGCCCTGGGTGCTCAGGGTACTGTCTGCGGCGGCGGCCGTTATGACGGTCTGGTTGAGCAGCTAGGCGGCAGCCCGACCTATGCAGTAGGCTTCGGTCTTGGTATGGAGCGCCTTATCCTGTTGCTTGAAACTCTGGGCAGAATTGAACCTAAGAGCAGTGTGGATGTCTATATTTTAGGTTCAGGTACTGATATTGAACTGCATCAGGCCAGAACTGCCGCATTACTGCGTGAGGCCCTGCCCGGGGTAAAGATCATGACCCATTGCGGCGGCGGCAGCTTCAAGCGTCAGTTCAAGCGTGCCGATAAGACCGGAGCCCGTGCCGCGGTTATTTTAGGTGATGATGAAATTGCCCGCGGTAGTGTTACTATTAAGAACCTGCGTGATGCTGATGCCCCTCAAAGTGAGGTTGCTCTGAAGGATGCTCCGGCCGCGCTTAAAACTATTCTTAACATATAGGTGGAAATTAGAAGATGGACGTATTAACCGACGATCATGAGAGAGAGCAAGTAGTACGCAAGTGGTGGCATGAAAACTGGAAGCCTATCGCACTTGGTATTGTGATCGCTTTAGGCGGCCTGATTGGTTTCCGCCAGTATCAGGCATATACCCTTGAGAAGGCTCAGCAGCAGTCCTATGAGCTCTATCAGGTACAGTACAAGCTTGCAAGCTCTCCTGAAACAGGAGCAGCCGAGGCCAGGAAGTTTTTAGACGGGCATCAGGATATCTACGGTGCCATGCTCGCACTGGATCTGGCATCTTATGAATCAAGCAAGAAGGAATTTGAGCAGGCTGCAGAGCACGCAAAATTTGCAGTAAAGAACGGTGGCAAGCTCATTGCTCCTGCAGGCTCTTTAAATCTTGCCAGGATTCAGGCTCAGCTTAAGCAGTATGATGATGCCATCAAGACCTTAGACGGCATAAGCTCTGAGGCCTATGCTATAGAAAAGGCTGAGATCAAGGGGGATGTGCTGCTTGCCAAGGGTGACACCAATGGTGCCCATGACGCTTATCAGAATGCGGTGAAGCTTTCTCAGGATAAGAAGGTGCAGATCTCTCCGCTGCTTGCGATGAAGCTTGATGATGTAGCAAAATCCGGTGATACTCCTGCTTTTGTAACTGCACGTGAGCATAATCAAAGTTTGAATGATCAAACAGACAAATGATTGAAATTAGGCGGCTTAAGCCGCCTTTTTTTACTAAAGCCTGCGATAATACAGCTATTAAATTTCTGATGCGGAGTAAGTAATGTTCAAACGCTCATTGTTTTTGGCCCTTGTTCCTGCGGCTATGCTGCTGGTTAATGCCTGCTCCGGGAGCAAGGATCTTGCAGAGCCTGCCAAGGTGCCTGAGATTTCAAATCGCATTGAGGTGGAGCAGGTCTGGTCACGCTCTGTAGGCGGCACCGACGGCTTGTACTCAAAGCTTGGCCCTCAGACTATAGGCTCAACTGTTTATACCGCTTCCCGTCACGGTGATGTATATGCACTGGATCTGGCAAACGGCGATACCAGATGGTCCATCGATCTTGAGGATGAGGACGAAAACGATGATAAGGGTACGGCCAAGGTATCAGGTGCAGTTGCAGTAGGTGGTACTCATGTGGCTGCCGGAACTGAAAACGGCTATATCTATGTGATGAATGCAGGCTCAGGAAAGCTTGAGTGGAAGGATTATCTTTCAGCCGAGATCCTGGCTGCTCCCTGCTTTAATACCAGTGCCACCAAGCTTTTTGTCCTGAATTCCCGCGGAATTCTTACCGCCTATGATGCCGTAAGCGGCGAGAAATTATGGCAGGCAGGTGCCGGATCTAACGGTCTTCGTCTGCGTACCCAGTCCCGTCCCATGGCAGCAGGTGATGATTTTGTGCTGATGGGAACTGCAGGCGGCCGTGTTCTGGTTCTTGATCAGAATACCGGAGCTACTGCCAATTCACTGATGATAGGCAATCCTACCGGTTCAAATGATCTTGATAGAGTAGCTGATGTTTCATCATCTCCGCTGCTGCTTGACGGCAAGCTCTATTCAACAGCCTATAACTCAGGCTTTGTGTGGTATTCATTCAAGGATCATCAGGCACTGAACCGTCTGTCCTATAAGAGCTCACGCAACATTGCCTTTGATGACGACTGCTTTGTTCTGACCTCTGATAACGGACGCATCTATTGCATCTCCCGTCAGGACGGTCATGAAATCTGGGAGAACAATGTATTAACCAACCGTAATGTTTCAGCTCCTGCTATCTATGGTAATTACGTAGTTGTAGCAGATCTTGAGGGCTATGTTTATTTCATCTCGCTTGCCGACGGTCGCATCGCATGGATGGATGACACGGATGATACGCCGGTATACACCGATCCTGTTGTAACCACCAATGGTGTGTTGATTCAGACCTCAGGCGGCCGTCTGGTGCTGTTGCGTTATCAGCAGGGCGTAGCCTCGGCAAAGCTTAACATAGCTCAGTCAGAGCTTCTGGCAGGAGGTGCCGGAGTATCCCTTGCCGCCTATGATGATTATGCATCAGTCGGAGTTACCCGCGAGCAGCTGATGGCCCGTCGTGCCGAGGCTCAGAGAATGGTTAATGCCATGGAGGCCCGTCAGCGTGAAGCTCAGGCTCAGATGGCCAGATATCAGCGTGAAAAGGCCGAATACGAGCGTCAGCGTGCTGCTTATCTGAAGGCTCAGGCAGAGGCTGAAAGAAAGCACCGTGAATCAATTTCAGGCTTTGGTCTGATGCCCGGTGTGAAATCTGATTCCGATACTGACAGCAGTAGCAGTGATAACGAGGCTCAGGATGAGACTCAGAGTGAAAGCACTGACGCAAGCAGTGGCGGTTCTGATGATTCTCAGGAGAAGGCCTCAGGCTTTGGCGTTTTCTAAAAAATAGCTTATTTATGCGAGTTAAAGGCGGCTTAGGCCGCCTTTTCAACTTTTTTTGTGGTAAAATCACGCCGCTTTGAAAATTATCACTTAACACCCTTCACACGACACGAATTTTTCCCAGGAATTTACAGATGAAAGTTGTAGCACTGGTAGGCTGCCCTAATGTCGGCAAGTCTACACTCTTTAACCGCCTTACCAAAACTCGTGATGCTCTGGTTGCAGATTTTCCAGGCTTAACCCGTGATCGTAAATACGGTCGTGCCATGTACGAAGGCCGTGAATATGTCATCATCGATACCGGTGGTATTGCCGAGGATAATACTGAGCAGCCTGAGGAACTTACCGAGCGCATGACCTCTCAGGCCCTGCAGGCAATTGACGAGTGTGATCTGGTGTTTTACATGGTTGATGCCCGGGCAGGTATCATGCCAGGTGACTATCAGGTTGCAGATTACATCCGTCGCTCAGGTAAGAAGTGTGCCGTGGTTGCAAATAAGGTTGACGGACTGGATCCGGAAACTGCAGGTGCTGAATTCTATGGTCTGGGCCTAGGCGAGGTCTACCAGACCGCTGTCGTTCACGGTCGCGGTGTTACCGTTCTTTTAGAAGAGGTGCTGGCTCCGGTATTGCGTGAAGAGGGACCTCTGGAATCTGATCTTCCTGCTGAGGATGAGGAGTCGCGCTCTCCCTTTGCAAAGCCCGTATCTTTGTGGGAGCAGGGCTATGAATTCCTGGAAAATGTTCCCATGGATGCTCAGGGCGGCGGCTTTGACTGGCATGAATTCCGTGAACAGTCACGAGCAAGACTGCATGCAGAGGAAGGATCCGAGGCGACTGCCGGTAATGAAAATTCAACTCCTGCACCTTTTGCCGATCTGCCGGTTAAATTTGCAATCGTGGGTAAGCCTAATGTCGGTAAATCAACTCTTACCAACAGACTTTTAGGTGAAGAGCGCGTAATCGTTGCTGATTTTCCCGGAACTACCCGTGATTCAATCTATATTCCGCTTGAGCGCGGGGATAAGAAATACATCGTCATTGATACCGCCGGTGTGAGAAAGCGTCGCAAGGTAAAGGAGTCCATTGAGAAATTCTCAATTGTAAAAACCCTAAAGGCCATTGAGGACTGTAATGTGGCACTGCTTGTGATCGATGCTCACTCCCATATTACTGATCAGGATCTGTCCCTGCTGTCCTTCATCATCGACTCCGGGCGCTCTCTGGTTGTTGCGGTTAACAAATGGGATGGTCTGGATGTGGCTGTTAAGGATGAGATCAAGCTTGAGCTTAACAACCGTCTGGGATTTGTGGATTTTGCCAGGGTTCATTTTATCTCGGCACTGCACGGCACTGGTGTAGGTAATCTCTTTGACTCCATCGATGAGGCTTATATTTCTGCCACCACCCGTCACAGCTCTTCATTGCTTAACCGTATTTTAAGACGTGCTGTTGAGGAGCATGAGCCTCCTATCTCAGGTGGCCGCCGTATCAAGCTTAAGTATGCGCATGCCGGCGGTTATAATCCTCCGCGCATTATTATTCACGGTAATAAGACCTCCAAGATCCCGGCAGCCTATAAGCGTTATATCATCAACTGCTATCGCGATGCCCTTAAGATCATGGGCGCTCCTATCATAGTGGAGTTTAAGGACGGAGAGAATCCCTATGCAGATCAGAAGCCTGCTCAGGTACGCCGTACCCAGTCTCAGATCCGCGCCGATCGCAAGCAGGCTGCCAACGAACGTATGTGGGCCAGAGCAGATGCCAGAGCTCAGCGCAAGGAGGACAGAGTGATCGCTGAGGCCAGGCGTAAGGGAGAGGGCCTGGTGCTAAAGAGCCGTCCTAAGGCTAAAAAGAGTACCCCTGCCAGATAAGCTCTGCTTGTTTTAAGTACATTAATGCACTACCTGAGTCTTTACTGCATAAAGGTGGTGCATTTTTATTTTTACCTCTCAAATCCTCCTACACTGAAGATCTATTGTGGAGGAGGAGTGCACATGAAAATTGTTGGAGTGATACCTCTTTGGGATGAGCACCGGGACAGCATCTGGATGCTGCCGGGTTACTTTAAGGGTATAGAGGCAGCAGGAGCAGTTCCGGTGATGCTTCCTTTAACCTCTGATCAGAAAATCCTGACAGAATGCCTGGGTCGTATTGACGGGATCCTGTTTACAGGCGGGCATGATGTATCTCCTGAACTTTACGGGGCTAAGAAGACTGCCGGATGCGGAGCAGTCTGTCTTGAGCGTGATGCTATGGAGTCTTTTTTAATCAAAGAGTGCATCGCAAGGGACAAGCCTTTTTTGGGGATATGCCGCGGCATTCAGATCTTAAATGCAGTATTAGGCGGAACCTTGTGGCAGGATCTGCCCACGCAGCGTCCCTCCGGCACTAATCATTGTATGAGTGCTCCCTATGACAGGGGCGTGCACGATGTAACCCTTACGGATAAGGGAATGCTGTGGGCTATGCTCGGGGTTAAAACGCTGAAGGTTAACAGCTATCATCATCAGGCTGTAAAGGATCTAAGTCCCAGACTTAGCTGTGAGGCAGTATCCGATGATGGTCTGTGTGAGGCAGTCAGGGTAAAAAATGCTCGCTTTGCCCTTGCAGTGCAATGGCATCCTGAATTCTATAACGGCCGGGATGACTATGCCAATGCCATTTTCAGGTCCTTTGTTTCGGCCTTATAGCTGTCATTCATAGCGTTTTAGGAATTTTTTCTGCTGATCCTGTGGTGCGGCTTTAAAAAGCCTGCCTCGCATCAGGGCTGCCGGGGCAGGTGAGAGCTCATGATCAAAGCCTAATTTACCTTTTAGAAACTGATGATGCTCACCCATGATGTAATCGGGCAGATATCTGAATAGGATCCCGGCATCCTCAGTAAAGTATCTGAAGCTTCTGATGACATCCTGGGCGGTGGCGACAGCTTTGGTCTCGTTTTTTATGTGATAGAGTGCATTTAATGCCATGATAAACATGGATTGCATGGTTCCTTCAAGATCGCAGGCCAGAGCTCTTGAGTCCGGTTTCTCATAGATGCGCCAGAGCCTCTCAGATGCCTGCTCCATGGCCTTTACCAGTGCTACTCTGCTGTCAAAGCTTTGATTAAACACCTCCATGATCTGAGCACAGGCTGAGTCAAATTCTGCGGCATTGCAGATTTTTTTCGCATCAGCATGACTGAGATTTAAATCAATGCTCATGCAATCATGGATAAAGGTGAGTATCTTCTGTTTATTGACAGGCTTAAAGAAAGAGGTGTCGATATCATCGCTGTGAGCAGGAACGGTGCCGCGGATCCTGGCACCTCCTGAGCAGTTATAGATCCTAATCTCCCTCTCCGCTCTTTCAATTGCAGCATTGATGACCAGTTCCATGTGGCGGTTTGCCAGACGGAAGATATAGTTTGCCTGCACCTCTCCTCCAAAGTTTCCCGGAAGAGTTTCTCCCTGCCTTACATCATAATTACCGCTGTTATCTGACAGGCCGTATGTTGAATAGGTTGCCGAGTATTTTGAATGCATGCGCTCGGCATTAAGAGGCTTGCCGTTATCTATTCCGAAAAGATAGATGTTGCAAAAGCCAAGGCTTAGGGCAGATGAGATCCCGAGATTTCCCACAATGGGGTTCATGACATTGACGGTCCTGATTTTAGGACCATCTCTTAGGGAGCTGAAGATACGCCAGTAGAAGGGTTCATCCGGTTTGCCGAAGATTGCAGTATGCTCAAATCTGTCCTGGGTAAAGGGGTGGATCACATCACCTGCAAGCAGCGTAAGTGAGCGTATGAAATTCCTGTCAGGTATTGCATCAAGAGTTTCTGCAATCTCAGGGGTTCTTTCAGTTGCCGCATAAAAATCAGGCTTGATCCCTGCGTGATACAGCGTGTCAAGTGCAGTTCCGCAGGCAATAATAAGAGCATGATCCTGATTTTTGCGCAAAAATGCAATGTCGCTGTCAAGAGACGGGCCGTTACCTATGATGAAAAGAGGAAGCCTGCGGAATTTTTCAGGCAGCTCCACATCAGATCTTAAAAATTTATGATGATGAGTTGCTGCATACATGCCATGTGATGTACCGAAAAGATGATCATCAAAAAATCCCATGGCGGCATGGAGACGGTAATAGTCCTTAAGCAGGGTATTAACCAGCAGACGGATTTCATCAGATGCATAATGAACAAGGCACAGGCATTGAGCGGAGAGAAACCTGCCGTGGTGCTCATAGTATGAGGATAGATCCAGTGACAGCTGCTCGGGAGTCTGTCCCAGCAGAAAATTAATTCCGAAACTGTTTTCGCGAAGATAATTTAAAAAGGAGCTCCAGTCAAAGGCATGCAAAGATGCATAAAACATGTCCAGATCAGGCTCAACAATTACGATATTGATAACCTCTGCTCTGGAGCACAGACTTTCCAGTACATATCCAAGACCGAGGCCTACGATTATCGCGTTCGGAACAGATGCCAGTTCCCGTGCACTGTAGAGCTTTTCGTCAGATGTCGCGCATCTGACCTTGTCTACAGCCTCAGAGAGGTAACGGAAATGGATCTGGCCGTAGGGATCTGTTTCCTTTTTATAGACCGTACCGGTAAAAATGTGCTCATCTAAGGCCTTTTCTACCTGGGCATCACAAAGAGCTCTGGGATCATCGCATTTATAGAGTATGTCCTTGTGCCGGTCGGGAAACTGCAGATTGGGAATGCCGTTTTCCGTACAGAAAAAATCAAGCGTCGTTGACGGATGATAGTGAGCAAAGGTGGCGGCAATATCCGGAATGAACTCTCTGAAGGCTTCTATATTCTGTTTAAAACGCTCAATAAGCTCATCAGACATTGAGCTCTGCAGTTTAGAAAGCTTACGCACACGTTCAAGTTCATCGTGAGTCAGCGGAGCTTTCTTTAAGGCTAAAAGCTCGATCTCAGAGAGCGTATAAGTCATAGATATTTGACCAGTCTGTTCTGCAGATAGGTTTTAGCTCCGATATTCTTCTTGCGCATACTGACCATTTCATGCCTGATCTGTATTTGAGTTTCTGAGGCTTCACTCATGTTTTCACTAAGATGGTCCAGCAGCAGATTTATTTGAGACCGGTGGGATTGAAGTTCATCCTGAGGAAAAGTTTTAAGTTTATTGCAAAGCTTTGACAGCTCAGCGCTGAGAGCTGCTTCATCCTGAAAATTATGATCGCTGTGCAGGATCTGCAGCCTGTCTAAAACAGCCAGTCCCTGAGCTATTACCTGTTCAATTTCAGTACTCATCAAAATACTCTCAAGATTATGAAAACAGCCGGTGTCCTATGAACAGCCCGGCAAATGCAAGCATCACACTGCCTGCAAGATGGGAGAGGGTGTGGATAACTGCTCTTACCGGAGCATCAGACAGGAGCAGATTTACAGATTCCAGGGAAAAGGTTGAAAAGGTAGTGAGACTTCCTAAAAAGCCTGTTACCAGAAATAGCTTTAAGGTGGCGCTCAGATTAACCCTGCTGGCAAGATATGCTGTAATCAGACCTATTAAAAAAGCCCCCAGAAGGTTACACACCAGGGTACCAAGTGGCAAAAGCTCAAGCCTGGAGTTTAAAGCATTGCTTATAAAATAGCGCAACAGGGCACCGCAGGATGCCCCTGTTATGATTGCAAGAACTGTTATCAATATCGGTCCGTCTTTAGTTTCCAGCATGTATTAATGCTACACCGATCCTGAGGCAATATATCCATTACCGGTCACAGCTTCCGCATCATGCTGCATGGCTGAGCGCTGAGCTGCCGCCTTCTGCTGCTCGGACAGCGGGATGTTATCCCAGGCATTTTTTATGGGAAGCAGCACCCTGAGCGCATCATCAATTGGTTTCTGACTGACTTCAATGGCTGCATCTGCCAGACGATCTATAACATAGGTATACAGATCAAAAAGATTTTGTGCAAGCTCTGAATTGATTGAAAAATCCAGAGTATTACGGAAGCTCTCAATTATTGCCGAGGCTGATGCCAGTTTTTTGCCTTTGAGCTCAAGATCACCGTGTTCAATGGCACCCTTAGCTTGCATCAGACGCTCGAAGGCTCCCTGAAATAACATCTTGGTAATGGTATAAGGATCGGCAACAGAGAGTTCGGCTCGTACATTGTTTTTACGGTAGGCGTCGAGATTTCTGCGGTTGAACATCTGTCTTTCCTCAAAAAAAAACGGCAGAGAATTGCCGTTTTATAAATATGTTCTCTTTTAAAAAGAAGAAAGCAAGGAAAGTGCCAGAGTTTGATGATGCTTAGTGGTTATCCTCTAGAAGGAAGAAAACCTCAGCTCTGGCCAGGCGACGCTGCTTTAAGGCGCGCATAAAGGTACGGCGGCGTCTGGTACGGTTAATGGCGGTCATACGACGGGTCAGATGGGATGATCTTTTCATACTTTTTCGATTCTCGTCTATTTATGTTTTCAAAATTACCGGATGATTATAGCGCGCTTTATTGCTGTCTGTACATTTTGTGCAGAGGGGAAGATCCTGTGAACAGTCTGTAGAGCAGGGACTTTTTTCATGCCGTCATCAGGGTATTAAAAAATTTTTAATTACATACTTGAAACATATAAAAATGAACCTATAATAAATATAGGAATAGAAACTTTATTGATTTTAAGCAGCAGTTAAGACAACTATTCGCATTGCGTAATTTTACATGGATGTTGCTTAAATCAGTTTTCATTGTTAGAGGGGGGGGACAGAGCTCGGAAAATCCGCAGATTCAATTATTTCTACTGACCAATCGCGAAAGAAAATTTTTAGGAGTTCTTATGGTGAACTGCAAATACTCAGTGAACACAGGTATTTCAAAACTACCTGCGACCCTGATTGAAAATAACAAGGGAATAGAGCTTTTAAAGCGTCACGATCCTGACGGATTGCAAAGGGATAGCCTCATGCTCGGAGATGGTGATTTTTATCAGAGCTTAAGAGTAAGAGGTATGAGTCTTGAGCTTACAAAGCATTTAGGCAGGCTGTCTGTTGAGGATGAGGATATGGATCTTATATCTGATGCCTGCCATGAGGTTTTTGACCGCTGTACTGCTTACTGGGGTCACAGAGCCCTGTCAGGACATGATCCTCATGTGTGGCTTCAGTGTGATCCTGAGGATGTGATCCCTGATTGGGGGCCGAAGTTTGAAGACGGCTCGAGTGTTTATATTGAGTGCTCCCTTAAGGCTTATGATTTTGAGGTGCTTGACTGGGTGGTAAATCCGCTGTGGATAAGCTGCATGGTGCTGCCGGATCCTGAAAAGAAGGTTGCCAATGTGATGAAGACGGCTGGTTTTTCTGCATTACAGGGACTGCTGGCGGTAAAGCCCATGAGCTATATCGAACTTACCTTAAATGAAAAATTAAATGACTTTCTGCTGTCGGTTCAGGCAGGTTACGGCTCATATGGTGATTCCAGACTGGGAGGTCAGAAAGCCTTCTGTGACGCTGCCGGTGTCAGTGATGATGTCTGGATGCAGGATAAGGAATGCTTTGACAGCTGGAAGGCAGATTTTATCAGGGAGCAGCAGCCACATCGTGACGAGCTTTTTTTAAGGCAGCTGTATGTGATTGAAGATCGCCAGCATGATTTTAAGAAAGCTCATGAACTTCTCAGACAGTATCACTATAACGGGCATATGTCAGATCCTGAGATTAACAGTCTGGGTAAAAGTCTGGCCGGCGATCCACGTCTTAAGTGCCTTTTGCACCATACCCTGTTCCAGATGGCTGATTTCAGTCCGGTGATCCTGAAGCTTGCGAGCAACGGACGTATGTTTCTTTTTGACTGAGGGATGGGTTATGAGTAATTTGAATTCAGGCATTTTAAAGGAAACAAACTCTCTTATTGAGCAAAGCCATAATTTCACCGTATCTGAGTGCGAGGATATCTTTCGTAAGATTTTATCCGGCCATGACGGCTTTTATGATCCTTCCTATAAAGATGAAGAAGAGGGTGCCAATAAGCTGCAGCTTCCTTCTTTGCCATATCAGCAGGCTCTCAGGATAAAAAGGCTTTGCTATGAGCTTACTGAAGGCGATAGCGAGCTTGATATTGAGGATTGCGTCAGTAATCTCCTTGAGACAGCCTTAAAAAAGGCAATGACTCCTGATGAGAACTTCTACAGGAAATTTATCAATGCCAGACGCTTGCAAAAGCTGCCTGTTCTGCAGCAGTTTGCTGATGAAGATAAGGATATTATGAAACGTCTGACGGGATCTATCAGAGCCTCGGTAGACGGTAAGGTGACTGATGATGAGCGTTGGGGAGAGCTGCGTTTTCAGGCATTGTTCTGTCAGGGGCATGTTGTTTTATGGAATGCTCCGAATGTGCTGGCAGAGCTTGCGCTCTCCTATCAGGATTATGATTTTGATGAGATTATGCATACTCCTGATTACTATGCCCTGAGAGCCTTGCGCCTGATAAATCCCTTAACCCTGGTTGAGCTTAAATTACGCGGACTGATGGGGGCTTTCAGTGAATTCCTTTACTGGCACGGCCGCAGCTCTATAGATGTAATCACCACCTTGTCTATGAACAAATATGAAACGATGTACGGGGTTAAGGATGGCAATAGCAAAGATGTGCAGGATATGATCTGGGATCATGCCTGCTCGTGGCTTTCTGCGCAGGTAATGCAACTGCCTAAGGAGCAATATTATATATACAACCCGAACTGGCAGAAAATATGCTCAAGGCATGCGGCGCTGTTGCGTGATGAAATGGAGAAAAATGTGCTGAAGGCTCTGTATGTCATTGCAGAGCGCGAAGAGGATTTCAAGAAAACATGGGAGTATCTTAAAAAGCATTCGTTAAACGGCTTCTTTGCTGATGAGAACTATGACTACTGGTTTAAGGCTCAGTCAGCACTTGATCCTAACAGGTATTATTTTCTTCCGACAATTTCAAAATGTATGAGTATTCATAAACGCTATGCACCTGTACTTCAGGGAGAGCTTTTGTGTGCTCATAAAAAAATAGGATGAAATATGCTGTTGCTTTTTGATATATATGCATCGCTTCACTTAAGGCATTAGCTTCTGTTTATAAAGTTCAATATCTAAATTAAGAGCGCACCGATGCGGTAACTATGCCGTCG